>NZ_CP045403.1:3477611-3782722 GCF_009363695.1 Bacillus sp. THAF10 | reverse complement strand
TATTTTACTAGACTCTTTTTCGGCAGAGAAAGTGGAAGAGATCAGAGAAGATACCTTTGTTTCCGTTTCAGCATATACTGAATTGTGGAATAATGTTCTTCCGGCACAGCATGGAAAAATGAACTTGCAAATTGGATTAAGAACACAAGGAATGGGCGATAAGACTACCGTGATTGTAGGCACGCCAATTATTACTGTTGAATACTAATATATAGAATAAAAGACGCGGAGGGGAACGTTTTGGAAAAAATCATCGTCCGTGGCGGTCAGAGGTTAAAAGGTACTGTTAAGGTAGAAGGTGCCAAGAATGCAGTACTACCTGTCATCGCTGCAACTTTATTAGCTAGCAAAGGCAAATGCGAAATCTTAGATGTACCTGAGCTCTCCGACGTTTATACGATTAACGAGGTTTTGCGTTACATGAATGCCGATGTTGAATTTGAAAATAATCGTATAATTGTCGACGCTACGAGAGAGCTTCACACAGAAGCGCCGTTTGAATATGTAAGGAAAATGCGTGCATCCGTACTAGTGATGGGTTCATTACTAGCTCGTAACGGAAAAGCACAAATTGCATTGCCAGGTGGCTGTGCAATCGGATCTAGACCAATTGACCAGCATCTAAAAGGCTTTGAAGCGATGGGTGCAAAAGTGAAGGTTGGAAATGGTTATATCGATGCCGAAGTAGAAGGTAGATTACAAGGCGCGAAAATATATCTGGACTTCCCAAGTGTGGGAGCGACAGAAAACATCATGATGGCTGCAACGCTTGCTGAAGGGACAACAATCCTAGAAAACGTCGCAAAAGAGCCAGAAATCGTGGACTTGGCGAACTTCTTAAACTCCATGGGAGCTAAGGTTCGCGGAGCAGGTACTGGAACCATTAAAATCGAAGGTGTATCCGAATTACACGGCTGCACACACAACATCATCCCTGACCGCATTGAAGCAGGCACATTCATGGTTGCCGCAGCAATCACAGGTGGAGACGTTATTGTCGAAGGTGCTGTACCAGAACACTCCAGCTCACTTATTGCCAAAATGGAAGAAATGGGCGTTAAGTTTGAAGAAGTAGAAAACGGACTTCGTGTCATTGGTCCAGAAAAACTAAAGCCAATCGACATCAAAACCATGCCACACCCTGGTTTCCCAACTGACATGCAATCACAAATGATGTCACTGCTTCTAGCAGCAGAAGGAACCAGCATGATCACAGAAACAGTATTTGAAAACCGCTTCATGCACGTGGAAGAATTCCGTCGTATGAATGGCGACATCAAGATCGAGGGACGCTCCGTTGTCATCAATGGACCATCCAAGCTGCAAGGTGCCGAAGTAGCAGCAACCGATCTACGTGCAGCCGCAGCGCTAACACTTGCTGGCCTAGTTGCAGACGGATACACACGCGTGACGGAACTAAAACACTTAGACCGTGGCTATGTGAACTTCCACAACAAACTAGCAGCACTTGGCGCAGACATCGAACGCGTAAGCTCCATGGAACAAGAGCAAACCGTCATCATCGAGCAAATGAAAGAAGCATAAACTTGCTACTGATCTAATTCATATATTCTACAAAAAAAGGCAAACTCCTTTTCGGGGTTTGTTTTTTTGTCTCTTTTCTAAAAATTTGTCGCAATTCGAAAGTGAAAGTCGATAATTAGACTATTCACAGCTTATTAAAATTGGGATCTCGAGCAAAGGAGTGAGGTTGCTCAGCCTATTTTGAGGTCATGCTTGAAATTTAGGTTCGTGCAGAAGGATTGCTCGACGCATCATGGGTTCATGTTTGTAATTTTAGGTCGAGCAGAAGGGTTGCTCGACGCATCATGAGTTCCTGTTTGCAATTTTAGGTCGAGCAGAGGGGTTGCTCGACCTATCTTGGGTTCATGTTTGTAATTTTAGGTCAAGCAGAAGAGTTGCTCGACCTATTTTGGGTTCATGTTTGTAATTTTAGGTCAAGCAGAAGGGTTGCTCGACCTATTTTGAGTTCATGTTTGAAATTTTAGGTCGAGCAGAAGGAATGCTCGACGCATCATGGGTTCATGTTTGTAATTTTAGGTCGAGCAGATGGATTGCTCGACGCATCATGAGTTCATGTTTGCAATTTTAGGTCAAGCAGAAGGGTTGCTCGACGCATCATGAGTTCGTGTTTGTAATTTTAGGTCGAGCAGAAGGAATGCTCGACGCATCATGAGTTCATGTTTGCAATTTTAGGTCAAGCAGAAGGGTTGCTCGACGCACTTTGCGGAAAACACCAGCGTATTTTAAACATAAAAGGTTTTCCTATTTATAGTCATAATACCTTGTCCACTCCCATAAGAATGAAATGTACAGGAAAACAAACAACCTACACTTTATTGTTATCGGAGGCTCGGCGCTATGAGGAACTTGAAACCAATCATCGTACTATCTTCTCTTCTATTTGTCATGGTATTAATGGTACCAACACTGCTCGTTATTCCATTCGCCGAAAAGGAAGGCGGAGAGCTCACAGAGGAACTCCAACCAAAAGAAATCAAAACCAGCACAGAACCAATTGAATCACCCATTGATGTAGCGGTCTACCGCAACAAGCAGGAAATGATTGAGAACATCCCGCTAGAAGACTACATCGTTGGCGTGGTGGCATCTGAAATGCCAGCAGACTTTGAACTCGAAGCCCTAAAGGCACAAGCCCTTGCAGCGAGAACCTACATCTTAAGGCAGCTTATGGCAGAAGAAAAGCTCGGCACCCCATCAGGAGCGGACGTAACAGACTCCGAGCAGCACCAGGTCTATAAGAGCCCAGAAGAACTCAAAGCAATTTGGGAGCCAAAGGACTACGATTGGAAAATGGCAAGAATAAAGCAGGCGGTCGCCGAAACAGCAGGCACTGTTCTTACCTATAATAATGTACCGATTGATGCGAGTTATTTTTCCACCAGCAACGGCTACACGGAAAACTCAGAAGAATACTGGCCAAATGAAATCCCATACTTGCGCAGTGTCGAAAGCCCGTGGGACGTTAACTCGGAAAAATACTTAAGCCAAACAACCCTGACTGTTCAGGAGTTTCAAAATAAATTAGGCGTAACGCTGACAGGTGAAGGTGCTGTAGGCAAAATCATCTCCCGCACCACCGGAAACCGTGTGGATAAGGTCGACATCAACGGCAAGGAGCTCACAGGACGCGAAGTGCGTGACACCCTCAAGCTTCGGTCGAGCGACTTCACCTGGGAGCGAAAAGGCGACAACATCGTCATCACCACCAAAGGCTTTGGCCATGGTGTCGGCATGAGCCAATACGGCGCCAACGGAATGGCCCTAGAAGGCAAAACCTACAACCAGATCCTCTCCCACTATTACAAAGATGTTCAAATTGCAAACGCCGATCAATTTCTAAATACGATAACGGCGAGACAATAATAGAAGAAAAATCCCTGGACATTCGCGTTCAGGGACTTTTTGTCTGCCAAAAATGCAACTTAGCTATTGATTGGAGCAAATGGGCGGATTCTCCCGCTGGAATAAAGCGACAAGGTGTAGTCACCCGCAAGGCGAAAGCTTGAGGAGATTCCCCGCCGCCCCGAAGGACGCGAAGAAATTTTTTTAAACAACATGCATAAAACTAACCCTAATGAAGGAAAATAACAATTTCAAAAAATTTTTTAGTAGATATGTATATTATTCTCCCAATCTGTTCAGAATGATTGCTGAGGTGATGATACAATGAGAGAGGAAGAAAAGAAACGGACTTCTCAACAATCAAATTGGCAGCGCTTAATGAAAAAGCGTTGGGTTTTCCCAGCAATCTATCTAGGTTGTGCAGCAATCATTTTGACAGCGGTTTTAGTATTACAGTCAGGTAACGAAGCAGATTTGAATCCTGGAAATAACACAGAAGGACAAGGTCAAACGACTTCACACGGAAATGAAGAATCTGTGGAAGTGAACAGCCCGGTTGAAAACTTTGTAATGCCGGTAACAGATCCGAATTCTTCTGTAATCGTGAAACACTTCTGGGATGAGAACGCATCTGAAGAAGAGCAGCTTAATGCCTACATCGTTTACAATGGCACATACCAGCCAAACACTGGTCTAGACATTGGAATGAAGAATGGCGAAACATTTGAAGTAGTTGCAGCCCTTAGTGGAACAGTCACTCATGTCGAAAAGGATCCTTTACTTGGAAATGTCGTTGAAATCGAGCACTTTGATGGCGTGAAAACAGTCTACCAATCCTTAGCAGATGTAAAAGTGAAGAAAAACGACTTCTTAGAGCAAGGTGATATCATCGGAAACGCAGGAACGAACGAACTGGACAAAGAAAATGTTCGTGTTCACTTCGAAATCCGCAAAGATTCCGTTGCTGTCAACCCACTTAGCTACTTTGACAAACCAGTAACTTCTCTAATCGAAGAATCTGGACAAGCTTCTGAAGACAATGGCGCGCCAGCCGGTGAAGAAGAAAAAACACCAGCAGAAGGCGAAGACAAACCTGAAGATGGCGAAGACAAAGATGGCGAGGGTTCTGAAGAAGAACAAGAAGACTCCGTCAGCTACCTAACATAACATAGCATTCACGAAAGTCTTGTTCCACATAAACGTCTCTATTGACCAAAACGCAGCAACCTCTGATGAGGAGGCTGCGTTTTTTGTGGTACAGAGGGACGGTACGGAGGGACAGGTCCCTTGTCCCAGGGAGCGGAGGGATGGTTTTCGGGGTTCATTCGCAGGTGAATGAACCCATAAAAAAGAAGAATTCTAATGTGGTTCGGCGCATGAGAGAAGAAGCTTGCCATGGCTTTTCGGAGCTGGGGGGCTGTTTTTTTGTGGTTTTACTAAAAGAAGCAAATTTGGGTTTTTTTGGGGTGTGGTAGGTTGGGTATGGAAGGGAGGGGTTTGGCCAGGAGAACCGTCGATCCCGTTCAATTTGGTTCTGAATTGTGTTGTGTCGCAATAATCTGGAAAAGTGTCACAATAACTCTAAAAAGTGTCACAATAACCTGGAAAAGTGTTACAATAACTTCAAAAAGTGTTGCAATCATTCCTCTGCTGGTCCAAATCCCCTCGAAAATCAGGTGTTTTTTCCAAAAAACGGATACCAGAACAGGTAAATCCCTCTACCTTTTTCATTTTTCACCCCAAGTCTACTAAAAAGGCGCACTCAGAGTCACTTTTTCTATGCATTTATCGGTAATTTGCTTATAAAGCTACATAGAGCTGAAAAAACACAACCAAAAATTTTGATCCTGCCCAAGGAAAACAGGAATACTTCTCTGCACTCCCGGGTATACTATCTATACCGATGCAATAGCAACAACAGCGCACAAAACAAGAGAATGTTTCAACCACCGCCAAGACGCAGGTACCGTCTGGCGGCTTTTTTGTGTTGGAAAAGAGGGGATACTGGGACACAGGTGGAATGTCCCTATTAAAGTTCGGCAGAGATATGGCCAAATACCTTTTTTAACGCGAGTCAAGTTGTCGGCAGAACCCACTATTATCTCTTCGCGGAAGCATCGAAGTGGGACGAGGGACCTGTCCCCCTGTCTCTCAGGGACCTAACGCGAGTCAAGTTACCGGCAGAACCCACCATTATCTCTTCGCGGAAGCAACGAAGTGGGACGAGGGACCTGTCCCCCTGTCCCCCATAAAATTTTGAAAAAATAAAGAAAATTAAGTATAATGGAAATTAATTCGTAAAACGAAATAATAGGGGGATCACACACGAGATGACACAGACTTTTGATTATCAGAACAATCCTTATCCATCCCAGCGCAACACGGTTTTCGCGAAAAATGGCATGGTGGCGACGTCTCAGCCGCTTGCTGCACAGGCTGGGCTCGACATTCTTAAAAAAGGCGGAAATGCCATTGATGCGGCCATCGCAACTGCAGCCTGCCTGACAGTCGTGGAGCCAACATCCAACGGAATCGGCGGAGACGCATTTGCGCTTGTTTGGACAAAGGGGGAGCTTCACGGACTTAACGCTAGTGGGCCAGCACCGCAGTCCATCAGCATCGAAGCGGTAAAGGAGCTTGGCCACGACACCATGCCTAAGCTTGGGCTCATTCCGGTCACCGTTCCAGGCGCTCCAGCAGCGTGGGCAGAGCTTTCCAAGAAGTTTGGCAAACTACCACTCTCCGAAGTTCTAGAGCCAGCTATTGAATACGCGGAAAAAGGCTATCCCGTTTCACCAACACTCGGGAAGTACTGGAAATCAGCGTACAATGCATATAAAAAGCATGGCACAACGGAAGAATTCACGCACTGGTTTGACACCTTTGCACCAAAGGGACGCGCGCCAGAAGTTGGCGAGATGTGGGCATCCCAAGGTCACGCGGATACACTCCGACAAATCGGCGACACAAATGGGGAGGCCTTTTACAGAGGAGAACTTGCTCAAAAGATTGCCGATTTTTCCAAGCAACACAACGGTTTTATTACATATGAGGATCTTGCAGCCTACCAGCCGGAGTGGGTGCAGCCAATAAAAGTGAATTACAAGGGCTATGACGTGTGGGAGATTCCACCGAACGGACAGGGAATTGTCGCGCTGATGGCGTTGAATATGCTCAAGGACGACACGTTCACAGAGCGGGACAATCTCGAAACCTATCATAAGCAAATTGAAGCAATGAAACTGGCATTTGCCGACGCCAAGAAATACGTGTCTGATGCAACAACGATGACGCATACATCCGAAGAGCTGCTTTCTAGTTCTTTTGCAAAAGAGAGAAGAGATTGCATCACGGACATGGCGTTGACTCCTGAACCAGGTACACCGCCAAAGGGAGGAACGGTTTATCTCGCCACTGCGGATGGAGAGGGGAACATGGTGTCCTTTATCCAAAGCAACTACATGGGCTTCGGTTCTGGGGTGGTCGTGCCAGGTACTGGAATTGGGCTACAAAATCGCGGGCATGATTTTTCACTTGATCCAGAGCATGAGAACGCTCTGGCACCAGGAAAGAAAACATACCATACCATTATTCCTGGCTTTCTCACCAAGGGAGGAGAAGCGGTCGGTACTTTCGGCGTGATGGGCGGCTATATGCAGCCACAGGGTCATATGCAGGTTGTCATGAACACCGTTGACTTCCATTTGCACCCTCAAGCTGCCCTTGACGCCCCAAGATGGCAGTGGATGGAAGGCAAAAAAGTGCTCGTCGAACATCACTTCCCGCAGCACTTAGCTCAAGCACTCGCTCGAAAAGGCCATGACATCCAAGTCACCCTTGATGGCGGAAGCTTTGGACGCGGCCAAATTATTTGGCGCAACCCAGAAACCGGTGTCCTCTCGGGTGGCACCGAACCTCGCACAGACGGCAGCATTGCATCATATTGAGGAGGATAGAGGACGGTTCATTCGAATCGTCCTCCCGTCCCAAAGGAGGGAACATAACATCATGAAGCAACGTGACATCTTTCTTGCATTTTTAAGGGTGGGGATGCTTGGGTATGGCGGAGGGCCTGCGAGCATTCCGCTTGTACATAAGGAAGTGGTAGGGAAGTATAAGTGGCTGTCAGATGAGGAGTTTTCGGACATATTGGCCATCGCGAACACGCTACCAGGACCAATTAATACGAAAATGGCCGGCTATATTGGCTACCGAGTGGCTGGTTATGCGGGGATGCTGAACGCCATCCTCGCATCCACTCTGCCAACGATTGTGCTGATGATAGTCTTACTCACCACGCTCGCGAGCTTTAAAGATCAAGCGTGGGTGCAAGGCATGACAAAAGCGGTGTTGCCGGTAGTCGGTGTGATGCTGGCCGTGTTAACGTGGGATTTTTTCACAAAATCAAAAAAAGAACTTGGGTGGATGTGGGCGCTTGTCTTACTAGTGGCAAGCTTTCTCGTCATTCAACTGCTTGGCGTGCATCCAGGTATCGTCATTGGAGTTCTTTTAGCGACTGCTCTATTGAAAAAAAATAACACCGAAAAAGGGGAGGTCAAAGCATGATTTATTGGGAGATTTTCCTCGCCTTTTTCATCCCAGGGATTTTAGGCTACGGTGGAGGACCAGCATCGATTCCCCTTGTCGAAGAGGAAGTGGTACATAACTATGGCTGGCTGACGGTTTCAGAGTTCAGTGAGGTACTCGCGCTCGGAAACGCCCTGCCTGGTCCCATTGCCACAAAAATGGCCGGCTATATTGGCTATGAACAAGCTGGAATTCCTGGGGCAGCCGTTGGTGTATTTGCAACCGTTGCGCCATCGTTAATCCTGATGATTGCCCTGATGAGTGTGCTGTACAAATTCCGTGACTCCCCGAAAGTGAAGCGGATGTCCAACTACGTGCGACCAACCATCGCTCTCCTACTCGGCGTCATGGCGTATCGCTTTTTTGCCGAATCCTACCAAGCGAGCGGCACCATCCAAACCGTAATCTTGATCGTCGCGAGCTACCTACTACTTGAAAAATGGAAAGTGCACCCCGCCTATGTCATCGGCGGCGCACTTGTATATGGAGCGGTATTGCTATGAGGGCATGGGGACGGTTCTCCTGGTTCATTCGAAGCACGAATGAACCGCCAGAACCGTCCCCCCGCCCCAAACTTAAAGGAGGACGCAAGCATGACTAGAAAACTACTATTAACAGGCTTTGAGCCATTTTTAAATTTTACGATCAATCCGACAGAGGAGATTGTAAAGGAGCTAGATCAGCAGGTGATTGGCGAGTATAAGGTGGAGAGCCGTGTGCTACCTGTAGATTTCACGGAATCGGAGAAATTGTTGCTTGCGTATATGGAAGAGGTGCAGCCGGATGCGGTGGTCTGCCTTGGACTTGCTGCGGGACGTGCTCACATCACACCAGAGCGAATCGCCATCAACTGTAAGGATGCTGGGGGCGCGCCAGATAATAATGGAGTCGTTCTACAGGATACACCCATTAACCAAGATGGCCCGGATGGCTATTTTTCCACGCTGCCAATCCGCGCGATGGTCAACCATTTAAACGAAAATCACTATCCTGCCAAAGTGTCTAACACCGCAGGGACCTACCTTTGCAACAACGTCATGTATGCAGCACTAAACCACTATGCAGCAACAAAAGCAGAGGTACCAGCAGGCTTCATCCACATCCCAGCCTCACACCAGCTTGCCACCCAACTCACCAACACCCCGAGCTGGTCTCAGGCTGACTTAACAGCTGCTATGAAGCTAGCAATAGAAGTAATGTAAAGGGCAGGGGAGGGCTCTCCTCAATGAACCGCGAGAACCCTCCCCCTTTCTTATAAATCAATTCTTTTCTCACCTAGTTTTTTGAGGTGTTCGTCATGTGTAACCATGATAATGGTTTTGCCTGATTGGTTTAATTCTTGGATATGATGAATGACCACACTAGCGTTATGGCTGTCTAGGCTTCCGGTTGGTTCGTCAGCCAAAATGATGGTGCATTTTTTCATGAATAGGCGTGCAATCGCGATCCTTTGCTGCTCGCCGCCAGAAAGGGTGTAGACCTTTCTTTTTTCATACCCACTCAACCCGACTTTGTCCAGCACCTCTGCTACCGTGACAGCATTTCGATACTTTTTATCAATCATTAGGATGTTTTCTTCGACAGTTTTATTGTCCACTAAAGCGAAATTCTGAAAAAGAAACCCGATTTTTTCGCGATACAGCCTTAAAATATCCTTATCATTCAATAAATCCAGGTCATCCACCGTAATGTTGCCAGAGTCCCACTGCTCAATGCCGCCAATCATGTTTAGTAGAGTCGTCTTACCGCTTCCACTTTTCCCACTAAAAATCACAAACTCTCCTTGCTCAATCGTACAGCTAAAATCCTCAAAAAGAACCCGATTCTCAAACCGTTTGGTTACATTATCCATTTTTATCATTTACATACCGCCTTTTAAAATCCGTGGGATACTGATTTTTTCATATTTTTTTATGAACAAGGAAAGAATGAAACCTGTATTGAGGAACACTAGGCCGCTCGCGATGACCACGTAAAAGAAAGAGAAGCTTTGGAAAACCCACTTTCCAGCTATGGCGGTACAAACCCCAACAAAAAAGGCGCCAATTAACAATCGAAACAAAGCCTTATACCTCTTCATAAGTGTTTTCCCAAATATCTTATCCACCGCAATCTCCACTGCCCGTGAATCAAAATCCATCTTCAACACAGAAGTTAACGAAATATTAAACAAAATCATCATCATGATACTTAAAATCACATTGATGACGAGTATTAAGACTTTCTCTGCCTTTTTCTTCAGATAGAGCTCCTCAATGTTATTTTGATAAAACACTTCATTCTCGTAACCGATCGACTCAATGAAGCTACGAAAATCACTTTTCTTATCAAATTTCACTAAAGAATTAAAAACAAACCAGTTAAAGTCTATGCTCGGCAAAGTACTGTGAGTATCAACGATTATAATTGGATTTTCTTTGTAATTGTCCGCCAGGTTGTCCATGTTAATATCATGCACGAGGAAGGAATAGGAATCCTGGATGGTAATGACCTCAAGGCTCTCTACATTCTTATGTAACAAAAAGCTTATTTCATCCGTTTCCGTTCCATCATATATCCCCATCTGTGATAATTCTTCCTCAGTGTAGCGAGAAATAAGATAATAAGTATCCTCTTTAAATTCCTCTGGTTGTAGCCCTAACTGTTTGACCTCAGCCTTGGCATACTTATTCAGATAGACAATAGGATCCTGCGCAGTTCCAATAGAGGAGGAAATCCCGCCATTATTGGCAAAGTCGAAGGAAAGATGCATGTTATATGTATCAAGATTTTCGTTATAAAATTTCCCCGCATACTCTTCGTCCGTTTCCATATTCGTCGTTTCTGAATAGTCTTTGAAAAAGAAAACAACATTATCGTAATCAAAGAACTGCTCCCAGCTTTTCTGCTGATTGATCGTTCGAGTCGCATCGTGGATGGTTTTAAAAGTAAACGTCAAAATTAATATAGACGTGATAGAGATGACGGATAAAACGAAAAATGCAAACAACTTATAGCCAAAAGTATAGGAGCTACGTACAAACGTCTTTTTTACATTCAAGTTAAAAAGAAGCAGATAGAAGCTATTTGATAATAGTAAAAGTAAGACCACTGCTGCAAAAGATATGTAGGCAAACTTATAGGATTCCGTGATGGCTGAAGTGAACAGCATTCCGATCATCGCTGCACAAGCGATAGTCCCAGAGTTACTGACTACCAATGGCAACACAACCTGCTTCATATTCGTGCCATTTAAATAGCGTATCAATGCTTCCTTTTTAAAATTACTAACTTCAAAGAAACTATATATCAGGATAATAGAAAAAATAAAAATCCACGCTGCTGACAGGAATAAAGGTGCATCGTTGGAATAGCTATTGTCATATGGCTTACTCATCCCGTATTTGTCATTGGTTGCAGAGCGCAATTTCTCGACATTTTCCTTCGTCCCAAACACTAAATAGTTTGTTTCATGAATGTCCGTGATGTCTTCGAAGTCTTTGAAAATAATGTCTCTTTCCCCACTAATGAAGGAGCGGAAGAAGGCGTTGTCTTCCGTTGAAAGGATCCGGTTTTTAATATAATCCTTGTTCTCATCGCTAGCATACACCGTATAAGTTGCTGAATTTTTAGAGGTGACCTCCGTTGTAGCAACATAAATCCTAAGGTTAAATTCATCACTATACTTCTTTAAATCCTGCACATATTCTTCTTTAAGATTGCGATCCTTGATATCCGTTTCATACCTGTAGTCACTTTCAAACACCTTGCCATCCAAATAGTAAATATACGAATCTCCAACTATCGTAAAAACAATGAAAAAAAGAAACGAAAAAAATGCGAGCTTTTTCTTATTTATCATGGCCATAGCTACTCCCTAAACATCAATGATGAAATATTCAGACACTTACTTAATTTTAATATTTGTTTGCATTTTTGTAAACTTATTCCAATGTGTTGTGCGTTAAAACTACATGAACCGCCAGAGTAGCCCCCATGTCTCAGGTACTAATACAACTCCATGACGGAATACATTTTTAGAGTGTGAAAAAACCAAATGGAGGAATCAACATGAGAAGACTTCTGTGGTTGCTTTTGCCTCTTTGTCTTGTGTTAGTTGCGCTGTCCGCCTGTACTAGTGATCCGATTCAGGAGGATTTATTAACCTATGTGAACGAGGATTTGCAGAGTGTCAGTGAGATGGAGCTAGAGGCGATTGATTCTTACGACAGCGTATCTGGAGATAATTATACGGACGACTGGACCATGTATGAAACCATCGATTCCATCACCATCCCCGCCTATGAAGAATTCATTGCAAAACTCGAAGACATTAAGCCTAAAACCGAAGAACTCCGCGCCATTCATAACCTCTACATCGAAGGCAGCAACGCGCAAATGCAAGGCTTCAAAATGATCCTGGTCGCCATCGATCTCCAAAGCCATGACAAAATCTTCGAAGCTAACGAAAAGCTAGATGAAGGCCGCACCAAAATACGGCAATTCCAGATTGAACTCGAGGACTTGATGGAGGAGCATGAGGTCGAGTTTGAGGAGGAGGCAAAGCAGTAGAGAGTGTGGTTTGGAACGCAACAGAAAGGACCGAGGCAGCCGTTGCGTGTCAAAGTTACCTTTTTCCGCAAACTCCCTCATGTAAATCCGTCGTTTTCCTGTTATAAATAAAAGTAGCTCTGTGCCACTAAAGCACGGAGCTTTTCTATTGTTCATTTGAGATGATTTCTACTTTTTCAGTACTTCGCAGAGGTGGTTCGGAATCCTCTTGATCTCCATCCCAAAAAACTGCAACCTTCATACCAATTTTTAACGTATCAGCGGTTTCAGCATCCACATAATAATATGCACCACCGTTTTTCTTATAAAGCTCCTCCCAAGTGGCATCAACCAAATCCTCTCTAGTTGCGTCTGGAATGACCAGGATTTGTTTCCCATTCATATCAGCAATGACACCCTCAATCCTTTCCTCAGAAGGTGTATTCTTCTCCATTGATGCTGAATTACCAGACTGTTTATCTAGACCGCAAGCACTCAAAAGCAACAGAACAACCAAAATCAAAACAGCTCGCAACTTACTCCCCCTTACCTTATTTAGCCCTTAACATATGAATAGCTTCGACACATACATAGTTAATCCTCTTTTGTAAGGAGAGGGGACGGTTCACCTACCCCTTTTAAATGCCCCTGTAACTTTTGTACTAGTACAGAAATTCTCTTTTCAGATGTAGTTGACTTAAAGGGTAGGCTTGCTTCATAATCTAGTTATTAGAATTATTACAATATTCTGTCTTAGTACAGAGTGGCAAGGAGGATGAGGGTGTCGCATATTTAAAGCGCTTACAAGAAAGGGTGCAGGTAGGATGTTTTTTTTCTTTTTTATAGCAGTTACGGGGGTATGCATTTTTTTGGCGATTAAGAAGCAACGGCCAGTGCTGTTAGGGGTTCCCATTGTCACGTTGGTTACGTATGCAGTCGTTCAAATTGCTTTAGTGCCCGTACCATTTCTCGACACAGTAAAATTTATTTTCAGTCTTCAATAGGGTTTGGGAGCATCCGAACCTTCCGCAACAACCAAATTCGCCAAAGCCAAAGGAGGGCAACTCTTTGAAAAAAATTGATAAGTCGGTCGCTGATGCGTATTTTCGCGAAAAGAACATGTTTATTATGATTTATCTCGTTATCTGGTTAGGTGTATCATTTGGCATCGCTCTTTTTGCAGAATCCCTGCAATTCACTATTTTCGGAGGCTTCCCGTTTCATTATTTTATGGGAGCACAAGGCTCGATCCTCGTTTTCATTATTCTTTTATTCGTAAATGCAAAAGTCAGTGACAGAATTGATAAAAAATACGGCATTGATGAGGAAGCAAACGAAGTACTTAGCGCAGGAAAAACACTCGACCATTAATTTCATTCCATAGAATCCGCATTTGATAAATAGACCTATTTAAAGGGGGATGTACGGTTGGATAATCAGTTCATTGTCTCATTATCAATTATTCTAGTTACTTTCGCACTTTATATCGGAATTGCCATCTACAATAAAGCTAAACAAACCTCTGATTTCTATGTAGCGGGACGCGGCGTTCCACCAGTCTTTAATGGTATGGCGATTGGTGCGGACTGGATGAGTGCGGCTTCATTCATTGGTTTGGCCGGGACCATCATGCTCCTTGGCTATGACGGACTTGCATACATAATGGGGTGGACGGGTGGTTATCTTCTATTAACCTTTCTTTTAGCTCCACAGCTTCGAAAATCTGGACGCTACACGGTCCCTGAATTTATCGGAGACCGTTTCAACAGTCACTCGGCGCGTGTTATTGCGGCGCTATGTACGATCATCATCAGCTTTACCTATTCCATTGGACAACTCTCGGGTTCTGGGGTAGTTATTGGCCGTTTACTAGAAGTAGACGCAAAAATTGGAACCCTTATCGGAGTGGTCCTCATTGCCTTCTACGCAGGGTTTGGTGGAATGAAGGGAATTACCTGGACTCAGGTGGCGCAATACATCATCCTCATCATTGCCTACCTCATTCCGGTTATTTTCATGAGCTTGCAGCTTACAAGTAACCCACTTCCATGGCTTTCTTATGGGAAAATTGTTGAAGAGATGGGGCAGCTCGACAGGGAACTTGGCGTATCGGAGTATTTCGCGCCATTCACAAACGGAACCAAATGGCAGTTCCTTGCGCTCATGTTTACCCTCATGGCTGGAACAGCGGGACTTCCGCACGTAATCGTCCGTTTCTACACCGTATCCACGATGAAAGCTGCGCGTTGGTCAGGTGCTTGGGCACTACTTTTCATCGGATTACTTTACCTCTCTGCTCCAGCATATGCAGCGTTCTCTCGCTTTATTTTAATGACGAAAGTGGCAGGACAACCAATCAGCCAGCTTCCTTCCTGGACAGAATCATGGGTGAACACAGGAAAATTAAAAATTGCAGATACCAACGGCGATGGCATCCTCCAATGGAACGAGCTCATCATCGCAAACGATATTGTCGTTATGGCAACACCTGAAATTGCCAACCTTGGCGTTTTTATCATCGGTCTTGTCGCAGCAGGCGCAATGGCAGCAGCTCTTTCTACAGCAGGCGGATTAATGATTTCCATTTCATCCTCCTTTGCACATGATATTTACTACCGAGTTCTACGACCAAACGCCACAGACAAAAATCGATTGATGGTCGGGCGCCTGACGATTGTCACGGCTACCGTCTTAGCTGGTCTCGTGGCACTCAACCCTCCAGGAGCCATCACGCAAATCGTGGCATGGGCTTTCGCACTCGCATCCGGAACCTTCTTCCCAGCGCTCATCCTTGGAGTCTGGTGGAAACGGGCGAATGCACCAGGAGTTATCTCAGGAATGCTCGTAGGTTTAGCTGTCACACTAGCCTACATCTTTGCAGCAAAATTCGGCGGCTTCACCGTCCTTGGCATCATCGACACAGGCGCCGGCATTTTCGGAGCAACAGCAGCCATCATCACCATCATCGTCGTATCACTAAGAACCAAAGCACCATCCCAAAAAATCCAAGACGAAGTACTCGACCTCCGCTACCCAGAACAAATGACCTACAAAGACGGCGATGTCTGGATGAACAAATAGGGACAGAGGGACGGTTCTCTTGTCCCGGGACGAGGGGACGGTTCTCCTGTCCCAATTACAGCAATAGTGTGGGTGTGCCAGTGGCGAAACTGCTCTGGTGCCCCGCATTCTTTTTGTATATCGCCAGGCGATACGAACATAGGACTAGAGGTAACACAGCCATATCGCTTGTCGCTACGCATGTATCCGTAGCGACAAGCGATATATCACCTTACATCAACAAAGGAGTGTACCACTATGAATCTCACTCTCTCACAAACCCTCATAAACAAACTATGTCAGCTATGCGATACGCACCACTATAAACAGGACGAGATCATCCTTCGTGCCAACGAAAATCGCGAGGGTGTTTTTCTCGTGCTCTCTGGAATGGCGGAAGTAATCGGACCTGGTCACCACGAGGTTATTGAAATAATTAAGCCGCACGAACTTATTGGGCTTTCCACCATCCATCACTTTCTCCTCACTCAACTACATACCGGGCAACAAGAGGACGCGAAAATCCCTATTTATCCTGATCAGCTCAAGGCTCACCACTCCCAGCAACAAACCCAGCTTCAAGTCCGTGCACTGGACGATCTCGAGGCGCTATATCTTCCTTACACGATATTAAAAGAAAACTGGGACGAGCTTCGTGATTATATTTTAGAACAGGTTAGCTCACGCCTGCACGATGTGTATCAAGCTGTGGCAGAACATACGAGTAGCGACACAGGCGAAATGCCCACCCCTTTAAGGCAAGTTCATGAATTGATGCAAGACGCTCTCCATGTAAAAAAGAGCGACTCCATCCAAACTGTTGCAGAAAAACTTTCAGCCGATCGGCAAACAACCGCCGCAATGGTGCTAGATGAAAACAGCTCGATACTAGGAATTGTCACGATGCACGATTTTGTAAACAGGGTAATCACCACTTCACTCGATACGTCAAGCGCTATCGAAACCATCATGACCAAAAATCCCATCACCATCTCGCGTAGCGCATACTACTATGAAGCGTTGACGACCATGCTTTTAAAGGGGGTGAAGCACCTGCCAGTAACCTCTTCCAATGGAGAGCTTGCAGGACTTGTCACCCTCTCCAACCTTCTGCAGGCAAACGCGACAAGCGCGATGGTAAAAAGTAGCGAGAACATCACAAAAGCTAACGCGGAAACTTTACCAACCCTAAAAGAAAAGCTGGAAGCAACACTAGCAACGATGCTTCAACAACAGGTGCCGATTCTTACTACGCTTGATGTGATGAATACCCAGTTTGACCGACTCGTTCAGCGCTGCGTGGAGCTTTCTCTTCAAGAAATGAAGGTAGAACCCCCATCAGCATTTTGCTTTTATCTTATGGGAAGCGGGGCGAGAAAGGAGCAGTTTCTCCTAACTGATCAGGATCATTTTCTCGTTTATGAAAAGGAAAGTGACTATTTTACGGAACTGGCGGAAAAAATTGTGCGCAACCTAGAAAGGGCGGGATTCGAACGCTGTAGGGGCAATATGATGGCGTCCAATCCGAAGTGGAGGGGGTCGCTAGAAGATTGGGAAGCTCGAATTCACGGGTGGACGGTGCATTCCACTAACGACCGACTGCTACTTGCGCAAAACTTTTTCTCACACAGACTAGTATATGGAAATGATAGGTTACATCAGCAATTTCAACAGAGTATCACCAATTCCTTAGATCGCGCAAAAATTTTTCTCTATCGTCTGTCCCAGCTGGAACGGGAAAATCCGATACCCACCTTAGAACAACCGATACGCTCGATGTTCCGCCGTAACCGCAAGCAAATCGATATGAAAAAAGAGGTTCTGTTTCCCTATCACCATAGCCTGCAAATCCTAGCGCTCATGCATGCTATCACATACGGAACACCGTTAGAGAAAATCGATAAGCTGTACGAAAAAAAGATATTGTCCGCCAATTTTCAAAAGGACTTAAAGGCGTCGGTTGCTACGGTGCTTCACTACTATGTTCGAAATCGGCATACACAGTACCAGAACCAACAAGAACTCTCGTCCACTCTAAATCTAACAGCATTAACCACGCGCGAAAAAGAAGAGTTGATGCTCAGCATTCGACTAATAAAAGAACTGCAAAGTCACATGCTGTCATACTACTAGGAGGTGCCTCCAAAATATGTTCCCATTTGCGAAAAAGAATTATTTCCCGAGCAATTTAGCGGAAAATATACCGCTTTCCACACCTGTCGACAAGCTGGAATTTACCGTTTTTGATACCGAAACGACCGGCTTCAACGTGGCAAAGCATGATAGAATAATAGAACTAGCTGCCGTGAAAATTCGCAACCTGGAAGTAGAGGAAGAGAGGGCCATTCAGACATACATCAACCCAGGTCGACATATTCCGCGGGAAATTACAGACTTAACGGGAATAACCGAAGAACATGTTAAAGGAGCACCAACAGCTTTCGAGGCAATTGCTAGCCTCACCACAATGGCCGGTGGCACTTCTGCCTGCTATATTGGGCACTATATCGCTTTCGACATGCAAGCGATAAAATCTGAGCTGAAACGGGAAAATTTCACCTGGAAAAACCCGCAAACCATTGATACCCTAAACCTAATAGGCTATATCGCCCCTAGCTACGACATGCGTGACCTAGAAAAATACGCCCGCAACTTCGGCACAAGAATCTACCAGCGCCACTCTGCCCTAGGCGACGCCCTCACGACCGCCTACCTCTGTGTCGAACTCCTCCACCACTGCGCAGATCGCGGCTGCAAAACATGGGGCGACCTAATCAGAATTGGGGAGGGGTGAGGCCAATTCCAGTTCAAAAAGGAGAAAATATCATGAGTCAACCATCACAGTTACTGCGCCCACGGGCTAATACTTTAGGTGTTTTAGTGCGAGATTCGTACATACTGTTAGAGGAGCAAACAGGAAGACATTCGGGAGGAACAGATAACTTTTACAGGCCTATTGGAGGGACGATTGAGCTTGGCGAGAGATCAGATGAAACACTCATTCGTGAATATCAGGAAGAGATAAATGCGAAGATTGAGATTAAGAGTTACATAGCCTGCCTGGAGAATATCTATACAATAGAGAATGTAACAGGGCACGAAATCACGCAACTTTATGAAGTGAAATTTATGGATCATGCTCTTTATCAAAAAGAAGAGTTCCAAGTCACAGAGCCAGGAAAAACAAGCACGGCAAAATGGATTCCCCTCCAAAAAGTCCTTAACGACGAGATAATCCTATATCCTATTGGCCTAAAAGAAATCTTGCAAAAAAATTATTGACATTCCTTCCCAAACGCATATAATAATCACTAATATAAAAAAAGCGATGAAAAGAACGAGTAGCACAAACAGATGCAAAAAGAGAGTGGCCGGTTGGTGAGAGGCGCGTGCAGAGTTGGTGTGAATACATCTTGGAGCTGTGTACCGAATCTCTTGTTTAGGGAGTAGGCTACACCGGGCTGGCGGCCGTGATCAACGCCAAAGTATCGCCAGGTGAAGGTAGAGATTGCACGGTTTTCTTCCCAATCCAAACGGCCGTACTTACAGAGGAAGGCTATGCGAGTAGCTTTCAAACAAAGGTGGTAACACGTTAACTAACGTCCTTTAGGGTTTTTCCCTGAGGGGCGTTTTTTGTTTTTTGGCTCTGTTATAAGTAAATGTTGATGCGTATGGCAAAATTTAAGATTTAGCTATGGATTTGAAGTTATATTTAAACTAGAACCAGCAATTTCATTCTCTCCTAATGCTTGCACTTGTATATGGTCGTGCAAATGTTTTGGAACTTTCCAAGTCAATGAAAACTTGTTATCTTTGTCATCCTTTATGTCATATCCAATAAGTTTTCTTTCATACCATGTTTGAGTTCCTGTTGGGATTAACCAAAACAACACTGTTTCAGTGTTCAGAGCTTCAACATTGATTGTTATTTCTTTTGTTCCCTCTGGAACTGTCACCCAATTATCCTTTTCGGGAATGCTTGTATAAAACTGCACTATTTTCGGTGACGGAGGAGCATATTCTCCGTTAGCGTAAACAGATACATTAAACATTAGGGTTATTGCTAATATTGTTTTTAATATCATTAATACCACCTCAAAAATAGTGTTCTCTTAGGTGAATTATTTTATGAAGTTCCATGAGGCTAAACAAAGTATAGTAAGCTCCAAAAATTTTATTAAATATTAACAATAAAGTTCAACAGAGCCATTTTATAAAAAAGGAGAGAGGTAACATGTTTAAAAAACCAGAAGAGCAGCTTCTCATCATCATGAAGGGAGTCCACACCGCAGTCGATGAAGAGGAGCTGCTTGCCAAGCTCAAGCGTTCCCATGAAGAGAAGAAGCCGCTCACCATCAAGCTCGGACTTGATCCATCGGCACCTGATATCCATCTTGGTCATGCCGTCGTCCTTCGCAAAATGAAACAAATGCAGGACCTCGGCCACAATGTCATCATTATCATTGGCGATTTTACCGGTCGTATCGGCGATCCAACCGGCAAAAAGAAAAGCCGAGCCGCCTTATCCGATGAGCAGGTCAAAGCGAACGCGCAAACCTACTGCGATCAGATTTTTAAAGTGCTAAACCCAGAAAAAACCACTGTCCGCTTTAACAGCGAGTGGTTATCGAAGCTGAATTTTGAGGATGTGATGAAGCTTGCTGCCACCACCTCTGTTGCGAGAATGCTTGAGCGTGATGACTTTCAAAAACGCTACCAGAATCAGGTGCCGATCGGCATTCATGAGTTTTTCTACCCACTCATGCAGGGGTACGATTCTGTGGAGCTAAAAGCAGATATCGAACTTGGAGGAACGGACCAAACGTTCAACGTACTCATGGGGCGGACATTGCAAAAGCATTGGGGACTGGAAAAGCAGGTGGCACTGTTCATGCCGCTACTCGAAGGGCTTGATGGCGTGGAAAAAATGAGCAAGAGTCTCGGAAACTACATTGGCGTCAATGAAGCACCAGAAGTGATGTTCAAAAAAGTGATGGAGGTACCAGATGAGCTCATCATCAAGTACTTTGAACTGGCAACCGACGAGCACCCAAGTGTGGTAGAGGAGGTAAGGGCCCAGCTCGCAAGCGGCACTAACCCGCGCGACATTAAGCTCAAACTCGCACATATCATCACCGGTTTGTACCACGGGGAAAAGGCAGCAGAAAAAGCACATCAGTTTTTCCAAACCGCCTTTCAAAAAAGACAGATACCATCTGATATCCCGAGTATCACCATTGAAGCTGGAGCAACTATCCTTGAGGAAATCATCCCGGACTTAGTCAAAATGAAACACATCAAAAGTAAAAGTGAATTTTTGCGACTTATCGACCAAAATGGCGTATCACTCAACCAAGAAAAACTAAAATCAGAACAGCTCAAACAAATATTAAGATCAGGGGACACTCTTCAAATCGGTAAAAAACGGTTTGTGAGGTTTGACTGAGACTAGAGGACGGTTCTGCTGGTTCGTGAACCGTCCCGATGTCTATTAAATAGTTTTTTTCAAGTACTCTGCCGGAAGACCATCAAGGGATGTTACCTTTTCTGTATGAAATCCTTGTTTTGTTAGAATTTTTTTTGATGCGATATTGTCCGGGTCGATAATCGCTGTTAAGGTTTTGATATCTAGATTGCTAGCCTTTGCTACTAAAAGGTGTGCAATAGTACTACCATACCCTTTTCCCCAGAACTCAGGTAAAAGCATATAGCCAATTTCCGCTTCCGTTGGTTGATTCGCGTTCAGTGTTAAGTGCGCCAGTCCAATATAGGAGTTGGAATCAAAAACTTTATAAGAACCAAAAACATCAGAGCGAGCGTTTTTCTCCAGAATGTTGGTGTAATTGTTTTTTGCTTCATCTAAAGGAATCGCTCGTTCAGTAATCTGCTTCATCACCATTTCATTGGATACAAGTGCGTAATAAAAAGGAAAATCATTTTCATCATATTTTACTAGGGATAGATTGTTCATACTTTCCTCCACGATATATTGATATAGTTACCATATCAGATTTTTCATAAATTAAGGAGGGTAAAACGCAAATGAATTTCATGAAATTAATGAAAAATGGTAACACCAAACAGCAACGGGCATACGAGGCCATCATCAAACTTAATGTCATGCACGATCTCGGTGCATACCACCCAACGCTTTGCGGCACCATTCCAATCAACATCGACCTATCAGATTCCGACTTGGACATTATCATGGAAACGTACAATCTTGATTTATTCGAGGAAAAGCTCATCAGCCTCTATGAATCTATGGAGGATTTCCGGATGAAAAGAAGCAATATCAGAGGAAGGGAGGTTGTAAAATGCAATTTTTACTACGAGGGGTTTGAGTTTGAGCTTTTCGGGCAAGGGCAGCCGGTTAACGAGCAGTATGCTTATCTGCATATGGTGATTGAGCATGCTCTTTTGGAAAAAACACCAAGCCTGCGCGCACAAGTCATAGATTTGAAGAAACAAGGCTACAAAACGGAGCCAGCTTTTTGTGAAATACTAGGGATTTCTGGGGATCCTTATGAGGGTCTATTAAAATATGGGGTGGAGAAGGGGCTGCTGGATGAATAATAGGGGAGCGGAGGAGTGGTGATTATTACGGAATTCGAAATGTCACAATAACCTTTCGAAATGTCACAATAACTCTAAAAAAAGTCACAATAACCTCTCGAAATATCACAATAACCCCAAAAAGTGTCACAATCACTACCTCCCATAACCCGAAACAGCATCAGAATAGTAAAATTCCTCCCCAAAACTACCCAAAAAACCTTCACACTAAGTGCGAAGGCCTAAGTTTTCCGTAATAACTTCAATTTCTCAAGCAAAATGAACCGGTTCGTGGCCCAATTCTACATCTTTCTCTCAAAAAGTTCGGGAGCCTATGGTATCCCACTCAAATCAAACCGTCAATTCCTTCTTCCGCATTACCCGCATGTTCACCGCAACCGACACAAGAGTCACCACTACCATTATCGCAACCCCGACAAATGGGAAGAGGACGGGCACACCAAACAAATTCACCGCTTTAAAGAAGTCGAATAGTCGCTCCACATTCATCGTGAAGATGTGGCTGAAAATGAAGGTGTTTTCTATCCATTGTGGCAAATTCATCATTTCTACCACCAAGAACGGAGCTCCAAACAACGCGCCACAGACAAAAAACGAAATCAACGAATGCTTGCTCACGCTTGAAACGAGCACAATCAACACCGCAAAGCTTACTGCTCCCAGCAAGTGAAACGCCATTTGCACGAGATGAAACTCGAACATCGTAAAATCATACGGCGAAAAATAGTACTTGAAATAATGCTGTAACGACGTGCCCCAGCCTTCACTTCCATACTGAATCGTGTTCCACGCAAGGTTGAATAGTTCCCAGGCGAACACTACCACCACCGTGTAGACAGACGCTGCCCCAAGCTTTGCCCACAACAGCTGCTTACGGCCTTTTTTCGCACTCAACATATAATTTTCTACACCAGAGCTGTACTCTTGTGTGTAGATAGAAGATAATCCGATCAAAAGCATCGCGCCAGTAATTACAATTGAAAACACACTCGCGAAATCGATCACTTTTCCAGGACCTTCATTTAAGGCAAAGTAAGATGTGTCTAACTGCTCAAGCATTTCCTTTTCCAACGCAGCTTCAGAGGTGTTTATGCCATCTAGTTCCTCTATTTTTGCCGCTGTTTTCTTCTCTATCCCACCAACAAAAGCGACCGTTTCGTACAAACCCATCTCAAAACTCTCTTTTTCTGAGAATTGGACGGGTGCATCGTCAGGCGTAGACTCAATTTTCTCCATCAAAGACGCATATTTATCTTGCGCCAGCTGCAACTTTTCCTCCGTAATCGGACCTTCCCATTCCTTATACAAATCCTTCTCCCACTGCTCAGTCATATGAAAGGTAAAACCGGTGGAAAAGAGGATTACAAGAATAAAGGTGATCCAAACCGTCCGTTGCTTAAAAATCTTATACAGCTCAAACTTAAACAGCTCCATCATGAGGCCACCTCTTCATCGAAATAATAAAGATACAAATCTTCTAAATTTGGAATCTCGATTTGTGCATCTGGATGTGGCTTGCTCTCACTCAAGATGCGCAGCTGAAAGCTCCCATCGCCAGCTCGTCCGATATTTCCAACCTTAAACCTCGCTTGAAAAGCAGGAATTTCCGACTCCCCGACAACCACACTCCACACCTTATCGGCAATACCGTCCAATAGCATCTGGGGCGATTCTTTTCGCAGTAGCTTTCCTTCTTTTAAAATAACGACCTCACGCGCAATGAACTCAATATCAGACACAATATGCGTCGACAACAGCACAATTCGGTTAATCGCAATTTTTGCTAGCAGATTACGAAAGCGGATGCGTTCTTTCGGATCAAGTCCCGCTGTCGGCTCGTCCACAATTAGGATTTTCGGGTCATTCAACAGTGCTTGCGCAATCCCAACGCGCTGCTTCATCCCGCCAGAAAACTTGCCGACCTTGTTTTTGCGCTCAGCGGAAAGTCCGACAAGCTCCAGCACCTCCGCAACCTTCGTCTTAGCGGCAGCCTTTGGTAAACCCTTTAACGCTGCGATATATAATAGAAATTTTTCCGCGGTAAAGTTTTTATAAAACCCGACATGCTGCGGCAAATAGCCAATCACATCACGATAGCGGCCATCCATCACGCCAATATCCTCCTGATTAAAATACACCGTGCCAGCGCTCGGCTTCATCACACTAGCCAAAATCCGCATCAACGTCGTTTTCCCGGATCCATTCGCCCCAAGAATGCCATACACCCCAGATGAAAACTCAATGCTCACATCATCCAGCACCTTTTTCTCCCCAAAACTCTTGCTCAAATTTTTAATGGTTAAATTCATACGAAATCCCCCTTTTATAAATGCGCGTCATGTTAAAAATAATGAAGACAGAGGCGACCGCAATCACCGCTACATACACCACCGGCGGAATTTCCACCATCAATTGATGCAGTTCCGTTTCCTGTATCACTGTGCTCAGTCCAATCCAACAAACCAGCGTTGCCGTCACCACATGCAGCTTCCTAAAACGCGAAACAATCACGAGCGAAACAGCCATTAAAACGGTAAACGGCGTTAACCAAAATAGTAGCAGCTTGCCAAGCCAAACTTGTGGCATCATCAGCGAGATTCCAAGCATGAACACCAAGTTGATCCCAACATTGAATCCACCAACTACCAGCATTCGTGCCAGTATCAGCTCTTGCCAGCTATACTTCAAGGACAGCTCGAGCTCCATCATTCCACTACTCTTGCTCTTCATCATCTCTAGCACCCCAACAATTGTCGGAATCGGAGCGAGTAACATTATTGTAAAATACGGATCTAGCCTCTCAGCCATAAAAAAGAAAAGCAAGCTTACAACCATAAATGCACCGTTTGCACCCCAGAACAACGGGCTAATTCGAAAAATCTCCTGCGTGGAATGCTTCACCAAGTTTACAATCGGCTCGAAAAAATGCTTCTTTTTCGGAACATGTGGTCGAATCGCGTCAATGGTCCGCATCATTTCTTCCTCACTCGGAAACTCCACATCGTATTCCTGTAAGCGGAAAAACACCTCTTGCTCCAGCTCAAACAGCTCTTCATCCTGATCTAAATCAATTTGCTTATTTTCTAGCTCGTTTTTTCTCTTCATACGCTTCACCCTCCTTCATTATGGTGGCAAGCTTCGTTAACCCTTGCTTTAGCCTTGATTTCACCGTCGACACATTCGCCTTTGTCATCTCCGAAATTTCCTGTATTTTTAAATGATGAAAGTATTTTAAAATAACAGCTTCTCGCTGAATATCCGGCAACGCTTGCAACGCTCGCTTCACCTGCTCGCGCGTTTCCTTCCGCTCAAATATGTAAGGGACCTCGTTAGTTGCATCACTTTTCAGCATGTCATTCATTTCGACCTGCTTGCTTTCTTTTTGATAGGAGGCACTTTTCCAATAATCGCGACAATGATTGACCGCAATCTGATACAGCCAAGATTTAAAAGCAGCCTTATTCGTCAAACTGCCAACACGCTGCACCATCTTAATAAAAATCTCCTGCGTCAGGTCATACGCCGTCTCCCGGTTTCCAACCTTCCGATACACAAACCCGAAAATCTCTTTATAATAACGCCGAGTCAACACCTCCATTGCGGCCTGACTCCCACGCGCAATCTCCTCAACCAACTCATAATCTTCCGGCATTTTATTCACCTCACCTACTAAGACGACGGAAATTTAAAAAAGATTTAAAAATATTTAGGGGGAACGTTCTTGGGAATACAAAAGGGGGATCTAGCTCGTTAAATTCTTAGAAAAAGTGTGTTTGAGTGTGCAAAATTAGTAGATTAGTGGTTTGAAATGGAATGGAGCTACTAAAAATAAGTCAGGTCACCTAAAAAACCCTCGATTTGAGGGGGAGGAGGAGGCTGTTGAGGTAGGATTGCGACACTTTTTCAAGTTATTGCAACACTTTTCAGGGTTATTGTGACACTTTTCAGGGTTATTGTGACACTTTTCCAGGTTATTGTGACACTTTTCCAGGTTATTGTGACACTTTTTCAAGTTATTGTGACACTTTTTCAAGTTATTGCAACACTTTTCAAGATTATTGCGACACAACAAAAAACACACCACATTTCATCGTCTAACCGAGGTGCGCTTAAAAAAGGGTGTCCACTGTGAAGTGGAATCTGCAGGAAGCGAGCAGCAAACTTTTGGTCTGAGTAACACGAACTTCATATAAGGCTAAGTATCATTGGATGAGTTTGCATAACAAAGGTGATACAGAGTAAATGAAGCAAATAGATGGAAGGGAAGATTGCACTCACCAGCACATTTTGTAACATGTTTAGAAGTAGAAAGTTGAACAGTCAGAAGTCACCAAACTTTATAGTACATACTAATCTAAAAAAGAATGAGTAATAATTAAGGTTTTTTGCTTATTATAAATTTTCTTTAATAAGGTAATAAAGCTTTCTCTTTTCATCAAATTCAGGATTAATCTCCTCGCCATCTTCATTTTTAATAACTTCTCCTTTATCTTTAAAAGTACCAAGATTAACGATAAAATCCTTACCTGATATTGATTGAATTTCTCCTTCTACAGAAAGTGTTTCTAAAGGTTTTGAATTTCTGATTACCAAGCTAATTTTAGAACTTACGGGTTTCCAAATGTAATTACCATTATTTTGAAAAATATTAGCAATTCTTATTGCATCACCCTCGGGATTCGGCACAACATAAATTATAAATTCTTCATTTTTTAATTTAATTTCATCAATAATTTCATCTTCTGTGATTCCTTCTTCGTCTAAACCAAACTCTAAAGCTTGTTCGTATGTTGAAAATGTTTGACTTGCCTGACAACCTATCAACAAAACAAAAACAAAAAATATTAAATATTTCTTTTGCATACGTATCACTCCTTTTTATTACTATTCTAGCAAAAAATTGAACGTGTACATCATTCCGTAGAACTATTTTCCCACAACCCCACAAAAAAGCCCGGCTCTGACAAGCCAAGCAAACTGCTATTCTCACACATTAAGAAGAGTAGGGGGGAGGAACCCCGACCGGTCCCGCTGCTTCCAAGCCGACATACCCATCCCCCTGGTCCACCCATCAAGGAAGATAATTCCGATAAACAAACTGTTCTTCCATATAAAGATTCATCACTCTATCGTTTGCGAAATGTTTTGCCCAAAGCCCTTCGCCCCGTTTGAAGTAAAAGGTGTCTTTGCCGACCTGGACAGGGTAGAGCCACATTGCTTCGCCGTTGACATTGACAAGTTCCTCTGCGACCGAGGCATCGTAGGCAAAGAACAGCTCATCTTTCTCCACACCTGTTTCCAAAAGCTGAGTGGCAACCTCGTCTACCCAGTTTTCTTTTTCTAACAAGGACATAAATGCCTCTGGTTCAGGACCACTCATGCGAATCAACCGCACCTCATCTTTCGCATCATTCACTTCATACAAACGGAAGACGGTCGCTGCAGCGGCAACCGTTCCCATGCCCACCACATAATTGGTCGACTCCACTGCGAAAAACTCCATATCCTCCTCCCAATTATGAACAGGTCCAATATCAAATGGTGCGAAAACATGGTACGTATTAAGCGGCGCCCCAACATCCTCGCCAGAACTCTCTCCATACAAAAAGCTAACATCCATAGCTTTCTCAACACGCTCAGAGGTTTCAAAACTAATGTCAAAGTAATTTAGTTCTTCCTCCCAAACGCTTGGAATATAGTAATTCTCCTCGTCAGCTGGGATCAGAGAGATGACTCCTCCAGACTTCACATGGTAAACCGAAAGCCCGACACCATCAATTTCTGTCGCAACCACCGGCGTTACCTCGGAATCCATCTGACCAAACGCGATGAACTCTGAATCTGGTGACCACACAGGTCCCATCACAAACGTTAGCGCCCCGATGTTCTCCACACTCGCCGCATCCACCACAACACCACTGCTGACAATGGAGGTTCCACTCCGCACGAGCACCTTGCTGTCATCTGGTGACCAGATAAAAGACGTACCAATATTCTCCGCTAGCCCCGGCACAACCTTTGCACTCTTTTCACCTACATGCCAAATCATTACTGGACCTGAATTCTCTACTTCGTCGACAAAAGCGACACTCTCTTCTCCATGGGCCCACTCAAAACGCGCTACCTCACGCTCCAAGAGCATCGCCTCGATATTTTCCTTTGTCGGATCCTCTAATAAGAAAGCGTCATTCTCCTGAACTTTCTCCTCCTCATGGTCTTCCTCCACAACCACCTTTGGATTTTCCGCCTGTTTGTTAAAATAACCCTGAAACGTCGTAAGCGCGACGATTGCTAAACCAATCATCGCCACCGCACTCAAGGCAAAGGTCAAGAAGGGGGTGGAAGAGCGCTTTTTATCCTCCGCAATTTTTCGCGAAATCTCCTGCCAGGACTCCTGCTGCTCTTGATCACGAAGATGGATGCTATTAAATTTCTGGAGGCTAGTATCAAATTTAGTTAGATTGTTTGAATTTTTCATGTGCCATCTCCTCCTCCGTCATCCGCTTTCGCAGCTCATCCATCGCGCGAAATAGCGTCGTTTTAACCTTGCTTTCCTTCCATCCCAACACAGTGGCTGTTTCCTTTGTCGAAAACTCTTTTATCTTTCGCAAAATAATAACCTCGCGATAATCCTTTTTCATCTCAAACAACGCAGCATACAGCTGAGCCGTCTCCTCACCAAGCATCACTATCTCCTCCGGTGTAGGCTGGCCCGACTTCACCGGCGCCACATGCTCAAGCAAATAGGTGATCGGCCGCTTCTTCCGCTTATAGCTGATCGCCTCATTGCGGGCAATCCGGTACAGCCACGTCTTCGCGGATGCATCCCCACGAAAATCATCAAACGAACGAAACGCCTTCAAAAAAGTCTCTTGCATCAAATCCCTAGCCAACTGCCGATCCCCAACCATCACAAAAAGAAACCCAAACATCTGATCAGCATACTCCTCATACCAAACCCGAACCTGCTCCTCTGCGCGACCACTAGACCCCAAACAAACTCCCCCCTAAAAATCACCTACACTACAGACGCAATAAATTCAAAACGGTTTCAAAATAGACCCGCTGCTTTAAATAAAAGTGAAAAAGTCACAATAACCCCAAAAAAACTCACAATAACCCCTCAAAAACTCACAATAACCTCAAGAAAACTCACAATAACTCCCAGAAAACTCACAATAACCTTCATTCATACCTCAACGCCCCTGTTCAAGCAGCAATCCCATAAAGAAAAACCCTCAAAATTACCCAAAACCCCTTCTAAAAAAACCAAACCCTCATTTTGACGACTGATATTTCACATTTTACCATATTAAGGAACAACAAAATCATCCACAGGCCTTCAAAGCTGGATAGATCCTCTCTACTCAAAAAAATATATCCATCACCCAAAAAACATGCTAAAATGTTCTTTATAAAGAACGCCAAAGCGTCAACCAACATACCCAAAAGGAGCACTCAAATGAAAAAACACCTAAACCTAATTCAAGTCCTGCGCGCTGCTGCCATCCTTTTCGTCCTCATCGGCCATCTCACCGGCTTGTTCTACAAACGGTACGAGGTCAACTTGCTCGGCATGGGGGAGTGGGGGAGAACAGGGGGCGTGGACATGTTCTTTGTTATCAGCGGCTTCATGATTGCCTACCTTTACAAAAATAAGCTCGGCAACCCAAGCCATGCAGCGGGCTTCCTGCAAAAACGCTTCTTGCGCATCTTTCCATATTACTGGCTTGTCACACTCGGCGCCATCACCATGCTATTCCTTTTCCCAGACTTCGGCGACCCGTTCACTCTGACGCACATCACCACATCCATGCTGCTCATCAGCGAAGACCCAATTCTCACCGTCGCCTGGTCGCTCACACATATCGTCTTTTTCTATATCCTGTTCAGTCTGCTCATCGCACGGCCGCTCATCGGCGCAGCCATCGTCGGCACGTATCTCACCAGCATCGTCACCTTTTACTTCATAGATTTCTACCCAACGAACACCCTAGCCGCCACACTACTCAACGTCAGTAACCTGACCATCTGGCTTGGTGCGTTCGTCGCTTTTGCCATTACAAAATACACACCAAAACCCGCCATTGGCGCACTGGCAACAGCTATAGGCATGACCGCATTCCTGTTTCTTTGGATCAACAACACCTACGAACTAGTCGGCATCGAGCGCTGGACCATCCGGCCATTCCTTTACGGGCTAAGCTCCTGTTTCCTCGTCGCAGGCCTTGCAACCATAGACCTAACCCTAAACATAAAAATAACCAAGCCACTGCGCGAACTCGGCAACGCGTCCTTTTCCATCTTTCTGACACACGGACTCTTTCTTATGTACTTCATGCACGTGCTAATCGGAAAATGGACGCTGCAACAAACCCTAGGCTGGCACCTCACCATGCTTCTCACCGCCACCCTAACCCTATTAGCAGGAATAGCATCCTACTACCTAATCGAAAAACCGCTTAACAGCCTACTAAAAAAGAGAAGGGATACCACACGGGATTCTCTTGCAGCATAAGAAACAGGGGGACGGTTCTCCTGGCTCATTTGAAATCCGAATGAACCGCAGGAACCGTCCCCCTGGGGCGTTTTTACACCGATATATTACCAACAAACCGCGGAGCGTAGAAGATGCGCGTTCTTCCACCAACATTAATCAACAAACCACCGCGCGTCACCAAACCTCTAACCTCAAATCTCAAACTCCAACGTCTCCCTAGCCCCAGGCCAAGCGCTATCCGCCAACCACACTTTCACCTTATACTCCCCAGGCTCCAAATCCTTCAACGGAATATCAAAGCTCAACTCCTGGCCAGGACTAACCGCAATTTCCTCATATATCATAATGAACATCTTACCCTCAGAAAACTGCTCCACCTTCACACCATCACGATACAAGATATAATCATATCGCTGGCCACTCCGAAACGTCACCATCTCAGACTTTCCACCAGTATTCTCAACCACAAAATGCAACATCACCGAATCCGGCCCGCTCTCCGAATAACTCAAACTAGCCTCCAACGCCATTTCCACACACTCCCATCCACAATCATCTCTACCTATATCTATTCGACCTCCAACCGCCTATACCTTCAAAAAAAACAAGGGGACGGTTCTCCTGGTTCATTCGACATACGCATGAACCGCCAGAACCGTCCCCCACCAAATCCAAAACTTAGAGCTCCGCCATCATTACATGTTGAAGCATTTTGCTCTTAGAATCTAGCTTTAGAAACACCTTATATTTATCTTCAATGTTGTAATACATAAAGTAGGACCCATCAATATCACTAATACCCTCTGACTCAGGCTCCCCCATGATCGCCTTTACTTCCTCTATAGAAAGCGAATCTACCATCCAAGATTCCAACGCATAAACTGGACCACTCTCTGTTTGATAATCCACTCCATAAAAAATTGGAGAATGATACTTCAAAATTGCGCCGCCAGAGCTTTGCGTCACAGCTGTCTCACCAAGCTCCGCCACAATCGTCTCGTAATCTGTGCCCATCGGATAACTATCCGCACTCAATTTCCCTTCCTTCAAAAGCTCAGGAAAATTGCTATCCATCACCAGCATTCCATCTTTAGAAAACGTCGACTCCAAACTAATACCGGCTCCATGATAATACATGCAACCATTACTTTTCTGCTCCGTACGAATAGTACTTCCTTCTCTATGTAAAACCAACTCACAGCCTTGCTCATCATCCACAAGCGTTGCAGTTTCGCCATCCTTCACCGCATATCCTTTTGGAAACTCTGCAACATGATCCGATAAGATACGAAGGCTAAAGCTAAATCCCTCATCCGTTTCATCAAAAATAACTAATTCTCCAAAAGCATCCGGATACGCCTCATGCATCCAGCGACCTGCCCAATTCTCCGCAGCTTCCACATCAACTGCGTCATCTTCCTCTGAAGCTTCACTCTCCTCAACCTCTTCAGAAGCCTCTTCCTCAGGAGATTCCTCCTCCGCAGCCTCCGCTTCTTCCTCAACAACCTCATTCTCTGCAACCTCAGTCTCCTCAGGCTCCACAGCCACCTTCTCCGTTTTATCCCCACTACATGCTCCAAGCAAAAGCACAAGCCCTAAGAGCAAAACCGACATCCATTTCCTCATTTCATAAACCCCCTAAAAATATTCAACAGAGGAAATTATATCATATAAAAGTGAGGCAGGTGCCTATCCTCATGCCACATTCGCCAGCATGGACGACGGAAAAACTCCAGCCCCACCCAAGAATAGGTTGAGCACCCCCGCTGGACGACGCAAAAACTCCAGCCCCACCCAAAAATAGGTCGAGCACCCCCGCTGGACGACGCAAAAACTCCAGCCCCACCCAAAAATAGGTCGAGCACCCCCGCTGGACGACGCAAAAACACCAGCCCCACCCAAAAATAGGTCGAGCACCCCCCCTGGACGTCGAGCACCCCCCGCAACCCCCAAAATCCCCCCAACAAACCCTCACCCCCCAACAGAAAACCCTTGCTAACCCCTCACATATTTGCCACAATTTAACTAAGACCACAATGTAACCCCCACCATAAAAAGGAGGTACCAAATGAACAAAACACTCATCTGGTCAGGTGTGGCCCTAATCGGTATCCTTGTCTTCACAATAGCCTACATCACCAAACAAACAGACATCTTCCAACAGTCATCACAGACCTCACAACAAACACCCCAAGAAAAACAACAAGAAATCGCCGAACAAACCGCAAACATCGGCGGCATCGCAGATTATGACCTAGAAATTGACGCTACCACCAGTGAAGAAACCATCATTCATACCATGCACCTCATGACCCACCAAAAAGTAAAAGCCAAAGAAAAGTGGGGAGCCATCCCGATGACAGAAGAAACCATCAACCAAGTGTATGAGGTCGTCTCCAACAGCAATTTCCCCAACAAAAAAGAATTGCTAAAAATCGTAGAAAAATGGAAAAACGGAGACTTCTCCCAAATCGACAACGACCACAACTTTTTCTGGAATCTCCAAGACGGCAACATCGGCAAAGCCTACGGAATCCTTTCACCCGAAGAAGAAGCAACCTTCATCAAAAACAACTTTGAATAAGAACCAGAGGGACGGTTCTCCTGCCTCATTCGCCCAATAAAATCGACTACCAGAACCGTCCCGTCACCCCACAATCATCACCAACTCAAGCCCATCTTTACCTTAAATTCACAAAAAGTAATCTGAAATTTACGTTAAATTAATATTCGCTTGCTATCATAAACCTAACTTAAGAAAAGGGAGGAATAGACATGATTTCATACCTTAAAAAAGAATGGCATAAGTTTTGGTACATCAACTACAACCACCTGTTAGCAAGCGAGGAGAACACACATCAACAGAGCCGCTACCTATCCAAGTCTAAATACCACAGCGAAAAACTTATGCAGCTCCTGTAGCTGTATTTTTTTTGTCTTCATTTTCCTTCGTGTACCGAAATACTCTACCAACCCACCAGCACCTCCACGAAAATCCACCCATTCCCCAAAAAAGCACCACCAGAAACGTCCCCCAGCCTCAAACCACCCCTAAAATTTCAAAAAAATCAAATAAAACCCTTGTCCCCATTGACATTGTTAGCATAAAGCGCCAACCAAGCTAATAAACTGTTACAAACCAAACATACAAAGAGAGTGTTTGAGGTGAGGGATCGTAGATTGTCTCGAAGAACTCCAACAGCCATCCTACTTGAATTTCACATACAGCTCTAAACTTTTGCACTTCGTTACATCGGAATAAGCGGGTCTCATTTCACACTTCTCAACATCCAATTTAGGGAGGGCGAGTGGTGTGCACGATTACATCAAAGAGAGAACTATCAAGATTGGAAAGTATATCGTGGAGACAAAGAAAACAGTTCGCGTGATTGCGAAGGAGTTTGGCGTTTCCAAAAGTACTGTCCATAAAGACCTGACAGAAAGACTGCCAGAAATAAACCCAGATCTAGCGAATGAAGTCAAGACCATCCTGGATTACCATAAATCCATCAGGCATCTAAGAGGCGGAGAGGCCACCAAAATGAAATACAAAAAAGAAGAAGAAGCAGTAAAATAAATTCCTGAGCAGAAGAGATCCGAACCGGATTTCCTCTGCTATTTTTATGCTACTAAAAGACCCCGCGACCACCCCAATTTACACAACAAAAACCTTTCGACAAAAACAAATAAAAATTGACATGAAATTAATGTAATTATCCCCTTTATTATGTAAAATGTGATAGAATATACAATTAGGACTATAAATAGTGCTCGCACACAAACGAGCATTCGGATAAAAGGGTCAAGGAGGAAAAAAAGAAGATGTTTGCAAGAGATATTGGAATCGACCTAGGAACGGCGAACGTACTGATTCACGTGAAAGGGAAGGGCATCGTACTAAATGAGCCATCCGTTGTTGCACTAGACACAAACACAGGTAAAGTTTTAGCAGTAGGGGAAGAAGCGCGCAGAATGGTAGGGCGTACACCTGGTAACATCATCGCGATGCGTCCACTAAAAGACGGCGTTATCGCAGACTTCGAAGTAACAGAAGCCATGCTAAAACACTTCATTAAAAAACTAAACGTAAAAGGCTTCCTCTCCAAGCCACGCATCCTCATCTGCTGCCCAACCAACATCACTTCCGTTGAGCAAAAAGCAATCAGAGAAGCGGCCGAAAAGAGCGGCGGCAAAAAAGTATACCTAGAAGAAGAGCCAAAAGTAGCGGCAATTGGCGCTGGCATGGATATCTTCCAACCAAGCGGCAACATGGTAGTTGACATCGGTGGCGGTACCACTGACGTTGCAGTCCTCTCCATGGGTGACATCGTGACAGCTAGCTCCATCAAAATGGCCGGCGACAAGTTCGATGCCGAAATCCTGCAATACATCAAGAAAAAATACAAACTCCTTATCGGCGAAAGAACAGCGGAAAACATCAAAATTGAAATCGCAACTGTCTTCCCTGGATCTCGCAACGAGTCCATTGAAATTCGCGGACGCGACATGGTAAGCGGCCTTCCACAAACCATCAAGGTCACTTCCCAAGAAATCGAAGAAGCATTACGTGAATCGGTACAAGTTATTGTGCAAGCAGCGAAAAGCGTCCTAGAACGCACACCGCCAGAGCTTTCCGCTGACATCATCGACCGCGGAGTTATCCTAACAGGAGGCGGCGCACTCCTTCACGGCATGGACCAACTTCTAGCCGAAGAACTAAAAGTACCAGTCCTTGTAGCTGAACAACCAATGGACTGCGTTGCGATCGGAACAGGCATCATGCTCGACCACATCGACCGCCTGCCACGACAAAGCCTAGCATAAGAAACAGGGGGACGGTTCTCCTGGTTCATTCCTCATTCGAATGAACCGCCAGAACCGTCCCTTTACTGTCTATTAAATGTCTCCGTAATATTGCAAGTGATCCCATATTTCTTCAAGGTAAGAAACGCCAAAAGCAACCTGCCATGCAATAACAGCAAGACTAATGGCGATCACAACAAAACTGCCAACCTTGATATATTCCAGCCATTCCTTCTTCATCCCAATACCCCCATGCTTATACTCTAACAATGACTAATTCATGAACACCAAATAGAATTCCTTCACCCTTCAAAAATTTTACATACTCAAACTGGTTTACACACCACGCAATCTCAGCTATGATAATCCCTGTTGTTACCATCCGTTCGTATGGCCAAAAACCGGCCACTTTCCTATATATAAAAGGAGGGACGCCACTCATGTCTACATCTAATCAACCGAAAATCCCAACAAACAAGCGATTTCGCACCGAAATAGAAGGCCTTCGCGCAGTGGCGGCCCTGCTTGTTGCAATTTATCATATATGGCTTGGAAACGTCTCCGGTGGGGTAGACGTGTTCTTCGTCGTATCTGGATTCCTCATTACCACCTCACTACTCGGCAGAATCCAACGCGAGGGTACGATCGACTTCATCGACTATATACTAGGCCTAACCAAACGACTATTCCCGGCGGCCTTTTTTGTCCTGCTCATCGTCACTATCGCCAGTATGCTATGGCTACCACAAGTACAATGGGCCCAAACCGTCCAGGAAATCATGGCGTCTGCTCTGTACTACCAAAACTGGCAGCTCGCCTTTAATGCCGTCGACTACTTAGCGCAAAATAACGAAGCAAGTCCCGTCCAGCATTTCTGGGCGATGTCGATCCAAGGGCAGTTCTACCTCCTCTGGCCAACGGTCGTCTTTGGACTAGCACTCTTGCTCCACAAAGTCCTAAAATTAACATTTAAAGCAACCTTAATCAGCGTGCTGGTGACCGTTTTCACCACCTCGCTAACCTATTCCATCTACCTAACAGCGACCAACCAAGCCTTTGCCTACTTCCACACCTTCACACGTGTTTGGGAGTTCGCACTTGGCGGAATCGTCGCCATCGTAGGTGCACAAGCTGTTCTAAAAAAATCGATTAGCTTCCTCATCGGCTGGGTCGGCCTCTTTGCCATCATACTTTGTGGAATCCTCCTGCAGGTTTCCACCGTGTTCCCTGGCTACGCAGCACTCTGGCCAACGCTCGCGGCAATTTTCATCATTCTTGCCGGCAACAACGGGGGCTCATTCGGTGTGCACCGTTTTCTCAGCTTAAAGCCACTTGCCAAACTAGGTAACCTGTCTTACGCACTCTACCTATGGCACTGGCCAATCTTAATCTTTTATTTCCATCTGTCAGACAACGAGACCGTCTCCATCACGCATGGACTCTTGATTCTGGCAGCAAGCATCATCCTAGCTTCCATCACCACCAACATCATTGAAAAGCCAATTCGTACCATGAAAAAGACAAGCCCAAAATGGAAGAGAGGCTCTGTGGTTATCGCCTGCATGGTGCCGACCATCATCCTAGCAACCACCTGGTCACACCAAATTGGCCAAGCAAACGCCGAGCTCGCAAGCCTAGTCACGGACTCTGACTACCCTGGTGCGCTAGCAAGCTTTCATATGCAAGAAACAAAAGAAGGCGTGGAGATCCTACCATCCGCCCTGCAAGCAAAAGATGACCTGCCAAAGGTGTACATGGACAAGTGTCACCAAACGCTCGAATCCGCAGAGGTCATCAGCTGTGAGTATGGCGTCACGGACAATCCGGACAAAACCATCGTCATTGTTGGCGGCTCACACTCTGCCCAGTGGCTACCAGCCTTCGAAGAGTTTGCCGAAGAAGAAAACATGAAAATCATCAACTATACAAAAAGCTCGTGTCGCTTTTCTGACGAAGAGGAGGGACCAAGCGCAAGTGCCTCCTGTGTCAAATGGAACGAAGAGCTCATCGACATCCTGCTTAATACAAAACCGGATCTCGTCTTTACCACTGCTGATGTAGGTCGAAAAGCAGAGGTTCCAGAAGGCTTCGTCAACCAATGGCACACCCTAAATAAAGCAGGCATCAAAGTGTTCGCGATTCGCGACAACGCTTGGTTTGAATTCGACGTGCCATCCTGTGTCGAGGAAAAAGGGGCGAACTCTCCTGAATGCGCGCTGCCAAGAGAAGAAGCCCTACCATCAGACGGCCCATTCACCAAGCTCGAAAACGTACCAGACAACGTTCACTATGCCGACTTCACAGACTACCTGTGCGAAGAGGACACCTGCAAACCAGTTAAAGGCAACGTCCTCATCTACCGTGACAAGCACCACATCACCGCCACCTACGTCCGAACCATGGCACCACTACTACGAAAAGAAGTAAAAGAAGTACTAAAATAAAGAAGGGGGCCGTTTCATTCACCACACGAATGAAACGGCCCCTTAATCTGTCTACCCTCAAAAGTTATAAAATCCGCACGAAGGGTATATACATAAGAAACAACCATTGGAGGTGTCTCGCAATGATTCAAAAGCTTATCATGACATGGCACACAATCAGAGCGCGCTACCACGAGGTGCTCATCCAAGACTGTTTAGACGATAATATCAAACAATCCCTAACCAAAAAGCTCGACTACCATAAACAAAAAATCGAACAGCACCAAGAATTAAGCGCCTAACCCCCTAGGCGTTTTTTGTTTGCTTAAAATCCGACAAAATCCCACCTCCTTCCAAAAACATATATCGACAAACCAAAATTTGTACTATAATAGAAGATAGACAAATTCTGCACGAATCTCAGCACAACATTACACGAGGTGAAAAACCAATGTTACGAGGCTTCTACACAGCTACAGCCGGCATGATCTCGCAGCAGCGCCGCATGGAAATGCTCTCCAACAACATGGCAAACGCAAACACGGCTGGCTACAAAGCCGACCAAGGCAGCCTGCGCGCATTTCCCGAAATGCTTCTGCAGCGCATGGAACAGCAAAACCAAACCAACCAATTGCACCCGTTATCACCGCCAAATGACCCAATTCGACTAAGCACAGGCGTGTATCTACAAGAAACACAGCCTAGCCATACACAAGGCGACCTGCGTCCAACAGGAATCGACACAGACCTCGCCATCCTAAATCAAAACATGCCAGAAGGAAGCTCCGTGTACTTCACGGTCGAGCAGCAAGACGGCACACCAAGATACACACGAAACGGGAACTTCACACTCGACCAACAAGGCTACTTGACCACAGGCAATGGCCACTATGTGCTTGATGAGAACAACAACCGAATTCAAATTGCATCACGGTCGTTTGAGGTTCAACCAGACGGCACGATTTTAGAGGGGAACATCACAACTGCCCGTCTCAACATCGCCTTTGCCGAAAACCCGAATGATCTTATCCGTGAGGGCAACGGCTTATACCGACCAGCGGACAATGCGGCAGCTCTAACGCCAGCAGCCGCCAATCCAAACATCAGCTACCGAATTTCTCAAGGTCACATCGAGCGCTCGAACGTGGACACCGCCAAGACGATGAGCGAAATGACCTCGGCATTCCGAGCATTTGAAGCAAACCAGAAAATCATCCAAGCCTATGACACCAGCATGCAAAAAGCCGCCAACGAAATCGGCCGCATTAACTAACGTCGCTAAAGCCTTTTGAAAAATAGATCTAGAAACGCACATAGAAAGGGGGCCAACCACCATGTCCAGAATCATGCTGAACGCAACCAACACGATGAATCAGCTTCAAAAACAGCTCGACATCATCAGTCATAACGTTGCAAATGTGGACACCGTTGGCTATAAACACCGTAACGCAACATTCCAAGAGCTGCTGGCCCAGCAAAGCAACAACCAAGCGCTTGACCAATACGACAATGTTCGGAACACACCGCTTGGCATTCGCCACGGAACAGGCGCAGGTCTCAGTCAAACGCGTCTAAACCTGAACCAAGGTGCCATCCGTAACACCGACAGGATGCTTGATTTCGCACTCACCAAAGAAGATCAGTTATTCATGGTACAAGTGACAGAAAATGGGCAAACTAGTACTCAATTTACGCGAAATGGGGTATTCTACCTGTCGCCAATCAACAACAACGAAGTGATGCTCGTGACAGCAGAAGGTCATCCCGTTCTAAATAGCGCGGAAAACCCAATCATTCTTCCTGATAACGTCCAGGATATCCAAGTGCAACCAGGTGGTGTGATTACAGCTGAGCTCACTAATGGACAAGTCATCGCGAATGAACTTGGACTTGTCCAAATCACTAGACCGCAAATGCTTGAATCACGACCAGGCTCTTTATTCGCACTGCCACCAGCGAATGTCGCAAACCCTGATGACATTCTTACCATCATGGCAGGAGCGGGACGCGATGAAATAGGCATTGCCCAAGGTGCACTTGAGCAGTCCAATGTCGACTTAGCATCTGAGCTCACCGAAATGACGCTCATGCAGCGGTCCTACCAATTTAACGCCCGTACCGTCCAATTTGCCGATCAAATGATGGGACTTGTGAACGGTCTAAAAGCATAATAAACTCACACGGTAAAAAGGAGGTTGCGCAATCATGGAACAAGAAGAACCAAAATCAAGCGTAACACGAGCAGAATTGCGCAAAGCTCAAAAGCAAAAAGAACGAAAAGAAACGAGAGCCTCAGAACAAGAACAAGAAAAAGCGCCGAAAAAACTAAAATGGCGCATAAGACTCATCCCAATCTGGCTACGTCTCGTTATCATCCTTGCGATCATGGCAGTTGCCGTTGTCGCAGGAGCCATGTTTGGCTACGCCATTCTTGGCGGCGGCGAACCAATGGACGTACTGAAGAAAGAAACCTGGCAGCATATTCTCGATTTAGTGAACAAAGACTAAGGAAGCTACTTCCCTCCATAGGGAAAGCTTCCTTTTTTGATGTAAAAAATTTCAAAATTAATATTGTGACTATTTGGAAAATTTTATATAATAGACTAATATTAGTAAAATTCTGATCGAATGGGGTAAAAAGATGAAAAAAGTCATAATCTCATGTTTGTTGGTTGGATTCATTGGTATTGGTTCTTATTTTGTTAACATGGACACTAAAAATGACATTGCAGAAGCACAGCTTAACACAGACTATGTAGTGGACAAGATTGAAAGCTTTGCCCTGAAAGAAGAAGATCAAGTAAAAGTTAGCAGTTTAGAAAAGGAAGTATCGTTTGGGAAGGACAAAAAGATCTTCCTTTTTACACAAGACTCCAATAAACTTGGCTATGCCATCTTTGATGGAAGTAAACTGGTGCTTGTTGCGAGTGGAGATGGCAAACAAGAATATGACCAATACGGTAATTTCTTCATTGTCTATGGAGAAAAGCCAGATATGGATGCTCGTGAATTACATATTCTAATCAATAGAGGCCCTAACCATGAGGACATCACGGAAACATTCGAACTCGACGAAGAAAAGTACTATTTAGTCATCAAGGAGCTTCCGAAAGGTATAAAACAAACAAAGGTGTTTTCGGATAACTACAACTTTAAATAAAAAAATCGAAAGACACAGCTATTGTGTCTTTCTTTACGTTCATTGGTTTTTATGAAGCCTTATTATATAATGAAGGAAATATTTAATTTGAGGAGATACTATCTATGATGCTTAATATTGAACAGATTAAAGAAATTATTCCACATCGTTATCCTTTTTTACTGGTTGATTCAATTGAGGAGTTAGAGCCTGGTAAGCGTGCAGTTGGGAAGAAGAATATCACAGGAAATGAGGAAGTGTTTAATGGGCATTTCCCTAATTATGCGGTATTCCCAGGAGTGTTAACCTTAGAGGCTTGTGCACAAACTGGTGCCGTCGCACTACTGTCCATGCCAGAATATGCAGGAAAAATTGCCTTCTTTGCTGGTGTGGAAAAATGCAGATGGAAACGCCAAGTAAGACCAGGAGATACGCTGATGATGGAAGTGGAGCTGTTATCCATCCGTAGAGGGATCGGAAAAGGAAAAGCGACTGCGAAAGTTGGCGACGAGATCGCAATGGAAGCAGAAATCATGTTTGCGGTCCAAAGCTAATTTTACATAAATAGTAATTAGGACCAAAGAAGTAATTTGAAAAAATTTGCAGAATCCATGCAAACTTTCTCGAAAGATGGGGAATATAAAAAGGGACCACGCAACATAAGCAAAAAAGGGTCTTGAATTCCATTTTGAAAGGAGAAGGTTTACATGAACAACAAATGGTTATTAAAACTATTAGGTACAGCTTTTGCAGCAATGTTAATCACTGGATGTGCAGCTAACAATCAAGACGTTCCTCCTCCAGAAGAAGAACCACCAATGGAAGAGCCAGCTGAAGATCAAGAGCAGCAAGACATGGAAGACATGGAAGAAGATGAAGGACAAATGGAAGAAGATATGGAGCAAGAAGAGGAAGACCAACAGTAGTCCCTCTTTCACTCCGAGGGACAGTTTCTGTGCTGTCCCTGTTTTTATGTAAAAATACATGGAGTACCGCTGGTGATTTCCGCAAATTGGCTCCGTGTCCTGCGGGGCGACCTTGAGCCTCCTCGGCTACGCTTGTGGGGTCTCAAGATTGTCGCTATATTCCCGCGGGAGTCTCCGCCATTTGCTCCAATCACCAGCTAGGTTACTTCTAGAGTAACTATCTACACTTACTTCCGCTACCAATCGCAAGTAACAACCTACTCCTTATAATCCCACAATATCCTCCACTCATCGTTCTCCTGTCCAACATACACATACTGAACAAACAAGAAATGACCGTATTTGCCGTGGTACTCTTGCTCGACCACAAACTGATAAACCGTTCCAAGTGGTTCGCCATCCTTGACCAGCTTCCAGTTTCGCAACTCCTCTGCACCACCAACCACCTCAAACGCGAATGTCTCAGCACCAAAATGCCCATTGAACACATGCGCACGGTCCTGCACATACGATGCTCGATCAAAACGCGCCTGCATTTCACTATGTAATAGCTCCCACGACTGGCCGTAGTTACCGCCCTGCTCATAGGCATAGAATCGCTCGACCACCTGCAAAGCCTTCCGTTCTGCACCACCAAAAAGTGAGAAGAGGAGATAGATAGTTAAAAAGATAAATGTGATGGCAAGCAGAACTAATCCAAGTCTCAAACTCTCAACAGAACGTCGTCTTCCAATTCCTCTCCTTCGAAACATCCTCTTCACCCCCTCATCCTCGTCCCATTTCTTTCTTACAAATATATGCACAGAATCTTCAAACATTTCCATTCGACAATAGTCCCGTCTTATTCGACAAAAAGCGATATAACTGTCAAAAATTACACAGGACTATTCGACGATTTCTATTAAATTCCTCTTTTTTTACAAACAAATTACAATTATTATATAGATAAATGTTAGAAATTGACCTATAATTATTCAGTATGGAAATTGAAGAAAAAAATGAAATTAGAAATAGACATTACCAATAATGGATAAATATACTTGGAGGTCACCATGGAAGAAACAATCAGTCTGAAAGAACTTTTTCAAACAATACGGAAACGTCTCTGGCTCATCGTCCTAATCACAGTAATCTTCACCACCACAAGCGGACTAGTGAGCTACTTTTTATTAACGCCAATCTATGAATCTCAAGCTCAAATTCTCGTAAACCAAGAAAAATCAGCAGAACAAGCGGCCTATAGCACTGGAGATATTCAAGCGAACGTCCAGCTGATTAATACATACAACATCATTATTAAGAGTCCGGCTGTACTAGATCAAGTAAGCCAGGAATTAGATGGGAAAGTAGCAACCTCAGAGCTAAACAACATGATTTCAGTTGCTAGCGCGCAAAACTCTCAAGTATTAAACATTACGGTTCAAAATCAAGATCCTGTGCTTGCGGCAGCTATCGCGAACAAAACAGCAGAGGTGTTCCAAGAGCAAGTGGTAGAACTGATGAGTGTAGACAATGTGAAAATCCTTTGGCCAGCTCAAGTCGGCGAAAATCCTTCCCCCGTAAAACCTCAGCCAGTGTTGAACATGGCAATCGCGATGGTCGTTGGTCTAATGGCAAGTGTGGGGCTTGCATTCTTGTTAGAGTTCCTCGACAACACCGTGAAAACAGAACAAGATATCGAAAAATTATTAAACCTACCAGTCCTAGGTACAGTAGCATTTATGGAAGATAAAGATATTCAAGATGCACAACGAATGGCACGAAAAGTAGCAAGAACGAGAGGTGAGACGATTGGCTCTTAAGAAATTTAAAAATCAAAAGTCCATTGCAACCACTAGCCGTCACTTGATTGCGGACAAATTGCCTAAGTCTCCAATCTCCGAGCAATACCGTACCATCCGTACAAACATTCAATTTTCTGCAGTTGACCAAAAGTTGCGCTCCATCATGGTAACAAGCTCTGGACCTTCTGAAGGAAAGTCCACCACAGCTTCTAACATGGCGGTAGTCTTTGCACAGCAAGGCAAAAAGGTTTTATTTATTGATGCTGATATGCGGAAACCGACAGCTCACTATACGTTTCAGCAAAACAATGTAAAGGGCTTAACAACGTTTTTAACAAGACAAACAACCTTTACGGAATCTATCAATCCGACAAGAATTGACAATTTAGATATTATGACAAGTGGACCAATCCCTCCAAATCCTGCTGAACTTCTAAGCTCAAAAGCGATGGAGGACATGCTTGCGGCAGCTTACGTGCAGTACGACATGTTAATTTTTGATACACCACCAGTACTGGCCGTTACGGATGCGCAAATCCTAGCCAATCAATGCGAAGGCACGCTCTTAGTAGTAGCGAGTGGTTCGACCGATAAGGAAAGTGCCATAAAGGCTAAGGAATTGCTCGATTCTGCCAAAGCCAAGCTTCTTGGTGTGGTATTGAACGGCAGAAAGAAGCAAGACGGTGCACTGTACTATTATTATGGAGGGAAATAGCCTGCGTACGGCTATTCCTCTTCTTTTTGCATATGCACAGGACTAATTCACTATTAAATTCCCAAAAAAAGGAGGTCTGCCCCATGACATACAAAAAGCGGTTATCCCTGTTGATTATTGTAGATTCCCTTATTGTAATCTCCTCGATCTATGTTGGCTTCTGGATGCTGATGCCTGAAGCAGATATTTTAAATTCTGGCACGCTATTATTAAGTTCATTTTCTCTTATTATTTGGCATCATTTATTTGCTTATTCATACAAGCTCTATCACAAGGCATGGGAGTATGCGAGTGTTGGTGAGCTCATGGGAATCCTCAAGGCGGTCACGTATTCTGTCGCAGTAACTGGTTTCGTTCAGATACTGGCAAGTGGTTCCATGTTTATAAGAGTCCTCATCGTTACTTGGATGCTACACATGATCCTTATCGGTGGATCGCGCTTTTCCTGGAGAGTGTATCGTGACCTTTATATGAAAACTTCTTCAAACAAAAAGCGCACACTAATTGTTGGAGCAGGAGCAGCAGGAAGCATGGTCGCTCGTCAGCTTTTGCAAAATAAAGAGGCAGAGCTGTTGCCGGTTGCATTTTTGGATGATGACGAGAAAAAGCATAAACTTCAGGTGCTCGGCATTCCTGTCATGGGAAGTGTGGCAGATATGGAAGAAACCGTGGAAAAGATGGAAATCGACAATATCATTATCGCGATTCCTTCTCTAGGTAAAAAAGAAATAAACACCATTTATCAAGAATGTGTCAAAACAGATGCGAAAACAAAAATCATTCCAATGCTAGAGGACCTTATGTCTGGAAAGGTCTCTGTGAATGAAGTAAGAGATGTAGAAGTAGAGGATCTTCTTGGTAGGGAGCCAGTAAAGCTCGATATAAAAGGCATTTCTGAATCAATCACAGGAAAAACAGTCCTCGTCACCGGCGCAGGAGGGTCCATCGGGTCGGAAATTTGTCGTCAGATATCTAACTTTACACCTGAAAAGCTGATACTACTAGGTCATGGAGAAAACAGTATTTATACGATTGAGTTAGAACTAAGAGCGAAGTATAACGACATTATTGAGATACATACAGAAATTGCCGATATTCAGGATCGGGACAAAATTTTCTTCATTATGGATAAATACAGACCAGATGTGGTTTACCATGCGGCAGCTCATAAGCATGTGCCGTTGATGGAGCGAAATCCGGAAGAGGCTGTAAAGAATAATATCTTTGGTACCAAGAATTTGGCTGATGCAGCGGATACGTTTGGAATTGGTACGTTCGTACTTGTTTCTTCTGATAAAGCGGTTAATCCAACGAACGTGATGGGTGCGACGAAACGGTTTGCTGAGATGGTTGTGCAGGAATTGGCTCAAGCCAGTAAAACCAAATTTGTTGCTGTTCGGTTTGGGAATGTTTTAGGGAGTCGGGGGAGTGTAATTCCACTTTTCAAAAAGCAAATCCAAGCGGGTGGACCAGTTACGGTTACCCACCCAGATATGACGAGATACTTTATGACGATTCCTGAGGCGTCACGCTTAGTTATTCAAGCTGGAACCTTGGCTCGTGGTGGAGAGGTATTTGTGTTGGATATGGGAGATCCTGTGAAGATTGTGGATTTGGCTAAGAATCTTATTACACTTTCAGGTTATTCTATAGATGAAATAGGGATTAAGTACTCAGGTATTCGACCTGGCGAGAAAATGTATGAAGAACTGCTAAATGAGGATGAGATTCATAAGGAGGATGTGTTTCCGAAGATTCATATTGGGAAGGCGCCAATGAAAGATAAAGAGATTCTTGAGTACTTCTTGGTGAATTTCAGTCATATGCAGGAAGAAAGTTTACGACGTTATTTATTATGTGTAGCGAATAATAACGAGGTTGAAATTCAAGATTTGTTTGCGAAGCAGTTATCTGTTTAAATGGAGGTTAATTTAATGAAGAAAGTAAGAAAAGCGATTATTCCAGCAGCAGGATTAGGAACTCGTTTCCTTCCGGCAACAAAAGCGCAGCCTAAAGAGATGCTACCGATTGTTGATAAGCCGACTATCCAGTTCATAATTGAAGAGGCCGTAGCATCAGGAATTGAGGATATTATTATAGTTACTGGTCGTGGTAAGCGAGCGATTGAGGATCATTTTGATAAGTCTTATGAGTTGGAAGAGACTTTGGCGAAAAAAGGGAAGTTTGAGCAGTTGGAGGAGATTCAAGAAATCTCTAGGCTAGCAAATATACACTATATTCGTCAAAAAGAACCTCTTGGACTTGGTCATGCGATAGGTTGTGCGAAGCGTTTTATTGGGGACGAGCCTTTTGCGGTACTACTTGGAGATGATATTGTGTACTCTCCTGAAAAACCGTGTTTGCAGCAGTTGATTGATGTGTACGATCGTTATAATTCTTCTGTTCTTGGGGTTCAGCAGGTGCCGAAAGAGGATGTTTCTAAGTATGGTGTTATTTCAATGCGAAGTGGAGAAATTGAAAAGAGTTGCTTCCATATTGATAACCTTGTGGAGAAGCCAAAAACAGAAGAAGCGCCTTCTAATTTTGCAATTATGGGGAGATACGTCCTTCGACCGGAAATCTTCGATATTTTAGAAACGCAAGAACCAGGAGCTGGTGGAGAGATTCAGCTTACAGATGCGATAAAAGAACTTAATGAAAAGCAAATGGTTGTGGGTTATGAGTTTAGTGGCGATCGTCATGATGTTGGGGATAAGTTTGGGTTTATCAAGGCACAGTTAGATTTTGCTTTGGAGAGAGAGGATTTGCGGGAGCAGATTTTGGGGTACATGGGTGAATTACTTAAGAGAGAGAGGGTAGGGGTTTGAATTGGTCCTTCGGCCCTTTATGAATTATGCCCATGGAATAAGTCTTTTTTAGCCTTCTAGCCAATAAGTGGTAATTAAACTTTTGAAACAAGAGGTGATGTCTCCTTACCTTTATCAATGGAGGCACTCGGTTGCACTGTGGGTAGGGAGATATTTCTACCTTAGATACGAGGAGTTATCATGGGTGTATTGTGAGGTGGGGTTTGATGCCCCTTTATTTTTTTGTGGAAAAATTACCTCAGAAAATTGGTGCGGTTATTAGTAAAATTTCTCAAGAAAGTGAAGGGTTTACTTCGGTTGAAATAGTTGCTGTGGTTGTGATGTTGTGGATATTGACAGTGAAAGCGGTACCTTTATAATTGGGTCATATTAAAAAACTGATGCAAAGGTTTGTAATGCAATCTGCTAGATGTTTGGAAGGAAACCCCACGTAAAGTTAGGGATAGGGTAAAAATCATATTGATTTAGATTTTATATCGTTTCTACTGAAACATGGTAATTATGTTTTTTCAGTATTTAGGACATTTCAATGAGAATATCTTAAAAACATATTGGATATTCAAATGAAACTGACTATCGTAATTGGATAAGATGCTAGAAGGCTTGCTAGATAAGGATTTGAGGCGTTTTGAGAAATTTATACAAGAATATCAATTTTGTATTTGTGAGGAAGATTGAAAAGTTTTTACGAGGTGGCTATTATAATTAGATAACAATTTTAGTAGTTTAGTAGTTGGTTTGGAAATACTTAAAAACTCGAATTAAGTCCTAATCTACTAAAATATTTACTTAACTAGGGAAGGAAGTCTGGAAGATGCAACCGAAAAAAGTGAAAGAAAGAATATTCCTATCTTCACCACATATGAGTGATGAAGGTTATGAAATGCAGTATGTACAAGAAGCTTTTGATACTAACTGGATTGCTCCTCTTGGAGACAACGTAAATGAATTTGAAAAAGAACTAGCTGCTAAAGTTGGTTCTAAGGCTGCTGCTGCTCTATCTTCAGGTACTGGGGCGATTCATTTAGCATTAAGAGCAGCTGGAGTTGGAGAGGGAGATATCGTTTTCTGTCCTTCACTTACTTTTTCTGCAACAGCAAACCCGATAATTTATCAAAGTGCTACTCCGGTTTTTATAGATAGTTGCTATGAAACTTGGAATATATGTCCTAAAGCATTGGAATCAGCTTTTGAGAAATACCCAGAAGTAAAGGCGGTTATTGTTGTTCACCTTTATGGTCTTTCTGCAGATATGGATAAGATTATGGAGGTTTGTAAGAAACATGATGTAGTTGTTATTGAAGATGCGGCAGAATCACTAGGAGGTTATTATAAAGGACAACATACAGGAACATTTGGTGATTATGGTATCTTTTCTTTCAATGGAAATAAGATAATTACTACTTCCGGTGGTGGAATGCTTGTTTCAAATCATGAAAAAAAGGTTGCAAAAGTGAGATTTTGGGCAACTCAATCAAGAGATCAAGCAAGACATTATCAGCATAGTGAATTAGGGTTTAACTACCGTATGAGTAATGTGGTTGCTGGTATTGGTCGTGGACAACTTAAAGTATTAGATCAAAGAGTAGAGAAGAAGAAATTTATTTTTGAATTTTATAAGAGAGAACTTGGAGAACTTGAGGGTATTAAGTTTATGCCGATTAATGGGTGGGATAAACCTAATTATTGGTTAAGTTCAATGACTTTAAGTAGTCAGGTAAGACCAATAGATATTATGGAAGCACTTGAGAAGGAAAATATTGAATCAAGACCAGTTTGGAAGCCAATGCACTTACAGCCATTCTTTGAGAAGTATGATTTTATTGGTTTGGATGTTTCTGAGAAGTTATTTGAGAATGGCGTGTGTTTACCGTCTGATACTAAGATGACAGATGAAGATCTTTCTAGAGTGGTAAAAATCATTAAAGGATTGTGGAAGTAATGCAGTCTCATTTAAATACAAACATGAAGCCAACGTTGCAACACCCTAATAAAAAAGGTCTTTATAATAAATATTTTAAAAGAATACTAGATTTTATACTTTCATTATCGGCTCTTCTAATTTTGTCACCTCTTCTATTTGCTGTAGGTATCCTAATAATATTGGATTCCAAAGGACCGATTTTCTTTACTCAAGAAAGGCCTGGAAAAAATGTAAAAATATTTAAGGTCTATAAATTTCGAACTATGGTGCAAGATGCGGTTAAGCAACAAAAAGTAGGAGTCGAAGTAAAAGGGAATGATATTAGAATCACACCTCTAGGGAGATTTCTTAGACGATTTAAAATTGATGAATTAGCCCAACTGTTGAATATATTAAAAGGTGATATGTCCATTGTAGGACCTAGACCAACACTTCCTGAATATATAAATCAATATGAAAAATGGGAATTGAAGAGGTTTGATGCAAAACCAGGGTTAACTGGGTTTGCGCAGATTAATGGAAATATTTATTTGGAACGCAAAGAAAAAAGTGCCTACGATGTAGAATATATAGAGAAAATTAGCTTTGTCACAGATATAAGAATAATTTTTAAGACAATTGCTATTGTGGTTTTCGGAGAGGATAAATTTATAAACAAATTCCGAAATCAAAACAAGAGGGGGGAGTAAAGAATGAATAAAACTGTGTTTATTGGGTCCGTTTTCTCAAGTAAGATTGCTCTAGAAACTCTAATAGAAAGTGACGTGAATGTAGATTTAGTTTGCTCTCTTGATGAGGAAGTATCAAAAAATGTTTCGGACTACTACCCTATTCATGAAATAGCTTCCGAGTATGATATTCCATTTTTAAAGTTTAAAAAAATTAATAGTCAAGAAGTACTTGATGAGATTAGAGAAGTTGACCCTGATTTTATATTTGTAATTGGACTTTCGCAAATATTATCCAATGAACTTCTTGATATGGCTAATAAATATTCTATTGGATTCCACCCGACGGCTCTACCGAAGCATAGGGGACGAGCTGCTATACCATGGCAGATATTATTAGGAGAGCGTGAATCAAAAGTATCTTTATTTAAACTTGACCAGGGGATGGATTCCGGAGACATCATAAATCAGTACCCTTACACAATTGAAAAAACTGATTATGCAATGGATGTTTACCATAAAATATGTACCGCAATGAGCCAAGCTATCAAGGAAAGTGTTGAAAATATTTATTCTGATTCAGTAACCTTTACAAAGCAAGATCATGAAAAGGCCACATTCTTATTAATAAGGAGGCCAGAAGATGGGGAAATTAATTGGAATTTACCAAGTAAAGAAATTGAGACACTTATTCGAGCTACAAGCAAACCTTATCCTGGTGCTTTTTCACATTATAAAGGAAATAGTGTGGTTTTTTGGAAAGCTTATTTGGATACTAATGAGAAATACATCGGTATACCAGGCCAGATTGCTTGGATAAAAGATAATGGTGATATAGGAATTATAGCAAAAGATGCGTTGTTAGTTTTAACGGATTATGAAGTATCGAGTGATTCAAAACCTTTTATTGTAGGACATAAATTTGTTTAAGGTGGTAAAGTTATGAACGTTTTAGTGGTAGCACCACATGCAGATGATGAAATTTTAGGAGTCGGCGGAACAATAGCAAAATATGTAGAGGAAGGTCATAATGTATACGTATGCGTTGTTACTAGTGGGCATCCATCTATGTTCCCAAAAGATGTGTTAGAAAAATTACGTGCTGAGGCAATTGAATCCCATAAATTTTTAGGGATAATAGATACAATTTTCTTAGAATTCCCAGCTGTTATGCTAAGTGAAATCCCTAAACATGAGATTAATGCAAAGATTAATAGTGTTATAGATGAGATTAAACCAGAGGTTGTTTTTATTCCTCACTATGGAGATATGCACCTAGACCATTATATAGTGTCTCAATCTACAATGGTTGGAGTAAGGCCGATAAAAGAACATAAAATATTAGAAGTTTATTCCTATGAAACTTTGTCAGAGACAGAATGGAACGTTCCTCATGTGAGTAATGTATTCATTCCGAATACATATGTTGATATCGCTACCTATTTAGATAAGAAAATTGAAGCTATGAGTTACTTTACAACTCAGTTAACAGATTTTCCTCACCCTCGATCGCTTGAAGCTATTGAGTCTTTGGCAAAATTAAGAGGATCAACTATAGGGGTTAGAGCAGCAGAAGCATTTTGTTTGGTAAGAAGAATTGTTATTTGAAATAAGGAGAAGGTGTAATGAAAAAAAAACTTCTCATAGTTGGTGCTAGTGGACACGGTAAAGTAATCGCCGATATTGCATTAAAAATGACTAAATGGACTGACATTGCATTCCTAGATGATGATAATGACATTAAATCTTCGATGGGATTTGAGATCATAGGTAAATCAGTTAGTGCTTATAAGTATTTAAATGAATATGAAATTGTTGTAGGTATTGGTAATAATACAATTCGTGAAGAGATTCAGATGGAGCTTGAGTCTGCAGGGGCAAGTATTGCTACTTTAATACATCCAACTGCTGTTATTGGGGAGCAAGTTGAATTGAGTAAAGGGACTGTAATAATGGCGGGATCAGTGATTAATTGCTGTACTAAAATCGGTAAAGGATGCATTGTAAATACTGGCTCCACAATAGATCATGATAATATTATTGAGGATTATGTTCATATATCACCAGGTACAAAAATAGCTGGTTCGGTTAAAATCGGGAAAGGGACATGGTTAGGTATCGGTAGTGTAATTAGTAATAACATAAATATCATTAGTGGCTGTAAAGTGGGTGCAGGGGCTGTTGTTGTTAATGATATTATGGAGTCTGGGACATATATAGGTATTCCAGCTAGGAGAGTATAACGAATGAAAAAAAATATATGGATATTGAATCATTATGCGACAAACATGTTTACCGACCAAGCTGGTAGGCATTATTGGTTTGCAGAAAATTTACTTAAACAAGGATATACTCCGACAATTTTTTGTGCATCAACAAATCACTTTTCAAATGAGAATGTAGATACTGAGGGGAGTAAGTTTATAAAGAAGACAGTAAATGACATTCCCTTCATATTTATTAATACTCCTGAATACAAAGGGAATGGCCAACAGAGAATAATGAATATGTTCTCCTTCTATAAAGGGCTTTTTTCTGTTGCTCAAGAATATGCAAAACGATATGGTAAACCTGACGTGATAGTGGCTTCTAGCGTACATCCACTTACTATGGTGGCGGGGATAAAAATAGCAAAAAAATTTGGAATACCTTGTATTTGTGAAGTGAGAGATCTTTGGCCTGAAAGTATTGTAGCTTATGGTTCATTAAAAAGAAGTAGTGTAATTGCAAAAATATTATATCAAGGTGAGAAATGGATTTATAAAAATGCCGACTCAATAATTATGACTTGGGAAGGCGGCAAAGAATATATCAGAAATCAAAAATGGGATAATCAGGTTAATCTAAAAAAAATACATCATATTAGTAATGGAATAGTAATTGATACATTTGATAAAAACAGTGAAGAATTCAAGATCATAGACTCAGATTTGGATAATAAAGGTTATAAAAATATTGTATATGCTGGTTCAATTAGGAAAGTAAATAACCTTGGAATGTTACTAGATGCTGCAAAAATAATCCGAAAACAGGGTGAGAAAGAGATTAGATTCTTAATTTATGGTTCTGGTGACGAGATTGAGTTACTAAAGAAACGCTGTGAAGAAGAGAGTATTAATAATGTCATATTTAAGGGGCGAGTTGAGAAAAAGTATGTACCTTCTATACTTAAAGAGTCCTATATCAATATTCTTCACAATTCAAGTACTTCACTTGATAAGTATGGTCAAAGCCAGAATAAGTTTTTTGAATATTTAGCAGCAGGAAAATGTATCATACAAACTTATACAACTGGTTATAGTATTTGTGAAAAATTTAATTGTGGAGTAAGTGTACCTGAACAAAATTCCGAAGAGATTGCTAAAGCAATAATTACAGCAAGTAGTAATGAAAGAATAAATGAATTGATGGGAAAAAATGCTCGTGAAGCTGCTTATCATTTTGATTTTACAAGGTTAACAGAGAAACTGATTAATATTATTGAAAGTGTAGATGAAAGAGAGGAAGCATCAGATGAGCTTATACGAAAAACTAGTTGATAAACAGGAAAAGATTTCAGTTGTTGGATTAGGATATGTAGGTATGCCTTTAGCCGTGGCATTTGCAAAGAAAGTTGATGTCATTGGATTTGATTTAAATGAAAAGAAGATTGAGTTATATAGATCAGGTATAGATCCTACAAATGAAGTAGGAAATGAAGTGATTAAGCAGACATCAGTTAACTTTACTTCAGATGAAACTAAACTCAAAAAAGCAAAATTTCATGTTGTGGCTGTACCAACTCCAATCAATTCTGATAAAACTCCTAACCTTGCCCCAGTTGAGGGAGCAAGTACTATTATCGGGAGAAACCTAACTAGAGGTTCAATAGTAGTCTATGAATCAACTGTGTATCCTGGGGTAACAGAAGATGTATGTATTCCAATCCTTGAAAAGGAGTCTGGACTAAAATGTGGTGTTGATTTTAAAGTAGGATACTCTCCTGAGCGTATTAATCCTGGTGATAAAGTTCATCGATTGGAAAATATTATAAAAATAGTTTCGGGTATGGATTATGAATCATTAGAAGAGATAGCTAAAGTTTATGAATTGGTAGTTGAGGCTGGTGTTCATCGTGCTGGTTCTATTAAAGTAGCTGAAGCTGCAAAGGTAGTTGAAAACAGCCAACGTGATATAAACATTGCTTTTATGAATGAACTTGCTATTGTTTTTGAACGCATGGGTATTGATACACAAGAAGTAATAGAAGCTATGAATACTAAATGGAATGCGCTTAAGTTTTATCCTGGATTGGTTGGGGGCCATTGTATTGGAGTGGACCCATACTACTTTATATATGAAGCAGAGAAACTTGGTTATCATTCACAAATCATCTTATCGGGTAGAAAAATAAATGATGGAATGGGCGCATTTGTAGCGGATGCGGTTATTAAGAAATTGATTCATGCGAACAAGGTTGTTAAAAAAGCTAAAGTTGTTATTTTAGGTTTAACTTTTAAAGAGAATTGCCCTGATATACGCAATTCAAAAGTAGAGGATATAATTAAACGACTTAAAGAATATGAAATAGAACCAATCGTAGCTGATCCATATGCCGATGCTATTGAATCAAAAAATGAATATGGTGTTGATTTGGTCCCATTTGATATGGTAGAAGATGCGGATTGTCTAATATTTGCAGTCGGTCATGATATGTTCAGAGATATGACAATAGATCAGACGAATGCTATGTTTGGCAATTTTCCAAATGAAGAAAAGATAATAGTAGATGTTAAAAGTATTTTGGATAAAGATGAAATTGAGAAACATGGTTATAGTTATTGGAGACTATAAAGTATATGTTAAATCAGGATTAGGATAACCTACAACTTTATAAGAAAGAAGGTGATACACAATGAAAATAGTTTTACTAGCAGCTGGAAACGATATTCATAGTGTTAGATGGGCAAATAAGTTAAGTGAAAATGGTAATGAAGTACATTTATGTTATGTATCAAATCAAAAGCCTTCTTCAGATAAATTTAATTCTAAAGTATCACTGTATGAGCTTAAAATACCAGCGCCATTTGGTTATTATCTTAATGTATTTCAATTAAGAAAAATATTAAATTCTATAAAACCTGATATTCTAAATGCACATTATTCAAGTGGATATGGGACACTTGGTAGGCTAGTTGGATTTTCTCCCTATTTAATTTCTGTTTATGGAAGTGATGTTTACGATTTTCCTTATAAGCGAAAGATAAATATGAACATTGTTACCAAAAATCTTAACGCAGCAGATTCGTTGGCTTCTACAAGCTATGCAATGGCTCTTCAAACTTCAAAACTAATAAACTATCCAATTACAAATATTCATATTACTCCGTTTGGAGTCAATGTAGAAAAGTTTTCTAAGCGTGATGTTAATAAAAACGAAGATGAAATAATAATTGGAAGTATAAAGAAATTAGCACCTAAATATGGAATAAAATATGGTATTTTAGCTGTGAATTATTTAATAAATACCCTTTTGACTGACAAAGAAAGAAATTTAAAGATAAAATACTATATTTATGGAGAAGGTGAAGAAAGAGTTGATCTTGAAAAACTTGTAGATCAATGTAACTTACAAGATGTAGTGGAGTTTAAAGGTAGAATACCAAATGAAACGGTTCCGATGGCATTAAATGAACTTGACATTTTTCTTGGTACTAGTGTTCTAGATAGTGAGAGTTTTGGTGTTGCAATAGTAGAAGCGATGGCTTGTGAAGTTCCAGTTATTGTGACTGATGTTGATGGCTTTAAGGAAGTTGTAGACAGTGGTAATGCTGGAGTGATGGTCCCAAGAAAAGATTATAAGGCAATGGGGATAGAACTCTTTAATTTAATTCAAAAGCCAGAATTGCGTAATGAAATTGGTGAAAAACAAAGAAGACGTGTGGTTAAAGAGTATAATTGGATAAACAATGTTGAAAAAATGGAAAAAATTTATGCGAATTTGAAAAATAAAGTAAAGTAATTGGTGTGAATAAATTGAAGGTGAATAGGAAATGAGCAAAGTTTTAATGTACTCTACTAGTCAGTTATTTGGTAAAAGGGTTACTGGTGGTTTAAAAAGATTTTTAGAATTATATCATGGATTGAAAGATAAAGGAATTGAAGTTGATATGTTTTGTGGGGATTCTCCAGAGATATTAGAAGAAAATGATGTATCAGCACAGTCCTTATTTACTGAGAAAGTGAGCAAAAATATATTTATCCCAACAGAACTTAAATATTTTTTAAGAAACTTAAAAACCCTTAATAAAATAAAAAAACGCAAATATGATTTGATTATAGTATTTGACGTACCCACGGCAGTAGGGTTATGCCTTGTAGGCCTCAAAAATATTAATCTTTTTATTCGGCAAGATTTAGTTGGTTATAAGAAAATTGTAATTAGTGAAAGAACTAATAGTAAATTCTTAATAAATGGTTATCTTACTTTAATGAAATTGTGTGAAACACTATGCCTTTTAAAAGCGAAAAGAATTTTTGTGCAATGTCAGTACGATCTAGATGCTTTAATAGATAGACACAAATTCATCAAAAATTTTATAAAAAGAAAAGCTATTATTCAGATTAATAATGTTAATCCATCTTGGATTACTAATAACTCAATTGAGAGGAAAATTGATTCAAGAAATTTATTTTATAAAGATGATTCTTCCAATGAGTTTATAATCGGTTTTATTGGTGATTTTAGTAATGAAAGAAAAGGACATAGAATTTTAGTCGATGCATTAAAAAGTTTGATAGACCAAGGAATTAATATTAAAGCTATTCTTGTTGGAGATGGTAAACAACTACCAACATATATAACTGAATGTAGAAACTATCCTTCTATTAAATTCACCGGTAGACTTGAAAACCCTATTGAAGTGATAAGAGAGTGCGATTTAATGGTTGTACCCTCTCTAGCTGACTCATGTCCAAACACAGTTATGGAAGCACTCTATAACGATATACCAGTTATAGGAACGTATTCAGGAGGTATTCCTGAGATTCTTGTACATGAGAGTACGTTATTTAGTCCCAATCCACCTTCTCTGGAGAATAAGATCAGGTATTGTTTAAATAAAACAAATTTAAATAATATAAAACTAGAACAACAAAGCAGAAAAAAAGACTTGAATTTTAATTGGCCAGATGTAATGTTACAACATATGCATTTACTTTAAACTCTAAAGTGGCCATTGTGTTTAAAAGGTCCCTTTAAATAAAAGTGAGCTAAATCAGGAGAGGTAACTAATGGCGTTTTTTTATTTTGTTATTATGCTTTTGATTATCAGCTTTGAGATAATTAGAAGAAAAAAATTTAAATTTGACCCCTTAAGCTTTTTTAATGGATATTTCATAATATATTATATCCTTCCAGCTATCATAAATAATACTCCATTTTTAAACCATAAGAATAGATACTATTCTTTCGTAGGAAATGTAGAGGCCTCAATTTATGGATTATTAGTTGTTACTACTTCATATTTAATGGTGGTATCGGGTTTTTATTTTACACTTAAGTTAAAAAGTAAATGGAAAAATATAAGAGTTACTTTAAAAAATGAAGAAAAATTTGTAAAGTTAATAGCGTCACTTTTTTTGATATTATCGTTAGGTTCTCTATTAGCATATACCAGTATTTTTGGAGGCTTATTTGAAGTGATTAGTAATGCTAATAGCATACGTGATCAAAGTTATGAAGGATTAAATGAAGAAAATTCAAGTAACGCGTTTGTAAAAAGATTTATTATTGCTGCTAATTACTCTACTTTCTTACTTGCTGGTTATGTGGTTGGTATTAAAAGAACAAATAAAACAATTAAGATAATCTTTATTATAAGTTTAGTATCAAGTATTTTTTGGTTCCTAATACATGCAGGACGCGGAGCATTAATTTTATTTATTATAACACTAATTTTTGGGAGTCTTAGAGCAAAAGTTAATACTGACTATAGGATTAACTTAAAGCAAAGTGAGTTAACAAAAAAAGTGATTTTTACTGTAATTATTGGATTTATAATAATAAATTATGCAAGACCTTTCTTTATGAGTTTATCCATGCTTAAATACGGATTAAGCGCTGTATATAATGCTTTTATTGATTATTCCAGTAGTGGTAGATATTCAATAACTGGAATGGAAGATGTAATTCGAGTATTTTCCAATAATACTGAATATAAATATATTTCTACAGAAGTAGCGATTAATGTAGTGAATTCAGGCATTCACCAAATGAGTTTTTTCGGTGACTTTGCAGGAGCATTTATCTCAGTAATACCTTCTTCTTTTTTATGGTTTAGTAAGCCATCTTCCATTGAATATTTTAATACTATTTATATAATGGGCGGACATTACACACAAATTCCCCCTGGTGGTATTGCGTATGGGTATTATAGTCTTTCAATATTGGGAGTAATAATTTTTTCTTTTATTACTGGAATGTTAGGTGGAAAAATAGAGAAGTTTTTTAATTACACTTTATCTGAAGTAAAGTTTATGAGTTATATTTACGTATCAACTATATTTGTTTGGTTAGATTTATTTTTTTCTGGAGAACCTAGACATTTTATACAAAGAGAATTTGTATACTTGTTTTTTTTCATGATGATATATTATGGTTTGAAAAAAGTAGGAGAACCCAATACTGTGAAATCATAAATTTGGAAGTTTTTTGAGGAGAGTCTATATGAAGCACCTAGTAAGTGTAATAATCCCAATTTATAACGTTGAACCTTACTTAAAAGATATGCTCGAAAGTGTAATCAATCAAAAATATAACAATTTAGAAATCTTGTTGATAAACGATGGGTCTACTGATGAATCAGGAGAAATTTGTAACTATTATAAATCTATTGATGATAGAATTTGCGTTTTCCATAAGATAAATGAAGGTCCTTCGGAGGCAAGAAACTTCGGGTTAAAAAAAAGTAAAGGTGATTTTATCATATTTTTGGATAGCGATGATATTGCCTATCCAGAAATGATAAGTAGTATGCTAAACGCAATAATTCAAACTAATGCAGAAATGTGCATTTGTAATGTAAAGAGAATATATGGGGATAAGGTTAAGACCCAATGTAAAGAGAATTTGCCTAGTGAAATTGACTTTACAACAGAAGACAAGAATAATTATGTCTATCAAAACATTATTAGAGAGGATAGGCATAAATTCTCGATTTGGAATAGGTTATTTAAAGCGGAAACAATTAGAAAATATAATATAGAATTTGTAAGTTATAAAGATGTAGCTTCAGAAGATATGCTATTCAACTTATCTGTGCTACCATTTGTTTCAAAAATTGTATGGATACAGACCCCCTTATATGATCATTTCATTAGACAAGGGACCTTAACGACTTCTCCAAAACCAAATATAACATCAAGAGTAATTAACCAATCAAATTTATATCATGAATTCTTATTACAGTGGGGGAAAAAGACTGAATTTGATAAAGTATTTCCCTATGTCTTATTAAAGACGTATATAATGGCTGTTGACTATGAGATTGTTCATAATAAAAGTAGCTTTAAAACTTTTATTGAAAAACACAGTGATTTTTTATCGTCTAATTTATATAGAGATTCTTTTAAAGAGATTTTATTAAATAGAAATTTTAATATTGCTAAAAGAGATTTAATAGCTATTAAGTTATTTGATAAAAAGCATTTCTCAATATCCTCAATCTTATTTTTTGTTATAAAAAAATCTATATATACTTTAGGGAAACTTAAATACAAATTGCTAAACTAAAAAAACCATTTAAATTTTTGTGTCAATTTAATTAGGTGACTTGGTAAAACCAAGTTTTTTTACATTTTAATAAAAAGCAAAAATGACTGGAGGAATGTTTAATGAGTGAGTCAAAACAGAAAGTAGGAATTATCACTTTCCATAGAGCAGAAAATTTTGGAGCAGTATTACAAGCATTTGCTTTACAAAATTATATAAAAAACCAAGGTTATAATGCTGAGATAATAGATTATGACTTTAAAAATGTATCACAGAAATATAATCTACTTCTCAATTCGAAATTTCATAACTCAAAAAATCCATTAAAAAGGATTAGAATATTATTATCTAACATTTATAACCTTAATAAAAAGATAACTAGAAAAAATAATTATAAAGAATTTAGAAGGGGAAGTTTATTGCTTTCAGCTAAAAAATATGATGATTACGAAGACTTAATAGACAATCCTCCTCTTTATGATTTTTATATAACAGGAAGTGATCAGGTCTGGAATAAAGACTTTTTAGATAAAGGTGAGTATTCCTTTTATTTGGATTTTGTAAAAAGCGGAATTAAATTATCATATGCAGCAAGTACAGGAGGTAATGCTATCAAAGAGGAAAATCTAAAGCATATTTCTAGGTTGGATTTTATTTCAATTAGAGAAAAGTCAACAGCTATGAGTTTACAAGATAAAATTGAGAATACTGTCTATAATGTCTGTGACCCTGTATTTTTGCTGAAACATAATGAGTGGAATAACTTTTATCAGAAAAAAAGGTCAGTAAGAAAAGATAATACAAAATATATACTTCTATATAATATTTGGACAGATGATAACTTAATTGAACTTGTAAACGAAATTTCATCAAAGTTGAACATGAAAGTAGTCTGCTACAATAAGAAAGATAAATTTAATGATGCACAGATTGATTTTGAAAATGAAGTTCCTGAGCAGTTTTTGAGATTAATTGCTGAAGCTGAATATGTAATTACTTCTTCTTTCCATGGGACAGCTTTTTCTATTATTTTTAATAAAAAATTCATTACATCTTCTCACCCTTCAACCGGTGCAAGAATGATTGATGTACTTGATAACTTCGGTCTTTCTAAACGATTAATTGACACTAAAAACTCTGCAGAAAAGAATATAGAAATATTAAAAACTGATATAGATTATATTATGGTTAATGAGTTACTAGAAAAAGAAAGAGAAAAAGCTAAGGAATATTTGAGTACTGCATTTAATTCTATAAATTAATTTGAAAATTAGAGAGCGGTAGGTATGTTAAGTAAAATAAAAAAAAGTTTAACCACAAATAAAAAGAATATAGCTAAGATTTCTTCAGGTACATTGCTAGGACAAGTAATATCAATTATTTTACTACCAATTCTTACACGCATATATGGTCCAACTGTGATAGGGTTTTGGACACTGTTAATAGCTATATCTACAATTATTAGGTCATTTTCTGATATTGGACTAACAAAGTCAATAATGATTGAGGAAGACGAAAATATTGAAAGAACGTATAAAGTAATAACTACGACTGTATTATTCATAAGTATTCTATCATCTATGTTAATTACGATGTATTTTAGTATAGTACCAACCAATATTTCTATTAGTCTAACATTTTTATTCGCTTTTAGTATGGTTCTATTTTTCACAACACAGCAAATACAAGTATGCTATACATGGCTTAACCGCAAAGGTGAGTATAATGTTTTGATGAAAAATCCCTTAATCAACAACCTAGTATATGGTTCTGTGGCAGTTTCACTAGGTTTATTAGGTATGGACCTTTATGGTTACTTTATAGGTCATATCGTTGGTCAAGTAGTAACGTTAATACACATGAAACGTCATTTACCCAATAAGTTTTTTACTTTTAAATTTGAGGATTACAAATTATGTATTAGTAATAACAAAAGGTTTGTAAAATATCAGATGCCTACAGGGGTGTTAACGAATTTTAAAAATCAGTTACCGATTTTACTAATTGAAGGTCTTTGGGGAACGAAGCTATTAGGTTATTATTCTATAACTGTAAGGTTGTTAGGTATACCCATTACTATATTAGCAAGTGCTATAGGGCGTGTTTTTTTTCAAACTATTTCTAATAAACAAAAGAAAGGAAACGATATTGGGTACTTTGTATTTAGAAATATGACAAACGGTATGAAAGTTGCGATTATACCTATTGCTTTGCTCATGGCATTTGGTGATATTATTACTATTATATTTTTAGGATCAGACTGGAAAATTGCAGGAGATTTTGTGAGAATTCTAGCCATTCAATATTTTTTCATGTTTTTAATGAATACAGTACAAGGGTTAGAAGTAACAATAAATAAACAAAAGTATGCAATGATATCATGTATAGTACAGATTTTTTTCAGTATATTGGGTGCACTGATAGGTAAGTTTGTATTTGATGATATATATTTTGGATTATTCCTTATGACTATATTCTTTATAATAATAAATATCACATATTTTAGTATATTATTTAAAGTTATGAACATTTCTAGTAAAAAATACATCAAAAATGCTATTCTATGTGTTTTGTTGATTTTGTTATTATCTGCAGTATTTAGATCAGTTTTTAATTTTTTTGGAATAATTGATATTATGTATCGATTTTAGATTAATTAGGGACTTGTGACCTCACTTAATAGTCAGAGACCTATCTTTTAAAAGGAATGGTGTAAATAATATTTGTCATAAATTTTCTGGAAATATCACCATAGTGGGTCCATGCAGATATCCTAATATAAAACGAACCGAAGTTGGTACGAGAATACACCTATTAATATTAGTGTCTTTAAAAGAAATGAACGGTCTACTCGATGCAACTACAAAGTAAAAGGCTTGTTTTTTATTGATTATTCATGAGATTGCTGTCTAAATCTATTGAAAAAGGGGATATAAATGAATAATAAATGCAATATCAAGAAACTTGAAACAAATACTTTATCAGGTTATAAAACGTTTCATCACTTTGAGAATTATGGAGAAATTGAATCGATAGAGGATTACAAAGAATATGTTTATTGGGCCAAGGAACATGATATAGATCTTTATTTTTTAGGTAATGGTTCTAATACCCTTTTTGTTAATAAAAATATAAAAACTTTAATTTTGAAAAATAAGATGCCTAAAGATATTAGATTAATATCAGAAGATAAAAATTTATATGAAGTCTCTTCAACGGTAATGATGTATGAAATTTTAAATTTTTGTTATAAGAAATCTTTAGATTCCTTTTACTTTTTAGCTTCAGTCCCTGCTACTATTGGTGGCGCGTTAGCTATGAATGCAGGTGAAGGTAAGCGTGCTAATAAATCAATTTATGACTTTGTAGAGAGTGTTACTTATATTGATACTGATAACTTAGTTAAGAAGATTGATCGAAGAGATATGAATATAGAGTTTAGAAAAACTATGTTTACAGGTTGCCAAGATAAACTCATTATTAGTGCTACTTTTAAATTCCCATCAAGGGACTTCGCTGGCATAAATCCATTAAAAGAAAGAATTATGTGGTCCAAGACAAACCAAGATAATATCGCTCCTAATTGCGGCTCAGTGTTTAGTAAACAATTTGGGCCAATTATGAAATTATTAAAAGGATTAAAAATAGGAAAAGCACAGTTTTCATCAAAAACAAATAATTGGCTAAATAATAAATCTGAAGACCACCGTCCGGTCCTAACTCTAATATTAATAGCTAAAATATTGCATATTCTATTAGGGAGAAAGTGTGAAATAGAAGTGATTCGTGTAAAATAGAAAAGGAAAATTTTAAGAATGTTTTTTAATACTATTTTTTAAAACTCAAATAAGTAACATATTGTGATGAACTAAATTTAATTTATAGATTGAGATTAAGGTAGGTGAAATTGTGTATAAAATAGCGGTAGCAGGAACAGGTTACGTAGGCTTAGTCGCTGGCGTTTGTTTTGCTGAAGTAGGACATCGTGTAACCTGTGTTGATATAGATGAAGCAAAAATAAATCTTATGAAATCTGGTATTTCTCCAATCTATGAAACAGATCTAGAAGAATTGATGCAAAAAAATTACTCTTCTGGAAAAATAGACTATACTACTAATTTTCAACAAGCTTATAAAGAAGCGGATGCAATTTTCATCGGTGTAGGTACTCCAGAACAACTCGACGGATCTGCCAATTTATCATACATTGCTACAGTTGCTAGACAAATTGCTGAATCGGTAGAAAAAGAATGTCTAGTAGTAGTTAAATCGACAGTTCCAGTTGGTACAAATGATAAAGTAGAACAATTTATTCAGGATTTTCTAGTAAATGATGTAAGAGTAGAAGTAGCTTCTAATCCCGAATTCCTTGCACAAGGATCTGCAGTACACGACACACTACACGCAGAGAGAATTGTTATTGGCACAGAGAGTAAATGGGCAGAGGAATTGCTTATGAATATTTATGAGCCTTTTAATCTGCCAATTGTATCAGTTAATAGAAGGTCTGCGGAGATGATTAAGTATGCTTCTAATGATTTTCTTGCTCTGAAGATTTCTTATATGAATGACATTGCCAATCTGTGTGAGCTTGTTGGGGCGGATGTACAAGATGTTGCCAAAGGGATGAGCTATGATTCTCGTATTGGGAATAAGTTCTTAAATGCGGGAATTGGTTATGGTGGTTCTTGCTTCCCTAAGGATACGAAGGCATTGGAATACATCGCTAAGCAGAATGGATATGAGTTAAAAACTGTTACTGCTGCCATTGATGTGAACAATGAGCAAAAGACATTGCTTTATAAGAAAGCTAGCAAGCGGTTAATTACGTTTAATGGCTTGAAAGTGGCTGTGTTAGGATTGACTTTTAAACCAGGGACAGATGACTTACGAGAAGCAGCATCGCTTGTAAATGTGCCTTTATTGCTTCAACAGGGTGCAGATATCTATGCTTTTGATCCAGTAGGTGCAGATAACTTTGCCAAGGTTCATCCAGCAGGAAAGAATAGCAAAGGTTCTATTACTTATGTTGAGAATGTGGAAGTTGCGCTGGAAAATGCTAATGTCTGTTTTATCTTCACAGAGTGGGGCGAAGTGAAAGCTATCACTCCAGAAAACTACAAGAGCTTGATGAGAACTCCTTTAGTGTACGATGGCAGAAACATCTACAGTATCGCAGAGATGAAGGAAGCTGGAGTAGAGTATCATTCTGTAGGTAGACAAGCTGTAGAGAGAAGCGCAGTAAAGGAGTACAAAAAGAGTGAGTTATAAACCGTTAGACCTTAGCAAAACATACCTAATCACAGGTGCAGCTGGCTTTGTTGGCTTTTACTTATCAAAAAAGCTCCTTGAAAAGGGCTGCCGTGTGTTAGGTATTGATAATTTGAATGATTATTACGATGTGAACCTTAAGCATGCTCGTTTAGAACAGCTCAAGCCATTTGAGAAGTTTACGTTTCTTGAGGGAGATATTTCTGACAAGCAGACGATTGATGCGATTTTTAAAGAATTCCAGCCAAATGTCGTGGTGAATTTAGCTGCGCAAGCCGGTGTTCGTTATTCTATTGAAAATCCAGATGTTTATATACAAAGTAACATTATTGGGTTCTATAACATCTTAGAAGCATGTAGGCACAACCCGGTGGACCACCTTGTATATGCGTCTTCTAGCTCCGTCTATGGCGCCAACACGAAGGTACCATTTGAAGAAACAGATTTCGTGGATACACCGGTGTCCCTATATGCATCCACCAAGAAGTCAAACGAACTAATGGCTCATACTTACAGCCATCTATACAAAATCCCAGCAACCGGCCTACGCTTCTTTACTGTCTACGGCCCAATGGGAAGACCAGACATGGCCTACTTCGGCTTTACCGATAAATACTTTGCTGGCGAAGCAATTAACATCTTCAACAATGGCGATTTTGGCAATGATCTATACCGAGATTTCACCTATATTGATGATATTGTAGAGGGAATTGAGAGGCTGATTGGGCAACCTTCGGTTGAGAGTGTTCCTCACAAAGTGTTTAATATTGGGAATAATAATCCAGAGAAGTTAATGACTTTTATCGGGGCATTGGAGAAGGCGTTGAGCAACTCTTTGGGACGAGAAGTGCAGTTTGAGAAGAAATTTGAACCAATCAAACCTGGCGATGTTCCTGCTACTTATGCATCTACTGATTTATTGGAAGAAGCTGTAGGGTTTAAGCCTAAGACCTCTATTGAAGATGGGTTGCAGTGGTTTGCGGATTGGTATGTGGAGTATTATCAGAAGAAGTGATATTGAAGCCCCTCCGAACTTTGTTTGGCGGGGGCTGTTTGTGGTGTTCTTTTTTAAGTCTCTAATTGTTTATTTGTCAAAGAATAGAAAAAAGAGCCCCGTATTGGGCCTCTAGACTGTTTGAAGTTGTTTTTCTTCTTTTTTAGATTGCTCTTTTTTATACCTCTTAATTGCACTTTCCATGAGGTTGTCAAGAACGCTTTCATAAATTTTCAAATCTTCATCTGAAGTAGCTGTTTGAATTTTATCTCTCGTTATAGATAACAATCTCCGTTCGGATTCATCAAGGTAGGCAATGGGAGTGAATTTTTTATTCGTCATCATAACCATCTCCTTTTGTTTTAGTATATTGCTTTTTGTATTTCTTGACAAGAGTGGACTCATCTTCTTCTCCATCTGGAGGTTCTATTTCCTCATTGAACAAGTCGGTATACTTGGTCAAATGTAGCTTAAATGCCCCTTCATCTTCTTTTCCATCGTTTAAAGCTTGTCCTTTTAAAAAACTCATAGGGCTTAATCCTGCCAAAATAGCAAGGGGAGCCTTTGCAGAGAAATTTCCATCCGGGTTTAGTAGATTTACAGCAACAAATCCCGAAACTCCTCCTATAGATATATACTTTAAACGAACTGACCAAGGTAATTTACTCTTATTCTTTATCTCAGTCCAAAATACTGTCACACTACTACCTATAATTCCACCAACTAGAGGTAATAAAACCTTCATACCAATTACACCACCAAAAAGGAAGAATTTCGTCATAATAAAAATTAAGATACAAGCACTTCCATCTCCCATGCATTTACCCCTTTTTCTTCCATTATACCAAAAAAAAGAAGAATTCTACTAATTCTTCTCCATTCTATATCTCTTTATTGCTCTTGCTAATAAGGTATCCAACTTACTCTCAAGCATCTTGAGCTCTTTTTTGCTTTTGCAATACTTAATATCCTGTTTAATAGTCTTGATTATGAATTTCTCTTCATTTGATAAATAATTTGCAGGTACCATTCTCCCCACCTCTTTTAACATTTATAGACTATATGCGAAAGCTCTACTAAATAGGACCAGAAAGTGACTTTCCCATTAGCATCTTGGACAAGTTTGAAAAGAAAGATACACAGTAGCAAGAAAAAACCAATATACCATGTATTCTTCATTTTCACGCTGAATATTAGTGAAAATTGCATAATTTAAGAGGTACGGGTTTCGCAGGATACGGAATCGATGGTGATTGTTGGGCTGCCTGATGCTGCGGTCAAGAAAGCAAGGGAGTGGTTGTTGGCTTCAATTATGCACTTTGCGTTAGATGTTACCAATCCGAGGAAGAATGGTGATTTATTAGACTTGGCCATTGCGATTGGGGTGTTAAAGGAGTGATCTGTGCACAGGGACGCCCAGAAGTTTGTCGAAGGAAAAATACATGTTTTTTATATGATTGGACTCTCCGAATTACTGTTTAGTAGAGTCCTATTTTTCAAGTCAATACACATTAGTGAGTTAGTTTATCATATTTCTGAGGGTGATTTTTATACCTATATAAGTTGCTAATCCGATTCATTTCTTCCCAGCTGGCCGCTTCCTCCCATCCACCATAAAACTAAAACTAATCCGTTGCTCTATTGCATAAAGGTCTTCATTTTCCAAAGAGGTAGCTCCTTTTTTACCTCATTATCGAATTGTTAATTTTGGTACACCATAGGCAGGAAGCCAAGTTATGGAGTTATTTGGAAGATGCAGTTGTTTTTTTGTGGGGGAATATTTAGCGGTTTTCTTAATAAGAGTGCGGACCCACGCCATTGTAGGGTTTTTAGGATGTAAGAGGAGACAAGCAAAAAAAAGAAGATACTTTTCTTGAATAGTAGTTTTTAAACAAACGATTGATCAAGGTGAATTTTTTTGCTGTGGATAAAGGGGTAAATTACATTCGACTTCGCTCAACTATTTTCGCGGGGTATTGTGGGATAGTTTTGATGAAGTCGAAGTTTTCAACAAGCTTCTATATAAATTATGTCATAATTAAGTAAGAATAAAGAATATCTTAAATGTGTGGGATTCAAATGAAGAAGTGTGATTGTTGTCAGGATCGAGAAGCTACCATCAGGGTAACAGGAGACTGGGAGGAGTGGTTATGCCTTCGTTGCTATAATGAAGAGGTTTCTAATGAGTTGGATGTTACGTTAGCGACTATGCCTGAAGAGCTAGCAGTTAAGGATTATGCGGGAGTTAGAAGGAGCATTCATGTTCACCAGAGGCTTCATTCCAATGGCATATTCTTAGAGGCTGTTGAGGATATTGCATTTGGTTACGAGTTTGCCGTTCATGGTGAGTTGGATTGTCAACAAGCGGAATTGTTTCAGAAGCTTGTAGAAAAAGTGAAGAGCGGTGTGTCTAAACGCTACACAAAGGTTTAATTGTTCCCGAATGGGCAAAAGTATCATTCCATTGCCGAAGATGAGCTAGTTGGACGGATAGATTATGATGATAGCAATCCATCTGTGCCGATGGTTGTGATAGATGGGCATCCATATACATGGGAGCAGCTAGGCAGGATGGCAATGAGCTATGAAGGAAGTTTTTTGATAATACGGATGTTGTGGAGTAGGTTCTGCTTTCCGTTTTGTATGTAAGATTTATTCAAAGGTCTGGTCACAGTGACTCGCCGAGATTTGTCGAAGAAAACAGATGTTATTGATTATAGGACTCTCTGGATTACATTTAGGAGAGTCCTATATTTTACGGTTTATGTACTTTAGCGCGTTAATTTGTTATTGATTAGTTCTGCCTATTACAAATATCCAATCTCTTAGTTTCATTTTTTCATAACTGCCCCCTTCCTTCCATCTACCACAAAGCTATACTTAATCCGCTGCTCAGTACAGAAAATCGAATAAATGACGGCTGCTTTTTGGGTTTGTTGGCGCATGGTTTGAGAGGAAATCGGGATTTGGAGCTCGGTGTAGTTGTGGAAGCGGAGGTAGCAGTGGGTGTTGGTGTTGGTTTGGATGACTTCTTTGATTTGGTGGTACATGATCCAGGTGCAGTCGGGGTGGTCTGGGGAATGGGTCGGCAGGGCGATGATGCCGATGACTTCTGAGATGAGGACTGGTGTTTTCTGGACGAAGTTGGTGAGTTTGATGGTGGCTTCGCGGCGGCCGTCGTAGGAGGCACCGAAGTGGATGCAGCTCCTAGCGAGAATCTCGATGGGCCTCTCACTTGTGTAGAAGGTTCCCTCGAGGTCGGTGATTTTCGTTTGGTACTGGGGGTGGATGTGAGGTTCGATTGCGATGGTGTTTTCGGTGATGGTGTAGTCGTTGGTAATTTGCATGTTTTGGCTCCTTTTTATAAGGGGGAATGATCCCTCTTGTTATTATTGATGAAGTGAAAAGGGGATTCTAGTACTGAAGATTGGTATTTAATTGAAGAGTCTAGTCTTTAGATTGAAGCTTATTGTTTTCTTCAAGAATCAGATTAATAAAAGTTTCAGCATTTATTGGTTGCTTACTATTTTTGCATATTTTTATAAAGGTTGTTAATAAAGGTTCTCTTTCACCCCTTTCAATCTTTCCGAGCATCGTCTCTGATAGATTAGCGTACTCTTCCAGTTCTTCTTGCTTCCATCCATGCTCTAATCTAAGTTTTCGTAAAGCATTTCCTATTGCTCTTGAGTCTATTTTCATGAGGGTAACTCCTTTTCCCTCATTATCATTTTGCCTAAAATTCACGTACACAGACAGGTAGTCTTTTTATGGGATTTAATGGGTATTATATAGATTTTTTTATCGTGATTGAGGGACAGGCTTCGCAGCACGCTTTATAAGTAGGCATTGTTCATTTTGTTCCTATAGTTCTTTTCAAACAATCATTCGAACAATCGGAATTTTTTCGTTGTGAGGGAGGGGGAAAATGTAACTCGACTTTTCTCCACTATTTTTGCAGAGTATAGTGGAATAGTTATAAGGAATTTTCCAACATGAATCCATATAGGTTATGTCATAATATAAACATAAAGAACACCTTAACTGTGGGGGATTCAAATGAAGAAGTGTGATCGTTGTCAGGATCGAGAAGCTACCATCAGGGTAACAGGTGATTGGTCGGAGTGGCTATGCCTTCGTTGCTATAATGAAGAAGTTGCTGATGAGTCGAAGGTTACGTTAGAGACAATGCCTGAAGAGCTAGCAGTTAGGGATTTTACGGGAGTTAGAAGGAGCTTTCTTGTTCTCCAGAGGCTTCATCCAAATGGAATATTCATAGAGGCTGTAGAGAATACCGATCAGAAGATTGTGGTGAATCTTTCTCCTTCTGATCAGAAGAAAAATGGTGCTTTGTTGGATTTGGCCATTGCGATTGCGGTGTTAAAGATTTAATTTTATATTTAGCAGTATACATATTTTGTTAAAATAGGATTTGTAGATTGAGAAATTATAAAAAATTTGTGAGGGATACTATGAATGAAAAACTGTTAAATAGAATAAAAGAAGTTCTAGTATCATCGGCAGTTAAAAATCAGGTTATTGAATATAGCAGATTAAGTAGAGAAATTGGCGGGATAATCTCACCAATTAAATTAAATGAACCTTTAGGTGAAATTTCATTAAGGTGCATAAAGAAAGGTTTTCCACCGCTTTCTGCAATTGTTGTTAATCAACAAACACAACTTCCAGGAGAAGGCTTTTTTACTTGGGTAGCTTCAAAGATGGGTTACATAGACTTACCTCATTCGGAATGGGAAGATTTTTTTAATAAACAAAAAGAGGCCGTTTTCAGTTGTGATTGGGACGAATACTTAGATAATAAACCAACAAATAAAGGGAGTAACAATGTAAGCATATTTTCAAAAGAAGATCTGAATGAACGATTATCAGATACATCATATGTAATAGGTGATGAGACAAGGTATTACATTTTAACACTAAAAATGTTCCTTGAAACAGCAACTGTTGGTCCCTATCAGTATCAGGTTGTGGTATTGGAAAACCATCAGGAAGTAAGTAAGCATACTTTAGAAAACAAGGATTCAAAACAGCTGCTTACACCTAGTAAGAAAAAGGGATTTGAGCTTTTATTTGAGCACAACCCAATGGTTAATATTAATGATATTAGTATGGTGCATTACAAGCAGGATCGCTTAAAAGATACACCTTGGGATAAAGAGCCAAGAGTCGATCTTGAGGCCCTATATAATAAAATGGATACCAAAAGGCTCCGAAATATAGTAAAGCATGATGTAGAAATGGAGAAGCAGCAATATGCATCAAGCTATAAAGACGGAGAAGTAAAACAATACTATGGGAATCGTTATGAGCGTAAATCGAAAAACCGTCTGAATGCTATCGAGATCCACGGAACTCAATGTGCCGTATGTGACTTTAAGTTTGAAGAGGTTTATGGTGAACTTGGAAAAGATTTTATTGAGATTCATCATGTAAAGCCCTTAAGTACGTTAGACGGAGCAATTGAAATTGATGCTGAAAATGATTTAGTACCAGTTTGCCCTAATTGTCATCGAATGCTGCACCGAAAAAGAGAAAAGGTTCTGTCAGTGGGTGAATTAAAGGAAATCATACAAAGTCAGATTTCAATAAAGTCTTAATAAACCCATGCGCTAGTTCGGGTGTATTGAAGGTTTGGAGAAGGAATTGGAATAAACTGTTATACCTACAATGAATCCGCCATATAAATTAATACAAGTTAATTTTGAAAGGCGGAATCATATGTTTAAATTTTTAAGGAAAGATAAAAGAACAAAAGTAGTTGAGAACACAATACCTAAAGCTCCTGAGAAACCTCAAGAAAAATTAATGGTTCATAAAATTATTGAATTATTTAATAAAGGGGCAGGACGATTAGATTTAGAATTTGATAGTTCTGGAATCTGGCAGGAAACAACTTTGAAATTTGATAACTTTAAGATATTAGAAAGAGATAAAATTATTGATCGGAAGTATGAATCTGTATGGATTCATATAACTGTTTTTGATAAGGAAAAAGAATTTGAAGTATATGAGTCACCGGAGATGGATTATGGAATAACAAATCATGACGAAATACTTATTACCCGAAAAAACGATAACCTAGCTAATGCATTAGAAGTTAAATGGAAGCATAAAGGACCATGGTGTGAACATATTACTAAAGAGGTCAATAACCTTATACAAAAGGTTGAAACAATTATTGATGAAGAAAAGAAAAGGAAGAAGAATAGCGAGCTACAAAAGATAAAGGAGAACAAAGATCATTTTAATGATGTATTCTCAAAATAAGCTAGCACCCAATTGGGTGCTTTTGTGTGTTGTAAAGTATTTGCTACTTTCGTGCATGTCATTAAATTAGAGTCTAACGGACAGATTTTTGATGGTCATAGCAATAAATTTTACCTTTAAACTTATTGTTTGATAAGCAATAAGTCTTTACTTTATCAGAAACAGGTATATTGCAAACGGTACAAGTTGAACTAGAGCCAGTTTTTTCATCTGATGCATTTGTTTTTAATGCACGTTTATGTTCTTCTCTAACCTTTGGATCAGTAATATTAGCCTTTGTGGTGGGTTGTTTTAAAAAGAGCATAGCTAAAAAGTTAATCCTCTTTATTTTTAGAAAATGATAGTTGGTACTCTTGTTCTTCTTTCATCCGATTTATAGATTTAATTTTGTCAGCAAATACAGCGTTGAAGTTTGCTCTAAAATCATCTATGTCTTTTGATAGTTTCATAACTGGTATTAAGGATTGTAAATGCTCTCTTAAAAAGCGAAGCCCTTTATCTTCAGTTAAGTATTGGTGAATACGATACTTACGATAATAACGGCTTGTTCCATCAATTCTTATAACCGGGTTCATTTCGTCAAGTTTTTCCCAAACAGTTGGTGGTAATAATTCGTAAACGTATTTTATATTAAATTGTGCAAAATACCTAGGTCTTTTGTTTGTTGTCGGATCATAGGGTAAACCATATAGTCTAAATAATTGCTCGAAATATTCATGCGGGAATTCAGCAGAATATGGGCGTAATTCGTTAGATATGAACTTTTCTAGTAACAATTGTAGTTCATCTTTCCCACGTACTTCTTGGTAATTAGTTGCCTCATCAATAAGTGCAGTTATTCCGACTTTAGCCAAAGATCTTAGCAAGATTTTTGCTTTTTTAAGCACATGTTCTTGGCTGGGAGTAATCAATTTCTCTTTTTCTGCTTCCATGTATAGGTCACAAATAATAGGGAGCACGTTTGCATCATACCACTTTCCCGTTCTTCCATTAAATTGTGCAACGTCAAATGGACTGATAATATCGACCTGGTTTGGGTATAGTTTGTTAAATAATTCGGCTAAAGCCTTTGAACCTATTATTGCAGGGAAACCATCAATTCTTTTTTCCCCTTTTCTGCTACGGTCTAGTGCTGGAAAGAGACTAGTATCTTTAATAACCCTTCTCCCGTCATTTAAGACGCTACATACTAACTTTGTCTCTCCAATCCGGAATTCTGAATCGTTAACAACCGCTCTAGGTAATTCGACAAAACTATCCTTATTTATCTCTGTAATATACTTTTCAACTAGTTCCTTTTGCTGCGTATCAAAATAAACTTTTTCGTTCTCTCCTAACGCACAGTAAATGACTTCCTTATTGATTTTGAAGTAACCTACCATATTTGCATGTGGCATTTTTAAGCATCGATTAACTAAGTGGTAGTTTTGCACATCCATTGTGAAATGGCCCCCTTCTTGATGGTCCAACTTTTTATTATTAAGTTGAAAAAGCTGGACCATGTCTGTATTTCCATCTTATGGGGTGAAGTTGAACAATATAACTAAAAATAGAAGAAATAGAGGGTGAAGGGGAGATCGTAAAACAAAATGAATAGATACAATGAAGTCGACCGATTTTATTCTTTAGACGAATACCGATTTGTCAAACAACATAAGTAATTATGAAGGAGGGAGATATATGGTTTTTAAAGATATTGAAAAGTTCAATAAGAATAAAAAAAGAAAGGAGGAAGTAAAAAGGGAACACTTGAAAAACCAGTTCATTGAATGTTTCTTTAAAGTTAATCCACCTGAAACGATTAAAAGAAAAGTTAAAGCATCATTAAATGAAAGTTACTTACCATCTTTTAGATGTAACTACAAATTACGCTCTTCCTTAGAAGAAGTAGACCATGAAAAATATATCGAAGTAATTAACGACAAAGAAGAAAACTATCTGCTTGTTGATTTTGATTTTCATAATATAAAAAGGGAACTCAATGATACTAGTTTCTTGGAGACTTCTCGTCTTTACAAAAAGTTTAAAAAAGAACTAGGTTCGGATTTCCAATTTGAAGTAGAGGGAAGAACTGAAGATGGTACAATTAGTATCCAATTTTGCAAAGTTTATAAACCATTACTGTCTAGGTTTTTTAACTAAACGTAGGGTCGTTTTTTAATACAAAAGCTACTGGATACGGTAACTATCATAAGGCAGGGCATTAATGTTTTAAGTTTAATATAGAAGGAACTCGTCATTAGTGGCCTACTACCTTAATTGGTGGGGGCTTTTTTAATTGTTCAAAGTAAGAATAGGGCAAGATATTATCTATTTATATATTAAAATTTTTATCCATACGTCCTCACGGCGGTTTTGGAGACGGTGCGTATGTTAAAAGCACTGAAGCCTCCGGTCGAGGTGGTGTTTCAAAAAGAGAATATACGAACTTTAGATGCAAAAGTCTAGTCACAGTGCCCCCCCGAAGTTTGTCGAAGGAAATAGGACTTGGGTTTAATAATAGGACTCTCCGAATCACTGTTTAGCTCAAATTTGTTTATAGAAGTGCTGAATCAATATGATTTTAATTATATTAAAGCAAATATGCTGATATCATCTTCAAATAAGCAAATTAACCAAATGATAAGAAATCGTTTTCGATTTGAATTAGATTGAAGAAAAAAGTATAAAATGGCATTAGCTTAGGCTAATGCTTTTTTATTGGTGTAACGGTGTTGGTATACTAAATAAAACAGCCCATCATTTTTAATTAATATTAAAATGATGGGCGATTATGTTTGATAAGAAATGTCGTTTAACAATCTTATTTCTTAAATTTCATTATGGTAGAAAATAAATATGTAACTGCAATAAGAGCTAAAATAATGTTAGTGATAAAAAGTGTATCTGTCAAATGACTAATATGTCCTTGCAGCTGAACTAATTGGCTTTGTGTTTTATCCCCAATACCTCCAACTTTATTGATTAAATTATTCCAACTTTCTTCAGTAATCTGATTCATTAATAACTCCCCCTGTTTCAGAATTAATGTCATTCTATCATACTTACATATGGATTTTAATTCCTTTTTTGGTATTATTTTAGGAATGAATTCTGGTCACAGTGACTCCCCGAAGTTTGTCGAAGGCAAGGTGAATGGTGGGGTGTGTTTGGGGCACGTGTTGTTGTGCCTCTTTTATTTGTTTGTTGTTTGCAGGAATGTGGGGGCTTTTGTCGAAAGTTTTGTGAAGAGAAGAAGGGGAGGTAGAAAGGGACAGGCATTTAGATCGGTTTTAGAAAGACCGTTATATAGGCCAATTCTATCTTACTTTACTTCCCACAAACTCAAAAACAAGCAGTAAGGTTACGTGGAACATCAACCATTCGAATAATAGTGTAAACGTTAGACCAATTTACAAAAAGAGGAGTAAAGAAAGCAGAGAACCATGCATCTGCTACCTTTACTCCTCTTTCTCTTACTTCAATCTAATCTGGACTGGCTTGCTTTCCTGTGTATGAATGGTTTTTGGTGGTTTCTTTTGTATAGCCGTTCTCTTTATCTCGCTTGTTACATGGTGCATCATATCGCCTACATCATGAGCGGACTCGATTAAAGGTTCAACGGCTTTCATTTTTCCTTTTACATCGTCAGAAATTTGGTTGGCGTTATGAAGTAAATCCTCGGCTTCCTCTGTTATTCCGTTTACGGCTGTCCGTGCATCAGACAGCGCCTTTTCCGTTTCGGCAAGTGTTGTCATTACTTTTCTTAATGTCATGATCAAATAGATGACAAGAATGGTAAACGCGACGGCTGCAATAATAGCACTCCATTCCAGCATTGAGACCAGCTCCCTTCTTTTACTCTAAGTCTATGAGAATGGGGGCTTGGACATTACTTTTATTGAAGACAGGTTTGTTCGCGGTTTAACAGGGAGGATTTTAATGGGTAAAAAGGAAACAATAGAAATGAAACCCTCCTAATATTAAGTTGACACTTAATTAAGCGTGTGCTAAATTATAGACATGATTCAATCTACCATTCATTCATTGTCTGTACCTACCCGCCGTCAAATTTTAGCTTTGTTACGGGATAAGGAGCTTACGTCAACGGAGATCGCATCCAATTTTGATATCTCTCCTCCTGCCATATCCCAACATCTCAAGGTCCTGGAGCAATCCGGTCTTGTCACACTCCGAAAGGAAGGAACGAAACGATACTATCGAGTGAGGAGAGAAGGATTCACGGATATCAAAAACTACATCGACCAATTCTGGGACAACAGCTTGCAACTATTAAAAGAAGCTGCAGAAGCGGAAGAAAGGAAGAAGCATGAGCCAAACGACTGATACTCTCAGAAAGGAAATCTTTATCGAATGTAGCCCTAGTACTCTATTTTCTTTTTTTATCGACCCGGAAAAAATGAATCGCTGGATGGGCAGACATGTCCTGCTTGAACCAAGGGTTGGAGGTAAGTATCGAATTGACATCAACGGGGAAAATATCGCAGTTGGCGAATACAAAGAAATCGTTGTAAATGAAAAAATAGTGATGAGCTGGGGCTGGATGGGGTCTGAAATCATGCCTCCAGGTTCCAGCACCGTAGAGTTCATCCTGACCCCGAGGGAAAATGGAACACTATTGACTCTAATCCATCATGATATCCCTGTTGAAAAGCTCACATCCAACAATAATGGCTGGACCCACTATATGGAACGCATCAAGCAGTTGGGTGAAGGCATTGACCTCGGCCCAGATCCTTGGAGCATATCAAAATAACTACATTGGAGGAATGATTATGACAATCACCATTACTGATAAAATCACATTTAATGCAAAACCAGAACAACTTTTTGAAGCTTTAACGGGCAGTGAGAAGTTTGGATTGGTTACAGGTGCACCTACTGAAATCGATGCCACTGCAGGAGGCGCATTTTCCCTTTTCGGCGGCATGATCCAAGGCAGAATGATTGAAGTGGTACCGAACGAGCGCATCGTCCAAGCATGGCGTGCTGGCAACTGGGATGCAGGTGTTTATTCACTTGTGAAATTTGAGCTACACCAAGATGGGGAAGACACACTGTTAGTATTTGAACATGTTGGTTTTCCAGAAGGGCAAGCAGAACATTTAAAAACAGGGTGGCAGGAAAATTACTGGACGCCACTTAGAAAATATTTGGAGCAGTAAGAACATTGATAATTTAGTAGGAAATCACAACAATAGTATTCGCATCAAAAAACGCTGTTGATTAAAACAATCACAGCGTTTTTGTTCCTTTTTAGTTTAATGGTTCACCGTGAGTATAGTTCAATAATTCTACTTTAGCGGCAGCTAAATCTTTTTCATCAAATTCTTTGTTAAATTGAACAGGGGATACTCCAAATGTTACGGTATCAGTTCCTAATTGCCCTTTTTTGTTTCCGTCGTATGTTTGAACGGTAAATTTGATTACATAAGGATGGCTTAGCTGATTCTCTTTTTCTGATTGGTCTAATTCAACAACATCGTAATTTTTGTCCCACCAGTTATATTGAACTCTGATTGTATCCTTTTTATAATAGTCTGTTACTGCTTGATTTAATTCATCAGTAAACTGGTCCAATATAAAATGGTCGATAGCTTGTTCCATTCCTTTTGAATCGTGTTTATGCTGCTTTTCAGCATTGACGGGCAAGTTATATGCGCACAATGAAATCAGAAGTATTGAGAATATCAACAATTTTTTCATCTAATCAACTCCTTTTTGAATAGTATTTCAAAGAGGAGTTGAAAATATCCAAATAGCAATCGATGGTACGGAGGGACAAGTTCAGTTTTACAGTGGTCTCGGACAGGTTCCGTGTCCCTTGTTGGAAGTATGTTTTGTTCATTATGTTTCTATAGTAATTTTTAAACGAACGTTGGTTAAAATTTGTTTTTGAGGTTATGGTGTGGGGTCTTAATTGCATTCGACTGCGCTCAACTATTTTCGCAGGGTATATTGGGAAAGTTTTTGTGGTGGAGGTCTAATAGGGTTCTTGATGGGAGTGGGAACCCGCGCTGTGGCGGGGATTTGGAGCTTTAAGTGAGTTCACGCGCCAAAAAAAGAAACTTTCGTTAGATAGCACTTTTTAAACAAACGATTGATCAAATTAAATTTTTTTGTTGTGTGTAAAGGCGTGAATTGCATTCGACTACGCTCAACTATTTTCGCGTGGTATAGTTATATAATTTTTGTGAATGGAAGGAGAAGGGTGTCATTTGTAGGCTGGTGAATTAATGTTTGGTAAAGCCTTAATAAGTAGTTCCTTCGTTATTCTTGTAACTGGATTATGTACCTTCTTCTTAACTGAATATTTGTTTTAAAAAAAGAAAGAAACAATTGATGCTTCTTTCCTTTTTGTAATGTTACTGAGATTTACAATAGTATTAATGTGTAGCTCCAAAAGAAACCCTAGAAATTATTACCCCTTTACCTTTTCTGTTACAAGCATTAAGCACCGCGGCTTCGAAATAGGATAAAGGAATCTATCTTTATATATTTGCGTAGTAGTAGGTAACTATAAGATATTGGATTGAAGGTAAAGTAACAAACAGTAAACTACTTTTTCATTATGTTACCCACTTATGGAGTATGACTTTAGGTAGTTGTTAAAATGATCTTAAGTCTTGAGAAAGTTACAACATCTCAGCCTTATAGATGAAAAAGTAATTGATTTAGCTATAATTTTCCTTGATTCATTTTGATGGCATTCTTTCAAACGAATAAAAATAATTAGATCGAAGAGTTTGATACACAGTTCAACGTATAATTCAGTCCTATTTTATCCACTTATTTTTCTCATCAATGCCTCAATAGGTCCCCTCTTAAAGGCTTTACGCCACCAAGTAGACAAGAATGTAGAGAGTATAAAGAAAATTACCGCTATGGTTACCGCAAATGTTAAGGTGTTCTCTGCTAGCCCTCCAAACATAAAGAAAACGGCTAGAACAAGAAAATGACCTACATAGAGGGTAAGAGCAAGCTGTCCTGTGTACACCAATGCTTGTGTGACAGTTGAACTTCTCCATTTTTCAGAAATCATAACACAAAGGAGGATTAAAATAATCGCAGAACTTGTGCTGGATATCATATAAAGGAGGGAGGGGGGCATAGGTTTCGTGTCAAATAAATATAATGCTACTTCAATTCCCACAGCTGATTCAGATAGTTTAATAAAAACATAGGAAGTAGCTTCTGTTAAAAACAGCGTGATGAGTGATACAGTCATAAATTTCTGTTGAATCCTAGGGTTTTGAAGATCGACTCTTCCTAACCACATGCCAAATAGTAGAAAGGCTACCCATGGGAAAATGGGATGGTATCCGTTAAAGAACAGGTTGCTGATAAATCCTTTCCAAGTCCAAAACATTTCGTATTTTTCGAACGTCGTATTCCATCCGTATTCATAGTTAAATAGAAGTTGGAAGGTCTGGGAGGTAAGTACGATTATTACAACAGTTAGGATTAATTTTCTAGAGGAGGCTACAATGAAAAAAGAGGCAATAAACATATAAAAAGCATAATAATGAAGGATGTCTGCGCTCCATTGCATGAGCATAAGAAGTATTCCCAGAACAAATAAAAATAATGAACGTCTCCATATCATTTTGCGATATTCTTTAGAGGAAGTACTCTTCAGCCGTGCTTTCTTAGTCGATAAGGAAATGCCAATTCCTGCAAGTATTACGAAAATCGCTGAAGCTCTGCCTTCAAGTATTCCAGTCAGAGTTACGAGCCAGTCGGGTCCATTTCCTTCTGCATCCATTGAAATTTTGTAATTTACTATGACCATCCCGAGGATAGCTAAGGCACGAGCAATATCGAACCCAAGAATGCGATTCGCTGATTTCCCCATACAATTCACCTCATTTAAATAAACTTTTAACGGAAAATGACCAAATCGAAACTGGATTAAAAGTATAATTCGCGTTTGAATATTTGTCTAACCCATCTACAATAATGGTCAAAAATTCTGCTTGTGTTCGTAAATCATCATCTAAGAGCAATTCATACTCATGTGCAAGTTGTAAAAGATTGAAGAATCCATTCAGAAATTCATCTAATACGTTCTTTAGTGCTTCCGCGTAATGAGAGTCTCGAGTGCTTAAAACGTAATACTCATTCATAATCTTGTTATAGTAATCATCTCTAAGCTGCTTGTTCATCATGTTAACACCATCTTCAATGAGTTTAGATATGAAATTTTCTTTGGTATATTCCTGAGAATTAAAATATTTTGTGAATTTTATTTCTTCAATGATGTGACTAAATAAAGTTTGAATAAGATCCTCTTTTGAATTGAAATAATAATATATAGCTGGCTTTGTAATTCCTATTTCTTTCGCAATAAGAGACATACTTGTTTGTTCAAACCCTTTTTCAGCAAATAGGCGATAGGAGGTAGTTAGAATATTTGTGTATTTTTCATTCATAAAGGACGTCCTTCCTTAAATTACTTACCGGTAGGTAAATACTAACTATAGTTAATATAATTGTCAATATATTCTTGTTGAAACGATATGTTGTGAAATTTTTAATATTGTCAATAACCGATAAAAAGAAGGGTTTTATAGCTGTATGTTGAATGGAAATATTAACTTTTTTGATTTGAAAAACGATGAAAGTTTTTTCGGATCGAATCAAATTCTCAATGGGTAACCAACCTATAATCAAGCTAAGTGAACGCCCAAACACCACACCACTGAAAATAAGAGTTCCGACAACAAATGAACTTTAGCTGAAGTCCATTCTTATTACCCCAATGAAAGCAATTATTGCCCCCAAAAAATGACTTCACCAAACCCTTTGATTTCGATTAATAAGTTGAAATTGTATTGTTTCTTGAGTTCATTTTACAAGTTCAGTTATATTCAAGCCTTAAAGAAAAGGCTGCAATTGTGGAATAACAAAGGTAGAAAAAATTTGAACTTTTTTATGAAATGATGAAGAATTAAATTAAAAGAAGAGTCTTGTGAAATTTAACTATCTACGATAAAGTAATGAACGAATTATTAGTAAATTATTGGAAGTGAGAGGGGGCTTTGAGATGAACAACATTGAAAAGTTTGATGCTGTAGCTAAACAGGCTGTAGATCGCTATGATATACAAATTAATGAAATAAGCTTTTTAGCAGAAGAAACAAATATTTTATACAAATTGAGTGATGTCAAAGGGAATAAATTTTTATTGAAAATTTTTCAAGAAAACTCAAGCACTTTAGAAGATAATTTATTGGAAGTATTCATGATGAATCTTGTAAGCCACAAAGGTGGAATCTCTATTCCGTCAATCCTGTCATCTAAAGGCGGAAGTAAAATACAAGAAATAAAGTTAGATGATGGTAGTTCCCCTATGCAAGTTGCTCTCTACAGTTGGTTAGAGGGGAAAGATTTAGATGGAAATGAAACGGGAGAGAGATTTATTCAATTAGGAGAACTAACTGCCCAACTGCACGGTGCAACTTACGGTGAAGAGATTCCAAAGACTTTTTCACCCAAGAGATGGGATAGTGTATTCTATTATCAAGAAGACCCAGTGGTATATAAAGATAGTAAATATCAGCGTTACTTATCAAGAGAATACCATGAAATCATGGATAGGATAATCCCATATTTAAATAATCAATTATCGCGATATTATCAAAAAAATGAAGAACATCTTCAACTTATTCATAGTGATTTAAACCCTTGGAACGTCTTGGTTAGAGGAAATGACATGCATATTATTGATTTTGAAGATGTATTGCTTGGATTGCCCCTACATGACATTGCTATCTTATTATACTATTACAGATATGAGGAAGAATATAACTTCGATGACGTAAAACGCCTTTTCTCCAGTGGGTATGAAAAAGTAAGACCATTCCCAGTGTTTGAAGAATTTGACTTAGATTTGTTAATGACCGCTAGGAGGGTAAACTTCCTAAACTATATTTTAATTGTAAGCGAAGATCCACGTACCTTTATTGAAAAAAGCCTACCAAGAGTCAAGGAGTTTATTCAGAAATATAAATTAGAAATTTAGTAAACTATTATTACAGTAACTGAGAGATTTATTAATAAATTCAGGTGAACAACAGATTCAATTACTGTGCAAGACGAGGATATAATGTAGCAAGAATATGGCGCCATTCTGGCCCAAGAATTGGCGCTCTGTTTAAATTAGATGTTGTAAATTATTTTATCTGATAATATTTTTTAACACATAAAGGTACATCATTTAAATTCTCGCGATTCTTTAAATTTGATAATAAGTCATTTTCATTATTAATAGCACTAAAAAATGTGAATATTTCATTTTGGATCAAATTTTCCAGTTCTTCTTTTCTGTCTTTATCAGTAATAGAAGTATCTAAATTTAATAAATTCATCATTCGTGTAAAATCGCTACCATTTAAAGAACCTAAAGAATGATATATATGCATCACTAGCCCATCAAGCTCAATATTCTTAATAGTAATCCCATAGTCTAAATAGTAATAGTTTCCGAATCTTGATCTTGATAATATGATGATCTTTATAAGTTCATCATTGGTCATAGTCCACTTCCTGCCTTTTTTTATAAAAGAATTCGTTTTAAATAAGCCATCCAAAAATTTTACCAATTCTTCCTTAGTCATATTTCCTCTCCTCTTAAAAAGCCGTATTCCATTTTCTATCAAAACGTTTTAAGAATATTTTATATTAAGCATTGTGAAATATTATGATTTATACGATAATATGAAAATAATGGTAAATAAAATGGAATTATTTGTATTGGGTGAAGTGTTCATAATGTAGCTTGGGAGTCACTGCATTTTTTTGTTTTTAGATTACTAATGTTGGAATTATACAAATGGAGATGGATAAATACGTGAAGATTACTTTAGAAAATAATAATCAGAAATTCCCTTTTGTTGAAACAGTTATTATTTATTTAACTGGACTTTATTTATTTCTTACTGGTTTAATTTCGGGTACCTTCTTTGTAAAATCTCTATTTTTAATGATTATTATAATGCTTACACTTTTGTTTATTAGACGGAAAAGCAAAGCATTCTCAATCATATTGACGATTTAAGTTTGAAAAGATATCATTTTTTGAAAACATCGGATTTCCCTTGTACATTAATTATTCTTTTAAGAATATATATTGAATTAAGATAGATAAAATACTAGTATTGAGATGCGGCCGTAATAAATTTCCAATTTTGCAAAATTGTGCTTTGCTACCCTTGAAGTATTTTAACTGAAAAGCAGAGAAACAATTGGACTTTTGTTAATCTCCAAAACTTTAACTTATATTACTTAAACAATAGTTAAATAGCTAACACCTCATTCATTATATTTTTTTACTAACCTAAGAGGTTTTTAAGACCACATTTTTTTATAAAGAATGGAGGGATATATATGATTTCCAATATCTTCACTACAACTATTTTAGTAATAGTATCCTTGATTGCTATACTATTTTGGTTTACTATTGGTCAAGCTTTAATTAAAAATAGTAAGCTAAAAGGTGTTGCTTTAGTATTAGTAATTCTAAGCGCTATGTTAAAGTTAATTGAAGATTTTATATTAAGAGTAAACAACGGTGTTTTAACATATTTAAGTCTAATTGCATTAATTTTATCTTTATTTCTCTTTCTCTTTTCATTTAAAAAATTTCAAGGAAAGGAAAATTGAAGAATGGCTCAAAAATTTGCACTAGTGGCTCATTCTTTCTGCAATATTCAACCTTAATGGGTTAAATTGATGAATGATGAATTGGACTTAAAAAAGGTCTTATAAAAAGCCCCGTATCTTTAATACGAGGCTCCCTTCATGTCACCTTTCACATGCCCAATCATCTTTATCACGGTCATGCTTACTAGCATATGCAGGATGATCGGATGCTACTCCATCTGGATATACCTTTCTTAACTCGGTACAATTTTTATAATATTCCTTCCCACTACCACCTGTCGTGGAAGTGGATGAATCGTTATTAGAAGTTTCCTTTGATGAGCTTGTGGTGTTACTACTGTTACCCGTATCTAAGTCTCCTTTAGTTGTCCCCTCTGGCCCATATGCCCATAGTCCAGTACTGTTTTCACGGGCTTCTCTTGCAAACTGCACAAAGTGCTCGCTATATTTGACGTCAGGAGGGTAGGTGGAAGGCTCGGCGTATCCATTGATTACTAGATCTGCGTTAAACATCTTATCTCTTATCTCTGTTTCGTCCATATCGTTCGTCGGTATCGCTAACCAGACAAGACGTAGAATTCTGTCATAACGGTCTGCTTCTGAAACATCCTTTTGAATCCAAACTTGCTTGCCTTCTAATTTCGATTGGGTGTAATTACTTGCTTCTTTTCCGTAGTCTTCGGTTCGATTTGTCGATTCAGGTGTGTTAACTCCTATTAATCTAACTTTTCTTCCATCTGAGAGTTCGATGGTATCTCCGTCAATCACTCTCGCTACCGTAACAGCTTCTAGACCTAGAGCCTGCAAGTGTTCCTTTTCTTTCTTAGCAGCTTCCTCTTTTGCCTTTTGCTCTTCTATGGCTTTTTCCTCAGCAGCCTTTTCTTCGGCTTCCGCTTTTGCTTCCTCTTCGGCCTCTTCGTTATTATTTTCTTGGGCTTCCTCATTTGTCTCCACAGAATCGTTACTTTCTGTTGTCTGTTCTGCACTAGTGCAGGCAGTAGAGAACGAAATGAACAATAAAGCAATTAGTAAGTAGAAATATTTCATCGTAATTCCCCCAGGTGCTGTCTATTTTTACCTTCTAATTATAATTCGTTTGTAGCGATAATCCTATAGTCCTTTGGTACGGAGGGACGGGTTCCGTGTCCCAGTTTGACCCCTCGTTCCGATTTGTTCATTTTATTCCTATAGTATTTTTCAATCAAACGTTTGTTCAAATCTGTTTTTTGTGTTGTTGTGTAGGGGGTGAAATGCATTCGACTGCGCTCAACTATTTTCGCGTGGTATATTGGGAAAGTTTTGTGTAATTGGTTTGTTGATGAGAGTGGGAACCCGCGCCGCTGTGAGGTTTTGGGACTTTAGATGGGACACGAACAAAGAGAAGATATTTTGCTTAGATAGCTATTTTCAAACGAACGTTTGATCAAGCGGATTTCTTTAGTTGAGGATAAAGGGGTGAATGATGTTCGACTGCGCTCAACTATTTTCGCAGGGTATACTTGCATAATTTTATTGTCAGGGGCAGGATCTTAAATAGCACAGTACATAAAACCAAAAGTGCATCTCAACTTTTTTTATATTTAGATACATGTTCAAGAAACCTTCTCTAGAATGATTCGTACAATTAATAATCTGAAAACAAATCGTTGGTGGTGAACTCATATGAAAAACAAGGGGAGAAGTTACGTCGCAATAAGCCTTTTACTATTGCTAATTACCGCAGTGATTGCCAACACAATCATAAACTGGTCTAACCCAAGAGCGTGGGTGTCCATCTTTATTATTCTTATGCCCTACAGTTTAATCGTACTATTTGTTTTCCTAAAAGATACCTTTAAATAGAGGGCGGCGAGGTACAATGCCCCAGAGATTCTCCTAAATTACTTATTCCCCACTTTTCGCTTTCTCCCATCCACCACAAAACTATAACTAATCCGTTGCTCGGTACAAAAAATCGAATAGATCACCGCTGCTTTTTGGGTTTGTTGGCGCATGGTTTGGGTGGAGATTGGGATTTCGAGTTTGGTGTAGTTGTGGAAGCGGAGGGTGCAGTGGGTGTTTGTGTTGGTTTGGATGACTTCCTTGATTTGGTGGTACATAATCCAGGTGCAGTCGGGGTGCTCAGGGGTGTGGGTAGGTAGGGCGATGATGCCGAGAACTTCTGAGATCAAGACGGGTGTTTTCTGGACGTAGTTGGTGAGCTTGATGGTAGCTTCGCGGCGGCCGTCATAGGAGGCGCCAAATTGGATGCAGCTCCTGGCGAGGATGTCGATGGGGCGATCGGTTGTGTAGAAGTGGGACATGGGGTCAGGTCCCTCGTCCCTATGTTCCTATAGTACTTTTTAAACGAACGTTGGTTAAAATCTGATTTTGAGGTTGTTGTGTAGGGGCTAAAGTGCATTCGACTGCGCTCAACTATTTTCGCAGAGTATATTAGTATAGTTATTTAAAGGAAGACAGGATTTCAAAAGGAATGGTTTTTTCAACTAGTCATTTGAAAAACCTGTCCATTTGACGGGCCATAATTTTAATATCAAATTTTTACAAATACATAGTTCTTTCGACACGGAACTGTTATTCTAGTAATAGTAGAAAGTTAGCTTAACAGATGAGGAGTAAATACACGATGTCGGGAAGTTATTGTACAAATTGTGGGCAGCAGTATTCGGAAGGACAAAAATTTTGTGGGAGTTGTGGCGTTGAATTAAATGGGAAGCAGGCGGATGATTCCAGTAAGACAATAGACTATTATGTGAGTCCAAAGCCTTCCATCATACCAACACTTCAAAACCTCCTTAAAAATCGTAAACTCTTAGCAGTTATCGGGGGTGTGATTGGTGCTATCATCATTGCGCTAACAATCATTCCTGGAAATAACTCACCTTCCAATGTAGCAGAAGAGTTTATTGTACATACCCAAAATGGAGATTATGAAAGTGCAGAAGCGTTATGGTCACAGGATGGAATTGATTATATGCTGTCTCAATTAATGGGCGATGAAAGATGGATTGAACAAAACATGCGAAACTTTACCCATCGCACGGATGGTGACCTAGACGAATTTGAAATTACGGAAGAAGAAAAAGTAGATAACGATATGACTATCGTATATGCTGACTTTACCTTTGATAATGGAAAAAGAGAGACAGCAGAACTTGCCATGGTGAAGGAAGAAGGAAAATGGAAGGTCTTTGCTTTTAATAGTTATTAAGTAAAAAGAGGAGTAAAGACTGCAGACCCGCAGCTTTCTTTACCCCTCTTTCTCTTATTTCAATCGAATTTGGACAAGTGATCGGGAGAAAGGGATTCGCTTTACAAAGTGAAGCTATTTTTCTTGTATAGCTTTTTCTAAACAAACGTTCGATCAAGCGGGAATTTGTGCTTGTGAATAGTTGGGCAAATAACATTCGACTGAGCTCAACTATTTTCGCTAGGTATAGTTGTATAATTTTTTTGTGAAGGATAAAGGCGATAGACTCTATTGTCCTTAAACGAGAGGGTAGCGCCTATCCCTTTATTTTATATTTGAGAAAAAATAAATTTATTGGATAGATTAGTAGCAAAAAAATACAGAATTTTCTCAATACAAATAGGTTGGAATCTTTCATATAATTAACTTAAGAAAGTAGAGGTGGTGGCGCTTGTCCATATCCACCTGAACCAACACGATAAGTAATCAGAAAAAAGGAGAATTAATTTATTCTTCTTCTTTTTTTCATTTATAGAATTTCGCACTGAAAATAATTTAATGGGAGTTAAATGATGAAAAAAACGCTGCTATTCATCCTATTGCTCAGTCTAATCCTATTGGTAAGTTACTATTTTTTCGTAAAAAAAGCATCCAGCACGGTAGAAATCGCATATCCAGAAGAAAATTGGGAGGTTGCTAGTGAGGATGAAGTAATTTTTCCAGAGGACAGGAAACAAGGCCTATTACATGCACTGGAAAAACGACCAGAGATTCATACCATGCTTGTCATCAAGGAAGGAAAGGTAGTAGTAGATTACGGGCATGGGTTAAATTCCAATGACTCCATATACTCCGTTAATTCTGTAACAAAAAGTGTTGTTTCTATCCTCATCGGCATGGCTATACATAACGGGCATATTGAAGAAGCAAATCAGCCCATTGAAGATTTTATACCTGAAATGAAGGATATGGAAAATTACGAAACGCTTAAAACCCTTACCATAAAAGACTTATTGACAATGAGATCAGGTCTCAGGTGGAATCAAGACCTTGAAACTGCTTATAGAGGGGAAAGAGATATGATTAACTATGTTTTGAATAGACCTTTCGTCCAAGAGCCTGACACACAATTCACTTATAACTCTGGAACATCCAATATTTTAGCCATCATTTTAGAACGAGCGACTGGTCAAAGCCTACTGGACTTTGCAGAGGAAAATCTATTTAGCCAATTAAAAATAGATAAATACGAGTGGGAAAAGCAAGGAGAGCACTATAGAGGCGCGAGGGGCCTATTTATTCTTCCATACGATTTGGCTAAAATAGGCTACCTTATGCTACACGATGGCGTTTGGAAAGAAGAAAGGTTGTTGCCCGAAGGCTGGGTGGAGGAAAGCACCAACATCTATTCTGATGGCAGCTATAACCAAACAGATGGATATGGATACCAATGGTGGATAGGTAAATATGGTCAAGGAAAGGAATATTTCTTTGGATCTGGTGGTTTGGGGCAAAACATCTTTATCGTACCAGAAGAAGATTTGATTGTCGTGTTCACAGCAAGAATCCTAAACCATGACAATAGTATCTACTATGCATTACTGAGAAACTACTTAATTGATTATATAGAAATCAAGCGGTGAAGAGGTAGATACTAATGATTATCGAGCAAAGGAAACATTTTAATACTGAAGGCGTTTTCTGAGCTGGCAAATTATTGTTCTTCTGCTTTTGTTACGCACTGAAAATTATTTATAGGAGTTAAATGATGAAAAAAATCCTGATATTCACCCTATTGCTCAGTCTAATTATATATAGTAGTTACTATTTTTTCGTAAAAAAAGCATCCAGCACGATAGAAACTCCATATCCAGAAGAAGGTTGGGAGGTTGCTAGTGAGGATGAAGTAATTTTTCCAGAGGACAGGAAACAAGGCCTATTACATGCACTGGAAAAACGACCAGAGATTCATACCATGCTCGTTATAAAGGAAGGAAAGGTAGTAGTAGATTACGGGCATGGGTTAAATTCCAATGACTCCATTTATTCTGTTAATTCGGTCACAAAGAGTGTTCTTTCTATCCTCATCGGCATGGCTATACATAACGGACATATGGAAGGTGCAAATCAGCCCATTGAAGATTTTATCCCTGAAATAAAGGACATGGAAAATTACGAAACGCTTAAAACCCTTACCATAAAAGACTTATTGACGATGAGGTCTGGTCTTAGATGGAATAAAAACCTTGAAACTGCTTATAAAGGGCAAAGAGATATGATTGACTATGTTTTGAATAGACCATTCGTGCAAGAGCCGGACACACAATTCACTTATAACTCTGGAACATCCAATTTATTAGCCATCATTTTAGAACGAGCGACTGGTCAAAGCCTACTAGACTTTGCAGAAGAAAATCTATTTAGCCAATTAAAAATAGATAAATACGAGTGGGAAAAGCAAGGAGAGCACTATAGAGGCGGAAGGGGACTGTTTATTCTTCCATATGATTTGGCTAAACTAGGCTACCTGATGCTTCACGATGGCGTTTGGGAAGAAGAAAGGTTGTTACCAGAAGGTTGGGTGGAAGAAAGCACCAACATCTATTCTGATGGCAGGTATATAAACACTGACGGGTATGGCTACCAATGGTGGGTAGGTAAGTATGCCGGAGGAAAGGAATATTTCTTTGGCTATGGTGATAAAGGGCAAAACATATTTGTCATACCTGAAGAAGATTTAGTCGTTGTTTTCACAGCCCGTATCTTAGACAATGACCTAAGCATCTACTATGCATTACTGAGAAACTACTTAATTGATTACATCGAAATAAAGCGGTGAAGTGAAAGCATGGGAATAGTTACAAGTAATTTAGTGGTAACCCCACAAGGAACTCCAATACACATTTGGTCCAGGAACTGGAGGAGGTTCAAGTGACCCAGGCAGTGGTAGTGGCGGTGGAGGGTACCCACCAGAACCTACACCATAATTTAGTAGAAAAAAGGAGAATAATTTATGTTCTTCTTTTTTCTTTTATCAAATTTTCCAACTATGTACCTCATTAATTTAACAAGGAGTTTAATTATGAAAAAAACTCTTGGAGTCATAGTGTTGATCTGGTTCATTTTTTTTGTAAGTTATTATTCTTTTATCGATAATACATCCAGTACAATGGAAGTCCCTTTTCCAAAAGAAGATTGGGAGTTTGCTATTGAGAATGAAGTAACCTTTCCGGCAGAAAGAAAAGCTGGGATAAATCATGCACTGGAAAAACGACCAGAGATTCACACTATGCTTGTTGTCAAGGAAGGCAAGGTAGTAATAGATTACGGGCAAGGAATAAATTCTAACGACTCAATTTATCGAGTTAACTCGGTAACCAAGAGTGTTGTATCTATCCTCATTGGAATGGCTATACATAAAGGGCATATTGAACATGTTGAGCAGCCCATTGAAGATTTTATACCTGAAATTAAGGAAATGGAAAATTACGAAACACTTAAAACACTAACTATAAAACATTTATTGACGATGAGGTCTGGACTCAAATGGAGTAAAGATTTAGAAACTGCTAGGATCGGACAAAGAGATGTGATTGATTATGTTTTAACTAAACCATTCGTTCAAGATCCTGATAAACTATTCACTTATAGCTCAGGGACAACAGATATTTTAGCAATTATTTTAGAACGGGCAACTGGTAAAACTCTGGTGGAGTTTGCAGAGGAAAATCTATTTAGTCAATTAAAAATTGATAAATATGAGTGGGAAAAACGTGGAGACCAATATAAAGGCGGAAGTGGACTGTATATCCTCCCATATGATTTGGCTAAATTAGGCTACCTTATGCTACACGATGGCGTTTGGAAAGAAGAAAGATTATTGCCAGAAGGTTGGGTGGAGGATAGCACCAATATTTATTCTGATGGGAGCTATTTAAACACTGACGGGTATGGCTACCAATGGTGGATAGGAAAATATGGGAGAGGAAAAGAGTATTTCTTTGCATCTGGTGATATGGGGCAAGGTTTATTTGTCATACCTGAAGAGGATTTAATCGTCGTGTTCACAGCTCGCATCCTAGACAATGACATAAATATTTACTATGCATTACTGAGAAACTACTTAATTGATCATATAGAAATTAAGCGGTGAAGTGCTCATGAGACTTTTCAGTTTGTAACCATAAAAAGCAATGAAAATTGTAGAATAAAAATGGTTTGGAAATTTGATAAAAATTATATAAATTTGATAGATTAATCGCTCAAAAATCGATAATTTTCTCAATACAGAAAAGGTGTAATATTCCATATAATTAACTTAAGAAAGGTGGTGATAAACATGGAATTAGTTACAAGTGATTTAGTAGTATCTCCACAAGGAATGACTGGTCATATTGATCCGGGAAACGGAGGAAGTGGTGATAGAGGTGGTGGCGCTCGTCCTTATCCACCTGAAATAACCCGATAAGCTATTTAGAAAAAAGAAGAATAAATTATTGTTTTTCTATTATTATATTTTGTACTGAAAATTATTTAATGGGAGTTACATGATGAAAAAACCTCTGGGATTCATTCTGTTGCTTTGTTTAATCTTAATTGTAAGTTACCATTTTTTCACCAAAAAAGCCTCCAGCACGGTGGAAATTCCCTATCCTGAAGAAACCTGGGAAATTGCAAAAAAGGATGAATTGATTTTTCCTGAGGACAGGAAACAAGGCCTATTACATGCACTGGAAAAACGACCAGAGATATATACCATGCTTGTCATCAAGGAAGGAAAGGTCGTAGTGGATTACGGACATGGGTTAAATTCTAATGACTCGATTTATTCCGTTAATTCGATAACAAAAAGTGTTGTTTCTATCCTCATGGGAATGGCTATACATAACGGGCATATTGAAGATGTAGATCAGCACATTGAAGATTTCATCCCCGAGATTAAGGATATGGAAAATTACGGAACGCTTAAAACCCTTACCATAAAAGACTTATTGACGATGAGGTCTGGTCTTGAATGGAATCAAGACTTTGAAGTTGCAAGGTTTGGAGAAAGAGATATGATTGATTATGTTTTAACTAAACCATTTGTTCAAGAGCCTGATAAACTATTCACTTATAGCTCAGGAACAGCGGATATTTTAGCCATCATTTTAGAACGAGCAACTGGTCAAGGATTGTTAGAGTATGCAGAAGAAAATCTCTTTAGTCAATTAAAAATAAAGAAATACGAATGGGAAAAACATGGCGAGTACCATAGAGGTGGGAGAGGACTGTATATTACCCCTTATGATTTGGCTAAAATAGGCTACTTAATGTTACACGATGGCATTTGGAAAGAACAAAGACTCTTGCCAGAAGGTTGGGTAGAGGAAAGTACAAAAATTTATTCAAAGCATAGGGGCCCATACACAGACGGATATGGCTACCAATGGTGGGTAGGTAAGTATGCCGGTGGAATGGAATACTTCTTTGGCTATGGTGATAAAGGGCAAAACTTATTTATCATACCTGAAGAGGACTTAGTCGTCGTTTTTACAGCGCGAATTCTTGACAATGATGATAGCATTTACTTTGCACTAATGAGAAACTACTTGATTGACTATATAGAAATAAAGCAGTGAAGAGGTAGAGACGAATGATTGGGCTTTCACTAACAAAATAGTTAAGTCAAATGAAGATATCTTAAGTGCACGAGATGAATGTTTGACAATTATTCAAAACCTTAATCGTAATTTCGAAATGAATGAGCCTAATTTCTAGCTTTCAAAAAGATAAAGATTTGAATGATTTCTCAGGTGGTGAGAGGCAGCTGATATCTATCGCAACAGGAATAGCTAGTACACCAGAAATGTTAATAGTAGATGAATCCTTTTCAAATTTGGATTCCAATAGAATAAATGAGGTCATGGAGACCTTGAAGAGAATTAGCAGCTATATCACTATCATTATTGTTACGCATGATCAAAGTATTATAGAAAAAGCTGATAGAGTCGTAAACCTTTCGGAAGAAACCCTAATGTGCATTTCTTAAATACATGAAACTTCATTTTTTTACAAAATTAACCTTTAATTAGTGAAATAATGGTATAATTATTGAAAAATATGTAAAGGTGTTCTGTATGCATATAGGTGAAGTAATACGACATTACCGAAAAAAACAAGGCTTATCTCAAGAACAACTCTCGAATGGAATAGTATCCATTTCTTATCTTTCCAAAATAGAAAACAACAAGATTTCCGCAGATGATCTAGTAGTGGACTTATTATTACAAAGATTAAACCTCACAAGAGATTCATTACAAAAGTTCGACCATACTTTTTTTCAAGAACAGCTTTATAAGCTTTATGAAAGTGCGATAGCAGGGGATACTTCCCTTTTAAATGAAATATATCATTCCTGTCGTTCTGAAATCGAGAAGGAGGAAAAGCTACAGCATCCAGAGAACATCTTTCATTTTATGATAATAAAACTTAGATACTATTTGTATATGGAGAAAATGGCTGATTGTACAAGAATAGTAAATGACCTAAAGTCTCTTTCTATCAATCTACCATCCAGGTCAGAATATATTTTAGTTAGAACTTTAGCATTGTATCATTACCTTAATCAAAATTATTCACGTTCTATGGCCTTTTTGGAAAAAGCAGAAAACAAGGTAACTTCAAATGCCGTTAAAATCAATAGGAAAGATAGTGCGGATTTGTATTATCAGTTAGCCTTATTAAATAGTAAAACAATGAGGATTTATAAATCGATTTCTTACGCAGAAAATGCCTTGAAAATGTATCAATCCATCTATGACATGGAAAGATCTGCTGAATGCCATATGATACTCGGAATAAATTTCAGAAAATTGAAGGAATTTACCGAAGCAGAAGAATGCTACTACTCCGTTCTATCAATCTGCAAAATAAGCAAAAATGACTATTTAGAAGCAATGACCCTTCAAAATTTAGGAAATGTAAATTCTGACTTAGGGAATTCTAAGAAAGCAATTCAATATTATTTACGTTCATTAGAAAAAAAGAAGGAAGATGATGAGAGAACCTTGCATTCGTATCATTCTCTTGTAATTGAATATTATCACCTAAACGACTATATTTTGACAAAAGAGTGGGCTGAGAAAGGCTTAAAGAAGGCTCTTCAATTCCAAAATAAAGAATATGAAATACATTTCACCATTTATCTTCACCTAATATCTGATGCCGCTATTTTTGAAGAATACATAACAAAGGTAGGCATTCTATTCTTCCAAAACTCAGGAAGAAAAGAATATGTAATCAAATATACAAAAATCTTAGCTATGTATCTATTTTCTAAGAAAAAGTACAAAGCCTCCAGTGAGTATTTAATAAAAACAATAGAACTATCTAAAGACGCTAGCTTGTTAAAATAGGGTTGTTCAACACTATTATCAGACACAAATGAAGTAACTATTTTCTACTCTATTCAAAAAAGCTTAAGCAATAAATGAGGAGTAAAGACTGCAGACATGCAGCTTTCTTTACCCCTCTTTTTCTTACTTCAATCGAGTTTGGACAGTAAAATATCGAATGATTGCAAAGTAAAGAGTCGTTTCTTAGATGTTGCTATTTTAGGTTGGTGGGCAGTTATGGATCTATGAAATGCTGAAGGAAGCATGGCTCTTCCTGTTTGGAAATCTAGCATCAATGTTATTAGGACTGGAGGGTATTTGTATGGAACAACTTGTGACCCCAATTATTTTATCAATCTTAATAGTATTGCTTCTATACAAATTAATAGAAGGGCAACCCAGAAAAAAGGGAGAAAAGTATACGTACTATTTTCTGTTACTAATCTTATTCTTTTCACTAGCTTACATAAGATAACTATGTCTATATAATTCTTATTAAACAAACGTTAGTTAAAATCTGATTTTATGGTTGATATGTAGGTCCTCATTTACATTCGGGAATCCTCAACAATTTTCGCGTGGTATATTAGGAAAGTATTTGTGATGATGAAGTTTAGAAATTTTAGTAGGTAGTGAAAACATGCGGCGTAATAGGGTTTTTGGGGGAACAGGAGGGTACAAGTACAATAAGTAGAACATTTACTGATATAGCTATTTCTAAACAAACGTTCGATCAAGCGGCATTTTTTTGTTGTCAATAAAAGGGTAAATGCCGTTCGACTGCGCTCAACTTATTTCGCGTGGTATAGTTGTATAATTATTTAAGAGTAAACTTCATAGAGGAGATGATATGGAAGTGTCCTTCTTGTTAAAGGTAGCAATAACTATTATTTCATTAACCTTCATTATTGTTACTATACTTGTTTCTAATAAACTATTAACAATGTTAGAAAGAAGAATATCTAAGCAAAGGCTTAGAGGTTATTTATATATCTTCTATCTAATTTTCATGATTACAGCTTCTATAATAGTAGCTAACATTATCCAGTGGACTTTGCTAGAAACAACGTTCTTTTTGAGCCTCTGCTTTTTTATTATCTCCTGGTTTTCAAGTATTTCTTTACAAGCTAGTAAAAATTATAGTGCAACAATTAATAGATTTAACAGTAATGGAAGGGAAGAGTATAACATTAAGTCAACTTTATACAATTGGAAAAGTCCCTATTCGTTGGCTAGTGTTACCTTTCTGTTAGTAAGTTGGGGAGCATCTTTCATAGTATACTTTATATTGTGAATGAATGATTCGCCCAAATGTTTGTCATCAGAATAACTTCACAGTTTTTCTCTTGCAAAAAAAATCAGAACATAATATGATATTCTCAGTAGCACGTGAGTTCGTGCTATGCTTAAATGAAGCTTATATACTCCAAAGGGGAGTAGCTGACAGTTATGTCGACAATACGTGATAGGAATATCACCGGCTTAACTGGCAACGTTGACGTTGTTTGCGAGACCTTTGCCATGATGGTAAAGGGATATATCTTTGAATTTTCAACCTTTACCATGCAGTTGGTAAAGGTTTTTTGTTTTTTTTAAGGAGGGAAGGACCATCTAAACCAAAATTGCAAATACCATTCTAAATGAAAAAATTCAATCATGAAGGAGAAAATTGAAACTAATTGACACGCTTATCTAAGAAGAATTCATTAATCTGGTTAACCTTTATTGTTACGATGAAGTTGTATGCAATATCCATTTTAACCCTGGATCTTCACAACCCACCCAGATCCTTGGCATTGCCATCAACAGCCATTTAAATGAACCTTGGTTTTCAATATGGTCCTAAATAAATTGCAGGATTACCAATGAGGTTTGCTGCCAACTATTTTGTTGCCTTGCTTGAAAATTACACGGAGATAGTGAAATCAGCATTCTTAATGAATCCTCAAAAAAAAGAGACTCCTCACAGAGTCTCTTTTCATTAATATTAAGCTGCTTTTCTTCTATTTACAAAGAATACAACCCCACCAGCCACAACTAGTAATAATCCTATTAATAGAATCGTAAACGTATTTGTTGCTGTATTCGGAAGTTTATTGTCTTTGTCAGCTGGTTTTTTGCCTGGTTTTTCACCAGACTCTTCACCGTCGTCTGACTCTTTACCGTCGCCTGGCTCTTCGCCATCACCTGGTTCTTCGCCGTCACCTGGTTCTTCGCCGTCGCCTGGCTCTTCGCCATCGCCTGGTTCTTCGCCGTCGCCTGGCTCTTCACCGTCGCCTGGCTCTTCACCATCGCCTGGCTCTTCACCATCGCCTGGCTCTTCACCATCGCCTGGCTCTTCGCCATCGCCTGGCTCTTCACCGTCGCCTGGCTCTTCGCTTACATCGATGATTCGACCTTCCACTTCAGTTGGAATGCCGTCGCTTCCAATGCTCACTAAATGACTGCGGAAGTTTTCCCAATCAGATAAGCCTAAATCTGTTACACGGCCTTCTGCATAAGCTTTTGCAAAGACGTCGTATCCGTCTCCACCTTTTGCTGTGAATGCATTAGTAGCGATTGTGTAAGTTTCTTCATCTTTGATTTCCACGTATTGACCATTTTCATCAAGATATTTGATGGACACGATACGTTCGCCTGCAGGTTTCGTAGAATCAAACTCGATCTTTCCACCTGATACATGTAAGAAACCGCCATTTTCACCTGGATATTGACTGATGCTTCTTTCGAATGCTGCTTTTAGCTCTGCACCCGTTAAATCCATCGTTGCTAGTGTGTTAGCAAACGGAAGGACTTTGATAATTTCTCCAACCGTGATTGGACCTTTGTCGATTGCTGCACGGATTCCACCACCATTTTGCAATGCCATGATGACATTCTTACCAGTGAAATCTTTCGCTTTCGCAAGCATGCCGTCAGTAATTAGGTTACCTAGGATTGTTTCGTTTTTACGTACACTTGGCTTTGTGTTGTCGCCATCTGTTCTTGGGTTCTCTAACTCAATTGGAGTTGATACGCCGATTTCTTCATTTGCAACCGCATCAACTTGAGCTTTAAATGGTGCCAATACTTCTACTGCTTCAGGGTCCGCTGTTTTGCTGCTAACTGCAATTAATTGGCCTTCGTTTTCGATTACGACACCATTTTCATCAAATCTAACGTCTAGCAAACCAAGGTTGCTGTTTGCATTTCCAGTTTGTACGATGATCGTTGGAGTGTCATCAGTATCTACCACAACAGGCTTAGACAGTGCGGTATGACTATGTCCACCTACGATTACGTCAATGCCTTCTACTTCTTCTGCAAGTACTAAGTCATTATCAACTGCTGCATTGTCGTCATATCCGATATGAGTCAGTGCAATAATTTTGTTAATGCCTTGAGATTCTAGGTATGCAACTGCTTTTTCTGCTTCTTCCAGATAGTTTTCAAATGTAATGGAGTCTGGGCTTGAGATTTCTGCTGTTTCCTCCGTTGTTAAACCGAAGATACCAACTTTCTCTCCGTTCACTTCTTTGATGATTCCATTATAAATTTCACCATTTTCATAAGCTTCTTCAATGGAGTCATTGAATAGTCCGTCAAATTTCGCATCTTTTGAGAAATCAACGTTTGCACTTACAAATGGGAAATTCGCACCCTTCACAAAGTCAGCCAATGGTTGATGGCCATCTGATGAAGCACCTAAATCAAATTCATGGTTACCGAATGTCATTGCGTCAATGCCCATTAGGTTCATTAATGCAAGCTCAGCTTGACCTTTGAATTCATTGAAATATAGGGTTCCAGTGAATGCATCTCCTGCGTCAAGAAGAAGTGCATTCGGGTTTTCTGCTCTTATTTCTTTTATAGCTGTCACGGTCTTAGGCATGTTTTCTAATGCAGAGTGAGTATCATTTGTATGCATCACCGTTAGATCGAATAGACCTTTTACATCTGTAATACGTCCTTCAAGTTCTGTCGGGATTCCCTCACTGCCAAGACTTGCTAAATGATTGCGGAAGTTTTCCCAATCAGATAGACCTAAATCGGTTACACGGCCTTCTGCATAAGCTTTCGCAAAGACGTCGTATCCATCTCCGCCCTTCGCTGTGAATGCATTCGTTGCGATCGTGTATGTTTCGCCGTTCTTAATTTTCACATATTGACCATTTTGATTTAAATACTTGATGGATCTGATACGTTCTCCAGCAGGTTTGGAAGAATCGAATTCTACTTTCCCTCCGGATACATGTAAGAAACCACCATTTTCCCCTGGATATTGGCTTACGCTTCGTTCGAATGCTTCTTTTAGCTCAGCACCAGTCAACTCCATTGTTGCCAATGTATTAGCAAATGGAAGAACTGTAATGATTTCTCCAACTGTAATTGGACCTTCACTAATTGCCGCACGGATACCGCCACCATTTTGCAGGGCCATGATGACATTCTTACCAGTGAAATCTTTTGCTTTCGTAAGCATTCCGTCGGTAATTAGGTTACCAAGGATTGTTTCATTTCTACGTACACTTGGCTTCGTATTGTCGCCACCTGTACGAGGGTTTTCTAACGTTTTCGATGTCGTCACACCGATTTCTGTATTTGCTACTGCCTCTACATGTGCTTTATAAGGAGCAAGCACTTCTACAGCTTCTGGATCAGCGGCAATTTTGCTTGTGATGGCAATGACTTTACCATCATGTTTTGTAATAACCCCATCCTCATCAAAGTCCACGTTCAACACACCAAGGTTGTTGTTGGAATTACCCGTTTGAACGATGATCGTTGGAGTAGCATCTTTTGCTACAACAACAGGTTTTGTCAGTGTTGTATGGCTGTGTCCGCCTACAATTACGTCAATTCCCTCTACTTTTTCAGCAAGGACTAAATCGTTATCAACTGCGGAATTGTCGTCATATCCGATATGTGTTAAAGCGATAATGCGATTAACACCTTGTGTTTCTAAATAATCAACTGCTTTTTCCGCTTCTTCAAGATAGTTCTGGAATTCGATAGTACCAGGACTGGAGATATCGTGCGTTTCTTCTGTTGTTAAACCGAAGATTCCAACTTTTTCTCCATTTACTTCTTTGATGATACCATCATAAATTTTGCCATTTTCATAGGCGGATTCAATAGAGTCACTATATAATCCGTCAAATTTTGCGTCTTTTGAAAAGTCAATGTTTGCACCTAATAATGGGAAATTTGCTCCCTTAATAAAGTTAACCAATGCTTGATGGCCTTCATCTGAAGCACCTAAGTCAAATTCATGGTTCCCAAGCGTCATTGCGTCAAAGTTCATTAATTTCATCATGGCTAAATCCGCTTCACCTTGGAATTCATTGAAATACAAGGTTCCAGCAAATACATCCCCTGCATGAAGAACGAGGGAATCTGGAGTAACGGCTTTAAGCTCTTTTAGTGCTGTAATCGTTCTTGGCATCAAATCCAATGCAGAGTGCGTATCATTGGTATGAATGATCGTTAGGTCTGGTCCTGTTAAATCCAGTTGAACCAATACAGGATCATGGTCAGATGCCTGGCCTTGGTCTTCCGTAAAGTTCGCATTGATATGAATCATATCAACAGAAGTATAGGACACTAAATTATTTGAAACTAGAACGTGATCTAGAACTTGGTTGTTACCTTGGTAGAAATAAGAGAAACGATCCTTTGTAGGAACTAAATCTACCATATTCGTTAATACTCCGCCTTTAAGTGTTTCAAGTGCTGGTGTGAATTCAAAATCATTCATATCTCCAGCTACAACCACATTCAATGCAGGGTTCTTTGCAAGACCAGCATCAATGAAATTGTTAATTTCTTGTGCTAATTGGAGACGCTCACTTTCAGATCCCAATTCAGGAGGTTGATTTGCTCCCCATAGAGATTGGTCTCCACCTTTTGAATTTAGATGAGCTCCAATTACAACAACACGCTCACCTTGGAATTCAAATTCAGCAGCAATCGGTTTACGTGTATCAGAGAATGCATCAGGATTAATAACACCCGGATTAAGTGTTAAAGCACCTTCTTCAGACCATGCATTCGCTTGAGTTGCTGTACCTTTCGTTGCATCTACTAAAGATACACGGTCAGGGTTGTATAGGTAACCAACACGGATATTTCCGCCTGGTGCACCACCGTTTGAATTGTTTTCTGGTGCAACATCTGTCCATTTATAGTCAGGACCACCAGCAGCTTTGATTGCAGAGATTAAGCGCTCATAGCTCTCGGACGCATCTGTATTACCAGAATTCGTCTGGCCATCATTATCCTGAACCTCAACAAGCGTAATGATATCAGGAGATTTCATATTATCTACAAATGATTTTGCGATTCTTGCTACTTTTGCATCTGGTGTGTTTGCTGGGTTGTTTGAGAAGTTTTCAATATTGTAATTTGCCACCGTTAATTTTTCTTCTGCAGGTGCAATATGAGTCACTTCAGGTTCAATCGTTGATGGAATAACAGTAGGCAAGGTATCCTTATCTGTTACTAGCTGGTAGCCTGCACTTGCGTAAGAAAGGATACCAACGACATCGCCATCAAATTGATCGCCGGATTTAAAGTTGTTTCCAACATTATCAAGCATGATTTTCTCAGGATTGTAATCGTCTTTTGCGATATTTAATCCACCCATAACATTTATTTCGTTATTCGTTGTGCTGCCAACAATAATTGGAACATCACCAGCATATGGCGGTCCAACTACAAGCGCATCAGGGAAGGACAAACGCATATATTCAACAGATTCCCAGAAGTCAATGCCATCCTCATTTGGATCAAATGATTCTAATTTATCGTTATCGATAATTTTGTTTGGCGGAACAATGTCTTTCCCAACTACAAGAGGAGCAGGGAGGTCAGCTGTACCTGTTTTTGTTACTTCTGTGCCAGTAATTTGAGTTTTGGAGAGGTTAGAGCCTCCACCATATTCTTTTACTGTTCCGTTAACAGATACTTTATCTCCAACGGTAACGCCATGATTTTTTAGGTATACTTCAATTGCTTCAGAAGTAGCGCTATCCTCATCGGCATTCTCCACATCCTGCATAACAAAGCTACTTGTACCAAATACATGCGTTACCACACCTGTGATATTTGTTACAGAGGCTCCATCATATTCGGAAACATGACCTTTTCCTTGGATGTCATGGATAAAGATTCCTTCTGTATTCAGGATTTTGTAGGTAAAGCTGAATACGTCGCTCTCCGTACCTTCTGCAATTGCAATCGCTTTAATGGTCGTTTCACCAGTTTCTAGTGCAATTGGTTGAGTGTATTTTGTGCTATCTTTACTTGGAGCGGAACCATCCGTTGTGTAGAAGATTTCAGCACCTTCTGTACCGGATTTCAATTCCACTTTCGTACCCGCTGGAACAACTCCTTGTGCTTGAGTTGCATAAACAGCTGGCTTGTTTACTAAATCATAGCTTTCTAGACCAAGAGTTTTTAAATGATAGACATCATTTTTAATAGACCCAATTCCTGTTAGATGAACTTTATCTCCTTCTTTGTAGTGCTTGATTAGTTCATCGTAATTGGACCCTGTACGATTGTCGTGAATAACGGTAACGCTTTCTCCGCCTTCAAAGACCGCTTGGAACGTAGCAGTTCCATAAGAATCCTTTGTCATGTTAGAGATGGTAACGTTTTCAAATTTTAATAATTCACCTTGTGTACTTTCATCAACTTTTGTCACCACTTGAACAGCAGGAAGCTCATTTCCAGATGAAAGAATTTCTTGTTTCGTTGGTTTAATCTCCAACTCATTAGCATAAGTCACTAATTCACCGGTAAGCTTCACTTTATCTCCCGGTTTTACACTTGCTTTACTGTTATAAACAAACATTCCTGCAGTTGCATCTTGCATGTAAAATGAATCTCCGCCCCACAGGTTTGTATTCGTCGTTGCAATACCTTCAATCGTTACCGTTTTGCCAGCACCTAATTGACGTGCTTCAGCAAGAGTAATGGTTGGATCCACCGGCTCTGGCTCTGGCTCAGGATCGGTAGGCTCTTCAGGAGTTCCAAAGGTATGTTTACCGATATCAGTAAAAATATCTTTCCCTAGGTCAGTCCATTCCGTAGCTTTATCAAACGCATCATCAATGGTGGTATCTCCTGATGCAACATCACTGTTCCTAACAAGAGAAACATCTTTTAGGACATCAGCAACAGAGCCAACTTGGCCAATGGAATCTACCACTTGTCCATTCTTTTTCAGGACAACCTGGTCGTTTCCATTAAAGTTAATAACTAGTTTACTCTCGTCTAGTTTATCAGCAGCAGCAACAAGATCAGCATGTGCATCAGATCGAGAGATAACATATGTATCACCATTTGCAAGCTTTCCTTCTAATGATAATACCTTATCAGTTGTGGTCGTTCCTGTAGTAGCGCTCGAACTATTATTATAATGTTCAAGAGTATAGCCGCTAAGATCGACTTCTGCTCCTGTTCCATTGTAAAGTTCAATTGCTTTGTTAAAAGAACCGCCCTCAATATATTCGGAAATAATGAGATCAGTAGCTACAACACTTGCAGCTTTTACATTCGTATTAGCCACTGGCGCAAATAAACTTGTGATCAAGAAAATCAGCGTGACAATACTTATACTCCTTTGATGTCGCCTTTTCATTCTTTTCCCCCCATTTTGAAAATAATTAACCCGCTTGTGAAATCTTGTTGCCATCATGTTTCTTTCGTGCCTTTAGGGAATATTTGTTAGTTGAAAAAATCAAGCATATATGACTAAATACCTACTTTAGTTACACGCAACAAAGCCTCCCCATCGTTTATCATATAGGCCAATTATGAATCTAGTAATAATTTATTGTAAAAAATAGTAGAATTATCACAATATCAAAAAATGATAATTTTCAAAAATTAATAACTAGACTTCTAACCATACATACAAAAAACGGTGTGACTACACCAACATCGAAAAAAATCTGTATTTCGACTTTATTTAGTATTTTCAAACAAAATTCCCCCTTATTATTATAGTTTGGAAATAAATAAGTGTAAATACAATTTCTGCTTGTAAAACCTTCCTTATCCTTCCTTAGGTGGTACGAGGGGACAGGTCCCTTGTCCCGTTTTGGGGATGGAGTAAGTGGGAAGGGGGGCAGATCTCATAATCTGTTATATATATTCCTATAGTAATATTCAAACAAACGTTGGTTAAAATTTGTTTTTGAGGTTATTGTGTCGGGGCTAAATTGCATTCGGGAATTCTCCACTATTTTCGCGTGGTATATTGGGAAAGTTTTTGTGGGGGCACACGTACAAACAGAAGAAGTTTTTCCTCCATAGCTTTTTTTAAACGAACGTTCGATTAAGCAAGATTTTTTTGTTTTCAATAAAGGGGTGAATGAGGTTCGACTTCGCTCAACTATTTTCGCAGGGTATAGTTGTATAATTTATGTAGGGAAGCGATTCATATTGATTTACTGATGCGGAATCCACCTTAATTAATACCCGATCTCCTTCCATGATGGAGGGCTTAAGTGTTGGTTGGGTAAAGTTCTGATTACTACGAGTTGGTAAATTCAAGACAATCGATTAGGCTGTAATTTTATGACAATCTAATCTAAAAGTATAAATAAACATTTAACGCTAACACAGCGTCTGATTAAAAGGTGGCATAAATAAAAATCGTTCTATCCTTACTTCTTTCCTCTTTACCATTTATAATGTAGAAGTAAGAATGGAGCAGACTTATGAAGGAAAAGGAGGATGTAAAATGCCAGTCGTTCACTTACACATAACAAAAGGTGCGACACGAGCACAAAAAGAACAAATCGTTAGAGAATTTACCGACACTTTACAAAGGACCCTTGGAAAAAAGCCTGAGCATACTCATATGGTGATTCATGAAACAGATGAGGAAAGCTGGGGATTTAGTGGAATGCTAACGGATGAATTTAGAAAGAAAGATAAATAATAGTCGTTATCTTTACTTAGTAATACTACGGGATGTTAATCCATGTTCAAAGGCGCACTCTCTCCAGTCTTAACAACAAAAGGTCTACTTGTTGTTTTGAAAATTCAAGTTTAGAAAATTCATACCAATCAAAAGAAGTCTCTACTTGAAGGATACCACCATTAAGATCTAAGATATTCACGACATCAGCGTCAGTTAAGTCAGTATCAAAAAATATTTGTAATGTGTCAATCTCCTGTATCACAATCCCTATTTTCAATGAAGCTATTAAATTTATCTTCACGAGGATATAGTAATCTAAACTTCTTAGAAACCATCCTAATTGATGTTTGTGGTCTTGAAGAAGTTTTCATATTTAAGTTCCTTTTAATCTGTATCCTGTAGAAGTTGGACACACCTTCTGGTTCGCAACCTGATCCTTCGGTGTATCATTTTCATTTAACTTACTTACACTAACACAACTCTTAACTACAAATGGGATGGTTGCATACGCCATCCCCTTAATTCCATTTGGACATCTTTTACTTGTTATTTATCAAATGAATCTTTAAATGTATCTCTATGTTTAGCAAACTACTTTAAGGGATCCCTATGCCACTTATCATCTCCCATAATCCTGTCAATAATTTGACTACCTTCCCATACCGCTGCTATTTCAAGACCAACACATTCTTCTTTACCGGCATCTCTTATTTCACCCATATAGTAGATAGAATAATCACCAGTTATGGAATCGATGATGCAAGAGGGAGGAGGCCAGGCTTCCTCTTCATTATGAAATGGAAGAATCTCAATGTATGGCCATTCCCCTGATCTAAGTACATCTTCGTATACCCCGACAATAAATTGATAATCGTCTTGAGGGGGAGTATCTGCTAAAGATTTTCCAATATACTTGTAAATGGCGATTCCTGCATCTTTAAATCTCCTACCGAAGCAGTATTCACCATTAGGTAGGGGAACAGCAAATACATCTCCTAATTTAATTCGTTTACGTTTCATCTAGATTCTCCCAAAAAATAATTAATGTAGAAAATTTTATAATAATTAATGATATATATTCAATTTTTTCATTTTTTAATGAAATGGGTGAAAGGATAGGTCCCCCAGCTTACAAACGACCAAGGGACCTATCCTTATATTTTGTAGTTTAAGAGGGACAATGTATTCTTAGTAATCATCGTAGTCATCGCCATAACAGTCATAATCACCTTCATAATCACGTTCTTCGGCATACTCATTATAATTATCGTAATGATTGGTAGGTTCAGAGTTGTATATTTTCAATACCTCTTCAGCTCCAAGTCCGGTTAAAGCTCCTAATGAAAATGCTAAATAAGACCGCAACATATAAGGAATCTGATGGAAATAATCTAATTCATTATCTGCATTGAAAAATTCCTGATTTTTTTCTACATTCATTTAGAAAATAAAGGCTACTTCCTTTTCAGAAGGGTGGGTCATCTTATTGTAAATAGGAAGTAAATACGAATAGTACGTAGACTCTATTTTTCTAGTTTCATTTCGATAAGCAACTTCATTAAACAACGTTTCATCAGCAGGTACTTCATATTTATTATAAACTTTCTGCTTCTCATCACCTAAAGCATCATACACATTCAAAAACTCCATTAATAAATCAGATGCTGATCTATAGTCTTGTCTTTTTCTTATTACCTCTAATACATATAAAAGTTCTTTTACAGAAAACGTCATTATTTTACACCTCTATATATGTATGTGGAATTCCTGATGTAAAGTCTTAAGTAAGAGAAAAGATGTTACAAGTGAGAACTTGAATATATCTTTGGCTCTTTACCCTAGATACGTGCTGCCATCTATTATTGCAATGACTCTATTATTAGGTACATAACCACTATCTATTATTATTCTTATGCGTCCATCCACGGGACTAAAAATATAGCTTGGATTTGACATTGATTCCAACATATAAATTTCTAAAATTCTGCTAATCTATTAGTTGTATTTTCTTTATTTTCTGACACTTTAGGCCTATTTTATAGTATAATTTAACAGTATTTCTACATAATAGGGGGTTGAAGGGTGAAGAAAATACTATTTCCTTGTGCGGTGCTTTTGATTGGGAGTATGTTAGCTGCTTGTAGTGACAAAGAAAAAGTAGCGACGGAAGAGAGAGATAATACAGAGGTTGCGAGTGCAGAAGTAGAGACAGAGAAACCACCTGAAATAACGGAGGCTGATGCTTTGGCTGCGGTGGAGGAGGTTATTCAACAGCATTTCAAGCTGTTGGAAGAAGGAGACTCTACTGGATATTGGCAGTTGTTTGACGCGCCGCCAAATGAGGAGCAGGCGAATGTCGTTCAAAAGATGATGGAGTTCAAAACTACTACGTCTTTAACAAGGCAAATCAAAGTCCTCTATCAAAAAGAAAATGAAGTGTTGGCGACCTTTCGTTTGAAGCAAAATGCTGAGAAATATGATGTTATTTATAATTACAACCGTGCTGGGGAAGCGTTTGTTGTATTAAAGAAAGTGGACGAGGTCTGGAAAATAGACAAGTTAGACTATATCATGCTTTCCCATTTTAACCCTCGTGAGAAGCCAGAAAAAATTCTAGATGTGAATAACGTGTTCTTATGGTCCAAAGAGCTTGCAAAGTTGAAAAGGGAGAACTCTTTACTCCCGTCCGAATGGTCCGATTCCGTGCTTGCGGAAATCAAATCAATGGAGGATTCGAAACCTGATCAGCCACTCATGTACACGGATGCAATGCGGGACAACTTTTCTGAAGAGGAATTGAATCTCATGCAAAAAGTGTTGAATCAGTATGGTGATGTTCCAAAGGATTATATAACGATTAACAATTTTTCATTGTATAAAGAGAGTCTGTTGAGCGACAATGTCATTCTTCATGCTTTCATTCGCAACGGATTAGATATACCGATAAGCAATATTCATGGCACCTTGTCACTTTATTCTCCGGTGCTGGATGAAAACGATGAGCTGGTTGACTATGAATTAGCAAGACAAAACGTGGATTTTACTGATGTAGGAATTATTCAACCTGGTTCCTCTGGCTTTGCTACCATCAATTTCAGTCCAGACACATTCTTCGTCACTAATATGGTAGAGTTTCTGGCACATGGAGATTTGGAGATCTGGTCGGACTTGATTTATTCGGAAGAGTGAATTGGGACAGAGGGATGGGACGGAGGGACAGGTCGAGACCGCTGAAAAACTCAACCTAAAAAATGTAAAATGATAAATAAAAAAAAGAAAACCTTCCTAAATTTGATATAATTGAATCGACCAAGAACCAATTAATCAAAGAGAAGGAAGGTTTTCTTTTATGCTTAAAGACAAGGATATGCAATTAAGCATCTACTCAGTATTATACAATAAAATCCCTAAAAATCATAAACTCAAATTACTCAAAGACGAAATTGATTTCAGTTTTATCAATGAGGCTCTTGAGAAATCATATTGTAAATATTATGGCCGTCCTGCCAAAGAACCTGAACTTATGGTAAAACTGTTAGTACTTAAATATCTATATAACCTCTCAGATGAGCAAGTGATTTTAGATGCTTCTTTAAACCTTGCTTACATGTATTTCTTAGGTGTAAACCCAGATGATGATCTTCCTCATTCCAGTCTGTTAACAAAATTTCGTAAAAATAAATTAGAGGGCAACCTAACGGTTGATGAAGTTATTGTAGAGATAATAAGGCAATGCGTGGACAAAGGGATTCTAGAAGGATCTGGTATAAGCATTGATACCACCCATACAGAGGCAAACACTTTTAAGTGTACGGCTGAAAGAGTCATGAAAAGATTGGCAAAAAAGATTTTCAAGACGGTGGAGAAGGAATGTGGTGAAGTTCCGGAGGAAATTAATCAAGACATTCCAAACTATAAAGAGATAGAAAATAATAAAGAAGCTAAAGCTGTCATGAAATCCTACCTCGATGAAACTATTCAGAAAGTAGAAAAAACAATTAGTTTGGAGAATTCTCCAAAAGTTAAGGCACTACTTGAAAATGCCAAAGCTATCGTTTCGGACCCTAAATTTATGAAGCAAAAAGGCGTTCGGTCCATTGTAGACCAGGACGCTAGAGTTGGGCATAAGAGTAAAACCTCTCATTTTTTTGGTTACAAAACAGAATTTATGATTACAACAGAAGACCGAATTATTACAGCTGTTCATGTGGATGATGGAGCTTATGTGGATGGAAAGAACTTTGATGATTTAATAGAGTTAACGAAAAAGAGTGGCTTAAAGATAGAAAAGGTATATGGTGATAAAGCTTATTTTCGAAGACCGATACTCGATAAAATTAAAGAAATTGAGGCTAAGTCCTACATACCAGTCAGTGAAATGGCTTATAAAATTGATGAAGATTTATTTAGTTATAATAAAGACTCAGATGAGTGGTTCTGTGCCCAGGGCAATAACACTATACGAAAGCATCATAAGAAAGGTAAGCACCGACAGGCTTACAAATATTACTTTGAAAAAGAACAATGTCGACACTGTCCCATCCGAGAGGTTTGTATTACTGGTAAGACAATAGGTAGAGTATTAGAATTGGGAATAAATACTCCAGAATTTTATCAATACAGCCAGGAACAAAAAATGGATGAGTTTAAAGAAGAATACAGGAAAAGAGCTTGCCAAGAATGGAAAAATGGCGAGATGAAAAATTTCCATGGATTAGATCGTGCCAAATGGTACGATCTAAAAAGCATGGCCTTACAAGCCAAGTTAACTGCATTAGCCGTAAATTTAAAGAGGATAGCAGCAATACTATCCTCTAAAAAGGGACTAAGTCCCGGATTATTTTCCAATATATTGGTATTTCCTGTGAAAAAAAGTGAAAGACGAAACCGTTGTGCTTAACAGCTTATAAAAAAGCCCCTTTTTCAGTAGTCTCGGACAGGTCCCTTGTCCCGTAAATGAAACACCCCCCAACCAAAATCAACAATTTCATCCTGTATTCCATCGCTTGATTTTAGAAAGGATAGAACGGTGGAGACAGGTCGAGAAACAGAGCGTAGTGTATAAAACATAGCTTGTGTGATTCCTTTATCGGGGGGAAAACAGCAAAAATTAATACACCAAAAAACGCAAAATGCAGGAAATCGGTAAAAACGATCTCCTGCATTTTGCTATTTTTTCATTTACTGTAGGGACAATGCCCAGCGTTTTTGACGGTTATTCATTTCGATAAGATGTCACAAAAGAAGATCTTCACCGAATCCATGTTCTATCGTGCATCTCTCTATATCTAATCAATAATTCTAATAGTTGAATGTCTTTTGCAAATGCACCACCATTTTCGCGTGGTATAGTTAAAAATAAATGGGACAAGGGACCTGTCCCCCTGTTCCACAAGAAAGGTGACGGATAGATGCTTACGAAAGAGATTGCGGATGAGATTGTAGCGAAGACGATGAGTCAGTTGAATCATAATATCAATATAATGGATCAGACTGGATTGATTCTTAGTTCGGGTGATCAACAGAGGGTTCATACTTATCATGAAGCAGCTTTGGAAGTGGTTCGAACGGGGAAACCGATTGTGATTCATGATCGTGATGTTTCTGATTGGCAAGGTGTAAAGGAAGGGGTGAATCTGCCCATCCATTTTCAACAGAAGATTGTAGGTGTGATTGGTATATCAGGTGCTCCGAAAACGATTCGAGATATCGCTTCGTTAGTCGTGAGTATGACAGAACTAATGATTCAGCAGATTATTGTGATGAAAGAAGTAGATTGGAAATATCGAATGAGAGAGTTTTTATTAGACGAAATGCTGCATCGTTCACCAAACATTGAACGAATTACACAAAAATTGTTATTGCTAGATTACGAGCTGGAGTTTCCGTGTCATGTCATTATTTTTAAAGTGAAGAATACTAGTGTGATTGACATTCACAATATTTATCAACGAATAGGTGAGCGCATAGATGAAAGGAAAACGATCTATGGATTTGTAGATACAGAAACATTAGTTTTTATTGTAAGTGATTCTCAAAAAAGCAATTTAGTATCCATTATGAAACATTTAGATGAGGTTTTAACTTTGTATTTTTCATCTGTAAAAGGTGCTACTGGGTATGAGGTACAAAGTATTAATGATATTCATGAGGGATATTCTGAAATTACAGCTGCTATACAGTATTCAAATAAGCGCATTTCGACAGTGAAAGATTCAGAGGTTGCAGTACTATTAAATGAGATTGACATAAAAAAGAAAGTAAAAGTGAAAAAAAGAATTCAGTTGGATCTTAGTGAAGAATTGAAAGAAACGCTACATGTATTCCTCCAACAGGATTTGAATGTGAAGCAAGCAGCAGAAGCGCTATATATACACCGAAATACGCTTTTGTATAGATTAAACAAAATTGAACAAATAACCGGCTATAATCCTCGTAGCTTTTATGATGCAACAACATTGTATGTTTCAGAGTTGTTATGAATTATGTACAAAGTGCACAAAAAACATCATTTAATAATTCTGAATATTTGTATTTTATGCGGATTACTTTGTAAGAATTTTATCGATATACTTGTTCTGTAAGCGTAAACATGGAGGTTAAGAAATGAACATTTTAATTGCACCGGATTCGTTTAAAGGATCTTTATCCGCGTTACGAGTGTCGAATGCGATGGAAAGAGGAATTGCAAAAGTTGACAAAAGCGCACATGTGATAAAGATTCCTTTAGGGGATGGAGGAGAAGGAACAATAGAAAACTTTCTTCATTCAATGAAAGGAAGCAAATGTTTTGTAAGAGTTACCGATCCTCTTAAACGGCCAATAGATGCATACTACGGAATCTCTGGTGATAGAAAGACTGCAATCATTGAGGTGGCAGCCGCATCTGGACTCACCACTTTGAAAAAGGAAGAGCTGAGACCGGATTTGGCAACAAGCTATGGTACGGGAGAGCTAATTGTGGATGCTCTAAACAAAGGCATCCGATCCTTTATTCTTTGTCTAGGGGGAAGCGCGACAAATGATGGCGGTACTGGCATTTTAAAAGCTTTAGGCTTCCGTTTTTTTAAAGAAAACGACGAAGAATTAATGGACGGAGGCTTGTCGTTAAAAGAGCTATCTTACATAAGTAAAGAAGCTGTCGATAATAGGATCTATGAATCTACCTTTATTGCCGCTTGCGATGTAGATAACCCATTAACGGGAAGAAAAGGAGCTTCTTCCGTTTTTGGCCCCCAAAAAGGAGCGTCCCCTTCCATGGTAAAAGAACTAAACCAAGCTTTAGAGCGATACCAAGATGTTATTTTAGAGCAGCTTGGAGTAGATGTTTCTGTATTGCAAGGAGGCGGAGCAGCTGGTGGAATCGCTGCTGGATTGTATGCATTTCTTGATGCCGCTCTTCTACCGGGCATAGAGTTAGTCATGAATGGTTCCGGTGTTACTACTATTTTAAATGAGAAAAAAGTAGATTTTATCCTAACGGGAGAAGGCAAATTAGACAGCCAAACAGCTTCAGGAAAAGTCATTTCTGGGCTATGCAGATTAGCTAAAAAAAATGGAATTCCGATCGTTGCCCTCGCTGGAGAGGTAAGTCTTGAAGAGGAAATCCAAGAAAAAATGGGTCTTACTTCCGCATTTAGTATTGGAAACAAGCCAATGACGGCTCTTGATTCCATGAGAGATGCGGAGAGTTTAATAGAGAATAAGACAATGCAAATTGTTCGATTCTATAAAAAAATTAAATCGTAGGAGGAAATGAGCATGACAAACATTTATTACGACAAGGATGCGAATCTCGAACTATTACAAGATAAGGTCGTTGCCATTATTGGTTATGGAAATCAAGGTCGCTCTCAAGCATTGAACATGAGAGATTCTGGTTCGGAAAATGTCATTGTTGGTAGTGTTCGCGATACTTCTTGGGAAAAAGCAAATCAGGATGGGTTTGAGGCATTTTCGATTGAAGAAGCTTGTAAGCGGGCGGATGTCATTTTTATGCTCTTACCAGACGAAATAGCCCCTGCCATTTATGAAGAAAAAATAGCCCCATATTTAGAAGAAGGAAATGTGTTGAATTTTTCTTCTGGCTACAACGTTACTTACAACAACATTTCTTTTCCTGAACATGTAGATGTAGTAATGGTGGCCCCAAGAATGATTGGAAAAGCTGTTCGTGAGTTATATGAAAGTGGAGAAGGATTTCCCGCATTTTTAGCGGTGCATCAAGATGCTAGTGGCAATGCCTTAGAGTTAGCGAAATCGTTAGCAAAAGCAATTGGCTCTACGAAAAAAGGTGCCATTGAAGTAACATTCAACGATGAAACGTATTTGGATTTAATTGCCGAACAAATTACATGGCCTCTCATTATGAGCGTTATGTCTGAAATCTATAAAGTACAAATTGAAATGGGACATCCAGAAGAAGCCGTATTAATGGAGCTATATATGTCAAAAGAGCCAGCCATTATGATGGAGAAGATGGCAGATGTAGGCTTGTTTAAACAGTTACCATTTCACTCCACAACTAGCCAATATGGACAGTTAGCAGGCTTTAACCAAGTGGATACAACCTATATTAGAGACTTCATTAAGTCCAAGTATGAAAAAATTAGCTCAGGTGACTTTGCGAAAGAGTGGAGCGAAGAACAAGAAAAAAATCAGTCTGTAAACTTTAAGAAATTGGTGGATGGTGCTTTCTCTCATCCAATTAGTATCGCTGAAGAAAAGTTGAAAAGCCGACTGAAGTAATAATAGAAGGCTGTTTTCGGAAATTTTGTTGCTACTGGGTATAGTTTAGATACCCGTCATGAACGTTGGTGGAGGAGTTTTGAACACGTGGCAATTTTTCTTAGCTTATAGATTGGCAAAAGCAACAAGCTTTTAGAAAAGAGCTTAATAGAAAAAGAAACAAATGGGGGCGATTTCTTTGGGTTCTAGTACAGCATTACTGTTATATCTAGTAATATCGGTTGCGATCATATTGTTTAGCATCTTGAAACTGAAAATAAATCCTGCAATATCCTTAATCATAGGTAGTTTGTTTATGGGAATAGCATCAGGAATGGCATTAGACGAAACGATCCGAGCAGTTGGAAGTGGTTTTGGGGGACTATTAGGAGCAATAGGTATCCCCATTGGGTTTGGTGTTATTTTAGGGCAATTGCTATCTGATTCAGGTGGAGCTTACAATATCGCGCATACGTTAGTAAAAAAGACCTCCAAAGAAAAAGCTGTCTATGCGATAGGTTTATCCGCGTTTATCCTATCCATCCCTGTATTCTATGATGTTACCTTTGTCATTTTAATCCCACTTGGAATCGCACTGGCGAAGGAAACAAACAAGCCAATTCCTTATATTGTAGGAGCAATTGCCATTGGAGCGGGTGCTGCCCATACATTAGTACCTCCTACACCTAATCCATTGGCTGCAACAAGTATTTTGAATTTTGATCTAGGGTTAATGATGATGTTTGGTGTGGTATTGGGACTGCTCGCAGCTTTCGTAGCAATGAAACTTTATTTTGCCATACTGAATAGAGGCTTATGGAAGCCAGAAAAAGATGAAATTGAACTTGTAACCACGGACGAAAGTAGTATGGTAAAAGAAAAGGCACCTGGTTTCTTGTTAGCGCTCGTTCCTATCCTTTTGCCTATGTTATTAATTTTACTAGGAACAGTAGCGCAAGCCACCTTAGAAGAAGTTCCGACAGTGATTACCTTTTTAAGTGATAGAATTATCGCTTTACTAGTTGGAGTATTGGCAGCATATCTAATCGCTTCAAAATCTCTGAATAAAGTAGAGCGAGATAAATCTTCCTCTGTTGCTATGAAAAATGCAGGTATTGTTTTACTTGTAACGGGCGCTGGCGGAGCTTTCGGAAGTGTCATAGGTGCTACTGGAATTGGTGATGCCCTTGTTAATAGTTTTGCCGATGGCTCCCAGTCTGTGTGGATGATTATTTTTATGACATACTTCATTTCATGTATCTTAAAAGTAGCGCAAGGATCTGGTACGGTTGCATCCATCACCACCATGACCATCATGGCAGGAGTTGCTTCTGGAACCGACATCCACGGCCTCTGGGTCGCCATGGCTGCATTAGCTGGAGGAATAAGTATAGGGCACGTCAATGATAGTGGGTTTTGGGTAACCACCAACCTATCCGGCTTATCTGTTTCTGGTGGACTAAAAACGTACACCTTAAGTTTAGCCTTTGTATCGGTATTGATTTTAGCCATATCTGTAGTTGGGGCGTATATATTTTAATGAGATTGGATCGAGGGTGTACGCCTTCAATCTTTTTTATTTGCGAATCTAATGATTACAACTATTAGAAGGGGATTGAACTAGAAATATAGAAGTTATAAGTAGTCTATATTCAAGGAGGAACCAAAATGAAACTTGGCGCTTTTTCTATAAGTTTGAATGTAAAAGACATTCATCGATCAAAAGAGTTTTATGAGAACTTAGGATTTTCATCGTTAGGCGGCGACATTAGCCAAAATTGGTTGATCATGAAAAATGGAGATACGGTAATTGGCCTGTTCCAAGGGATGTTTGAGAAAAACATGCTGACCTTTAATCCAGGATGGGATAGCAATGCTGAAAACCTTGATGAATTTACTGATGTTCGTGAATTGCAAAAGCAGTTGAAGGAAAAGGGAGTAAGCTTACAACAAGAAGCAGATGAATCAACAGAAGGTCCAGCGTATATCACGCTTGAGGATCCTGATGGGAATCCGATATTGATTGATCAGCATAGATAGGTAAGGGTAGGGTCAGAGGGACAAGGTAGCCACATTTTTAGTGGTCACAACTTGTTCCTCTGACCTTTTTTATAGTAATTATAAATAAGATATATTCCTTATTTTTTTATAAAATGCTATTTTGGGAGTAAAATAGGACTGAAAATCGTATTTTATCTAATTATTTGGAAGATTCATATAATTTTTACTTATGTTATTATTCTTTCAGGGCCTAGTTTATAGGAGAGGAGGAATAATGATGAAAGAACTTAACTTAAAAGTTGAGGACTTCGAACTAGAGTTAGAGGTGTACGAAGTTTCTTCCGCTACAGTACTTGATACAATGGGAGCATCTCAAGGGCATAACTCTTGCTCCGTAGTTGTCACTCAAAAATAATTTCGTTTTTATACTTATCCTTTGATTGCTCAGTTCAAATTTGAACTGAGCTTTCATTTTAAATTTTCGCTTGAAGGGAAGGTCCTAAAGAATGTCAGTGATGGACAATTATTTAGTGAGAAGACCAGCGCTGAAAGTAGAGGTGCTGGATTCTATTTTTAATACGGATAAAGAGCTGGAAACCGTTTTATCCTTTTATTTAAGCCAAGATCAAATCAAAGAAAGAATTCTCATTGCAAGCCCAAGCCTCTATCAACAGCTTTTAGAAGGAAAGTTCACAGCGGGTGCAAGGTTATCACTAGTGAAATATTTATTGCGGATGTCGTCCAGAACGATGCCTTTTGGACTGTTTTCAGGGATAGCCATTGGGAAATTCTCAGATTCAGAACTAGAACAACATGCTGCAGATGAAAAAAAAGTAAGGCTGTCTATTAAATGGTATAGAAAATTGATAACGATGATAGAAGACTTACAAAACATTGAATCTGAGATGAAGGTTTCTTTAAATCCGTTGGTTGAAAAAAATAATCTGCATTATAGCTTGGATGTTATTCTTCAACATAATTTTCAACAAGTGAAAATTAAAAAAGGCCCTCTAATAGAATCCCTTGTTAACCATTCTATCTCCCCTATAAAGATAGTAGATTTAGTCAATCGTATTGTGCCTGAAGATACGGAGAAAAAAGAGCTTTGTTTGAAAACGATAAAAAATCTGTTGAAAAAACAATTTCTAGTAAGTGAGTTACAGCCTTCTGTTTATTATGACAAAGAGGATGCCCTAATACAAAAGCTTGTAGCACATCCAGAACTGTTGGGTGAGGAGCTCCATTGTGCAATTCTTTCGATCTCCAGGATGATAGAGACATATAAGGGTCTCAAGGTAGGAGAAGGAATAGCAGTATATAGGGATATTATTAGCAAAATGAAAGAGCTGGTAGAAAGTGATAAATACCTTGTCGTCGACTTTATCTACCGAAACCAAATAGATGAGGACACGGTAAGATCAGTAGATAGAAAAGAAATAGAGGCAATGGTAGAAAGCCTCTCTCTTTTAGCAAATCTCAGTCAGCAGTTTACAGCGAACACTTGGAATCATTATTATCTGCAGTTTATGGATAAATATGGATTTTTTAATGAAGTGCCATTAATGGAGATGCTGGATTGTGATAAAGGGATTGGTCTCCCGTCCTTTCAGAATCAACAACAATACGCGGAGCAAGATGAGGAATTCATGTCCTATATGCTGGATAAGTTTTGGAATAATCAAGGTGCAAACAAGCACGTGTTGGAGCTCCAGGAAGAAGACATGAACGCTATTTCCGCAATATATCAAAATGATCGTCAGCACAAGCTAAAAGATGGATATGATATGAAGTTTTCCATTGTGGAAGAAAACGGGCAGAAGCTCTTTCACTTAGGAGTAAATTCTTTCGGAAGCACAGCCTCTTCTTTTTCAGGCAGGCTGGACATAGAGCAGCATCAAAATACGGCACCTTATTATCATGATGACCACTATATCAGCTGTGAATTAAATGGGGTACCGATGAATTATCCGGATCTAGGTATTTCGTATAAACAGCCAGATTATGTGATTGATATCACCTGTAAAAGTGAAAAGCAGGACCATGTTATCATGCTTAACGACATTTATGTTGGCACAGATTCTGGTGGCTTCTATCTAAAAAGTAGAAAACACAAAAAACGATTATTACCAGTCTCCACTCATATGCTTTACTATAATAATTTTCTGGAGCAAAAGCCCCTTTTGTTTCTATCTCTGTTTGGCAAATACATTAGTGAAGTACCAACAAATATAGGGTTAGGGAAACTGAAAACGCTCCGTTACCTTCCAAGGATTCAGTTTAAAAATATTATTCTCTCTCCGCGAAGGTGGAATATCCCGATGAAAGAACTTAAAGGGAATCCAAGAACGCGCTTATATCAATTGATGGAAGAGCACTCCTTAGCTGAACGCTATGTGTATCTTCTTGATGGTGATAAAACCTTACCAGTCAAGCTTAACACAGCCATCGGTCAGGATTTGGTGATAGATGCCATGAAAAGGGCAGAAAAATACGGTAACTATCTCACCTTCATCGAAGCGCCAGAGCTAAATGACACCATTGTTCACAAACAAAATTATGTCAAAGATTACATCGTTACGGTACCCCCATCCACTCAAGGCACTCAAAGGAATGTCCCGGCAGAAGATGTGGGAACACATGAAAAGCTAATTGACCATGAATGGACATATTATAAGATTTATTACCATCAAAACCATAAGCAGGCGGTTCTAATTTCTTGTTTAGATAGTTTGTATAAACGTAATCATTCACAGGTTTTTTATATAAACTATCAGGATTTCTCAGGTCAGCCACACCTAAGAATTCGGTACAAAAAAGCTCTTGATACGAAGGATCCGCTAGCGGAAATCTTAGAAAATTTTCGAATGAACGAGCTAGTAAGGGATTATTCTATTCATTTATTTGAACCAGAGATTAGCAGATATGGTGGAAACACCATTTCCAACGAGGCTTATCAATACTTCTGTCACGAAACAAAGGTAGGTTTTGAAATGAATCTGCAAAAAGAATGGCAGATGAAGAACGAAACAGAACAAGGCATTATTTCGATGTTTTTTACATTATTTGATCTTCATGACAGCTATGAGGGGGCAGCTTCCTATCTTGAACAGCTGCATCGACATGCGAATACCGATGAAAATTTTTTAATTAAGTTTAAAGGAAACAGAGATTATTATACAGCGCTTGGAAATCGAGCATTCGAGCTATATAAAGAGCATCAGCAAGAACTCTTTAAGGAAAAAAAAGCAGCAGGAAGGCGTTATTCCCGCCTAGTTGAACAGAAATGTTCGCCAGAAAGAAGAGATTATATTTATAACAGCATCATTCATATGACCTTAAACAGGGTGATTGGAATCAATAAACAGCTTGAAGCGGAAGTGAATTGCTTAGTGAAATATATTTTCTACAATTTGAAATATCGACTGCAGATGAAAGGAGAATACGATGAACTTTTATGAAATAAAGATCTTCATGAATGAAGTGGACCATCATCCGATTTATTCATCCATCCTTGCTTTGTTGGAGGGGAAATCAAAGGTATCTCTCAAGAAAAGCTTTGAAAATGGCTTTCATCTATCGGTGTTTGGGTGGTTTACCCAACATGAAATAAGCAACATTTCCGCTGAATGTACCCGTTTACTCCTTACGCATCCAACAGAGAAGTATGACGAGGAAGCTTTCAGGGTCAAATATAAAAAGGTTGCAGAGGTGGCTTTAAAAGAAAAGGCACTCGAAGATATTCATCAAAACAAGGTTCTCGTTGCAAGAAGAGCGGATTTATTCGGCTTTCAGAATGAGGAGCAGTTACAAATATACATAAAGATCAATCAAATTTTTGATAGATGGTTTAGGAATCGTTATTGGAAAAAAGATAACCACATCCTTTCCATAACAAGGGATATTATTCCATTCAGCGCGTATCTGCCAGATACCGTGCTTTCTGAGGAACATGCGCTCTATTCCAATGGGTATGTGTCGCACCTTTCCCATTATCTTGGCCTCCTACACTCGTTAAATGAAAAAAGTAAGCAGGCAATTATAGGGAAATTTGAACAAGCAGGTGAAAAGGATAGAGAAAGTTTAATGGAATGTATGGAAAAGGATAATGCTCTGACGCGAGAGCTAAAAGTGCTGTTTCAAGATATGGAGGATGCTGTGCAACGAGACGTCCTAAACTTTTATTCCCCTCATGATGATGCACATATTGAAACGAAGGTGGCAGCATCCTCATCAAGGCACAAAGCTGCATTGGGGACTCCTGCGTTAAGTCAGTTGATCTTAAAGGATTCAGTCTTAATTACCAACCGCTGGATCTTAAATGTTCTATATGAAAAACTAGTGCTCCTTAACATCAAACCATTAGACAAGTTTTATATGAACTATTTACTAAGCACCATAAGGTTTAAGAAGGAGGAGGTATACGGATGAAGATGTTCCTTGACCCAACCATCTATATCATCGACACAGAAAATGACTTTTATATTTGTACAAAAGAAAAGAATTTAAAGCTGATGCTGAATGAAGCATTAAGAAAAAGAGTATATCAAATCATTCAAGCATTAAAAGTAGGAGATTTCATTTCATTTGAGAACAGTTTTGATCAGAAGGTTTTGCAATTATTGATGGAAAAAGAAATGGTGACAACGATTGAGAAGAGGCAGGAAATTTCCTTTGATGACTTCGCTCGTATTTCGGGTCCTTCCCACTTTATCGACGTTCTAAAAAGAGAATGTGGTCACACAGTTGAAAGGACAGATCAACAATCTTCCTTACTCCTTACAGATAGGATAGATAAGAATGAACTGCACATAACATTTTTTGATGATGAGATGTATATTTCCAACCACAAACTACCTACCAACACCTCAGAAGGATGGAGCAATGATTACTTAGAATATGCTGCCTATGTTTTTATAGAAAAAATGCAAAAGAAAACCTTTCTTTCTTCACAGCTTAACAAAGAAATCGTGGTTGTGGATTTATCTATCTATGAAAATACAGTAAGAATAATAGAACTTAACGATATTAACTTCAAGAATTTCAAATCGAGTTATTTTATGATGGAAACATTAAACAAAGGGCCGGTCGTGTTTGATTTTAAAACCTTTTTCCCTTTTGTTCGTCTATCCTTTCAATCAGAATGGCTCGGTAAAAAGCTTGTTTGCATTGGTTTTAATGAAGAGGATGCCATTAATAATTTGCTCCAGCTCCTTGCTCGGCATTTCCATATGGAAGCTACCATTGCGCTTCTACCTATTGAACAGGTCGAGACCGAAAAAATTGAAACACTGCTAAAAAAGTTATGGTTTATTAAATTTCAGGAAGAAATAGAAATAGAAGAAACGGAAGACTCCATGTACGTAACTATTAATAAGCTGAAGTATTCACATCCTAAGACTCCAAACATCAATCCAATCAGCTACTTATTAACCCTACATCACAATGAAATCACCGTCTCCGAGCAAAAAGAGGAGTTAGTAAGATGAACATCAATGAGGTAAAAGCTACCCTTAACAATCACCTTCCATCTGGTGAATACGGTCCTTACTACTTGTCTTTTGTCTCTGACTCAGAAAGTATTACGATACAAAGGGAGAAAAGAGGAGAGGAGGTGCCTGATAAGTCCATTATTTCAGGAGAGATACCTACCAGCTCCTACTCTTGCTCAGACATTGATAGCGTCGTGAAAAGTATTTTGTTTTTTAAAATAAATCTACACAAATATAAAGAATTAAAGCTGGATATTGCAAAACATACAGTAATTTTCACGTACGGATATGACCTAGAAAAGCAACCAATCAAGAAAACATCAAGTAGCAAGCGTATGCCGACCCACTTGCCACTAGGAGATTTAAAAAATGCATTGTTTCCTATCCATGGTGGATATGTCATAAGAGATACAGACTCATCCATTGCTGTTGCAAACAGAAAATACTTTACCATCCAAGGCTTTGGATTTGATTATGATCCATCCATAGCAACGAGAAAAGCGTTAATGGAATACACGGAAAGGTATTGTAGCATGCTAGATCTTCCGGATACCATTACGGGTTCTTACAATCAGATTAAGAACAAAGTAGCGGTCATCCATCCAGAAAAATTCGGTCTTTATCCTTCCGATATTCCTAAAGAAAGATATCAGTTGGTAACTTATCACCACGACCTGGAAATCGACTGGGTGAAGGCACATTCCCTTGTAAATGAGGAAGTTTTCTATGTTCCTGAACAAATGGTTCAATACTTAAAACCAGCAATGAAGAACAAATATACCATTGAAAGCTCTAATGGATGCGCCATAGGCAATGGAGACGAGGAAGCTGCGTTGTTTTCCACCCTGGAAGCCTATGAAAGAGATATCTTCTTCAAGTCATGGTTTCGTTCTGCGCCATTACTGAACATAACCGAATTAACAGGCTATGAAAGTCAAACACTATTTTTTGCTACCAAAGGCTATAAATTAGAATTCTTTGTGTTACCTAATGAAGCGCAAATCCCGGTTGTGTGGGCACTGATACGGAGCAATGACGCTCGTAATGCCATCTATTCCATCACAGGACTTGGCTGTCATCCGCAGCTAGAGCATGCGATAGAATCAGCCTTTCACGAATTATATAACGCCTACTTGAATTTAACAGGCCTAAAGGAAGAAAAGCTGACCAACTTGATTAGAGAGGTAGAAACAAAGGAGAGGCTAGATTCCATTGAAGATCATTTTTACTTATTTGCCTCTTATAAAGTAAAAGATTTACTCGAGAAGAAGCTAAGCAACGCTAGAGAAGAAGCGTATACTAACCTGTTGAAATGGTCGTTTTATACCGAGAATTTACAGGAAGAGCTCTCTTGGGTTGTAAAAAAAATCAGCACCCAATACGAGAACATTTTAGTTATTCATCAGGACAATGCACTATTAAGCTCCCTTTCTTTATCCTGTACAAAGGTCCTGCTCGTTGGTGCTATGCCTGTTGATTTCACCTCTGACCTTGTCAGGATAACCGGTATGCAAGAAGACGAAATAAGGTGGAAAGAGCGTAATATTCACCCACTGGCATAAGGAGGAACAGACATGAATTATTCAAAGTATGATTTTCTTCAAGAGTTAGCATACAATTCGCTATTTAATTATGAGGAGCAGATACTAGATTATCAGCTTGATCAATATCTCCTTTTGGATGATAACGTTGTCTGTGATGATCCTGTTCTAGAAACCATGACAGGATTAAACGATTACATCAGAGTAGAAAAAGACACGCATTTCAAGGTTCACAAAGGTTATCCTTCTCCTCGAAGCTTGTACCCAATAAAACTCTTTGTTGCGACAAAAGAGGGGGAATTCTTAACGAAACATGAACAATCGAAAAGGTTCCAGCTCTATGAAAATCCTACAAGATCAGGAACGGAAGGGGACATTTTACTTGAATATGGCAAAATTTATCCCGACTATTATAAGTCCATCAAAAAAAGCCTTCTTCTATTAGAAGCCGGCCATTTATTATTCAACATCAACTACGTCGCAACAACATGTGGGGAAAATTATAAAGTAAATATAGCAAACGGGTACCTTTTGTTAAAAAAAGAAAACAGCCAAAAGCAAGAATTTGATAAAGATAGATTGCAAAGATTTTATCATTTAAGCTCCATTAGAAACAGTGGTCCGTACTTACATCCAATAACAGCCTTTGATTATTTACCATTACTTGACGATGCGGCAGATTTCCAAAGACTTTGTAAACAGCTAGACACCTTATTTACCCAACCATTAAGAAAGAACGCCATTCAGTTAATCAAACTACAGAATGATGGCAATGGGAATTTCAAAGTACCTGAAAGTCAAACAATGGTGGACTATAAGCAGTTAAACAGTATTTATCCTTATATTAACTTTAAAGGTGTTTCCGGGATGTACCTTTTCACCATCGACAACCTAGTTTTTAATGAAGAAGAGTATGTTACCCCATACATTTTGGCAATCGGCTATCTCGCACAATATTATTGCATGATGTATGCATCAGAAGAGCATTATTGCCGACCAGTCAAAAGCTTTAACGTAGGTGCTTTCGAGAATTTACTAGCCATCAATGGAAACCAACGAACCATCATGTACAGTGTCATCATTGGGGCTAAATAAAAACTTGGGGGAAAAACAATGGATACAAAATGGAGAACACTATTAAAATTTTCTCTCCCTGTCACATTAATTGGAATAGCCGATTTGCTATTAATCTTAATAGATTTGCTTTGGATTAGAGTATTCATAGGGGATACGGACGCTTTGTCGGCACTCCGACTATCCACCACCATTATCACCTTTATCGAAATGGTACTCATTGCCGTCATTTCATCTTTATTAATTTTTATAAGTCAGAACTATAGTGCTGGTAACACAAATCAAGCGAAAGAAGGGATAAAAAACGCATTTTCCTTCTCCATCTACACGGGTGTAGTCGTAATGCTTGTTGGATTTTGCATTCTTCCATTTATTAAATATCTATTTGGAGTAAACACCGCTGTAAATGGCTACTTGAACAACTATCTACTCGTATATTTTGCCGGATACTTATTTTTCTCATTAAATAACTTTCTTTTACTCCTACCGAGATATTTTCAAAAGCTGAAAATAATCTTTATTAGCTTAGCTTTTGCCATTCTAGTAAATCTGCTCATCACGCCATTAGCAATGCTGCTATTTGATTATTACCAAATGTCGATGATGAGTGGTGCTGCAGCAGGTACCGTTTTGGCGAATGTAATCAGTACACTCTATCTGCTGTATAAAATATTCTATCAAGATTTTCTGAAAATAGGACTATCTAAAGTCATGATGTCATTTAAACCAACCTTTCAAATAATTAAAGAAAACAAAAAATTTGTAGGCTCCCAGATTTTTAACAGCTTCACCTTTAATTTATCTATGTTCTTGTATATAATCATTCTTTCCTATTACCCTGATGAAGCCTTTAATGTCTATGCCGTTGGGATGTATGCCTTTATGGTATTCGGGGTATTTGCACAAAACTTTGCAGCCAGTTTGATTCCCATTGTCTCAGGGTTTATCGGCAAAGAAGACATAGCCTCCATTAAAGCAACCGTCAAAAAGGTCGTCATCGTGTTGGCAGGCTATGGTCTCTTTGTAGTCAGTGTGATTCTTTTGTCGAGTAATGCACTTGCTCTAGCACTCTCCACAGACCCTGACATGATTGCAAGATTTAAAGAATTCTTTCTGCTTTATAGCATTCCTTGGGCACTAAACACAATTTCCTTCGTTTTTGTCTTTGTGGTGGCGGGATCTGGAGATTATAAAGGCGGCATGTACCTAACGATTAGCAATATGTATGTTATTGTCCTTGGAAGCTTACTAATTGTCCCTAATCTATTTGCCGATACGGTTTCAGGTGTCATATTTGCTGTTTCCCTTATCAATATTATGACGTTTATTAATTCTTTGTCCTATTACATTATCGGAAGATGGCAACGTGCCTCCCTAGTAAAAAAAGAAAAGGATGCGAAAGAATTATCTGCTTCGTGATTATAGAGGGCGACAAGCTTCAAGGTCATTCTTAGGTCTTGAAGCTTGTCTTTTTTAAACTTGAGCACATTCCAACTCTGAAATCTGCTTTTCTAGCTCTTTGATAAACTCCAAACTTTGTTGTTTTTTCGTTAACTGAAAAAGAAATTTCGCATTTACTATATAATCTTGTATTGTAATAGAATTGAATTTTCTTAGTTTAAACATACTTTGAGAAGCTTGAAGATATAGGTTACCTAACATTGATATATCCTCTAGTTCCTTTGACAGCTTTATGCCTTTCTCCGCTATCTCAATCGATTGTTCATATAACTTTTCGTAAAAATACAACTTAGAAAGGTTAAAGTATACTTTTAGTTTAAAACGTTGAAATGCTTCCAGTTTAATATTTGTATTCAATATATCATTATAATGTTTCTGTGCTTCCTTATAATCTCTATTTTCTGCACATACATTAGCAATGACATTTTTAATTCTTAAATCTTGGAAATGTACCTTATTTATCTCTTTACTCAAAAGCAGTTGCTTTAAATGTTCAACGCATTCCTCCCAAGAAATCAAACCAATTATCTGAGAGGATCTAAAGTAATGCCAATCAACAAATTGATTAAACATTCTACCAAGATCTCTCGCTTCTCTAAGCTTTCTTTCAAGTTTTGTAATCTCATAAACATCATGGTACTTTTTCTTTTTTACAAACTCTTCAATGCTAATAATGGTATCAGATATATAAGTTTGATTATTTTGATAATTTATTTGAAAAAAATAATCGATGGTCACATTCAATCTTAGTGCAATGTAATACAAAATATCGATACTAGGTAACGCTCGCCCCTTCTCAATACTGCTAATGGTGGTTTGGCAGCAAATTCCATCGGATAATTCCTTTTGAGATAATGACTGTTGTTTTCTTAACCTCTTAATCTCTTCCCCTAACAACTGACTGTCCATCATTTTGTCCCCTCCCAAAAATAAGACAAATATCATATATTATGCACAATTTATTACAAATTGAAGCAAAATACAAGACTTTCTCTGATAATGGTCCTACACGTCGAATTCATATTACATAAAAATATACTATAATTATACTAGTAGTAGAAATTGATTAGGAGGAATTAAAAATGAGAAAATTTTTGTATATTTGCTCTGCAATAACAGTAATTTGCCTCTCCCTAGGGTTTTCATCTACATCTTTCACAAGTACCGAAATGTTAAATTTCCAAGAAACTGCAACCCCTCACTACGACCTACCCAATGATCCAGATGACCCAACATTACCTTCTGAAGATTGATTTGTAAAACAGAGGGATAGCTTCTTTTTTCCTTATAGAAAGAGAGCTTATCAAAATTGATAAGCTCTCTTTTTTATCATTTTATAGTAGGGTGGTATGACTCTGATGCAACTAATTCATCTTTAATCCATATATATGGGTGCGTTTCTAATAGGATGTTTTTTAGGTATTCCGGTATTTTGACATCTTCATAGGCACAGACCAATGGAAATTCAAGGTGGATGACCGCTTCATCGACAATCCGCTCTAAATCTTCAATAATATGTAACGGTCCTTCCATCGTTGCCCATTCCACATGTGCCCATGTCCGGAAAAGGAGCCTGTCATCTACTAATGATTGCACGGTTTTAACAAAGTAGTTATAGATAGCAGGAGGATGATAGCTACCACTTGAAAAATAGAAATCAAAATTGTTTACCCAACAGACTAGTTTCATTTGATTTTCCGATAGTATTGTGTTTAACTTGCGTTCAATCATCCGATAAATTCGTTGATTCTCAATCAAAATAACATATTCTTCAGCAGCGACGCCTGATTGAATAAAATCTACTACCTTCTCCAAATATGCCTCTTTATTCTCATACGAATAAAGAACATGAATATTCCGCTGCTCGCTAAACAAATCGTTTATTTTACTTTTCAAGTGAATCACCCCTTCGTTTTCTATCTACCTATTATTTTAGTAGAAAAGTTTGGAAAAAGGGAGGGGTGTGTATCCCAAGTGTCTAATTTAAGGCATGAAATGGAGGTTTGGGACGGGGGGACAGGTCCCTCGTCCCATTCCTGTCCCTACCCATTTTATTGTTACCCCTATCAACTCTCTCGATTTTACTCCTGAAAATCCTGAACATATGACCACTGTTTGCATCGATCGTTTTCCCTTTCATTTTTTTGCAAAATCTGAAAATGTACTTATTCGTAGGAAAGAGGTGGTGTTTTTTTGCCTAGAAACCCCCGTAAGAAGAGCCGCACAGGAATTTATCATATTGTTTTTAGAGGCGTGAATCGCCAGACTATTTTTGAAGATGAGCAGGATAAAAGAGTTTTTCTTCGCACACTTGCTAAATTCAAAGAGAAAAGCTGTGTGGAGTTGTATGGTTATTGTTTGATGGATAATCATGTTCACCTCCTTGTGAAAGAGACAGAGGAGAGCATTTCGGATTTCATGAAGAGGGTTAGTTCGAGTTATGTATATTGGTACAATGCAAAATATAAGAGATGCGGTCATTTATTTCAGGGGCGGTTCTATAGTGAAAGTGTCGAGGATGCTAAGTATTTTGTCACAGCGTTACGGTATATTCATCAGAATCCGCTTAAAGCTGGGCTGGTCCGAAGCGTATGGGATAGCAAGTGGACGAGCGTGCATGAGTATGTGAGAAAGAGGCGGATAGTGGATATTGATAAGGGGTTGCGTTTGTTTTCTCCAGACAGAAAAGTGGCGCTAACGCGGTATTCCGATTTTATGGAGAGGGAGAATGATGATCAATGCCTGGAAGTTCATGAGAGAGTAACGCTTTCCGACGACGAGGTCAGGGAATATTTTCGGAAGGTAGGAGTCGTTAGTAGCAGCATGCTCCAGCAGATGGAAAGGAGCGAGCGGAATGCTCTGTTGGCCAAGGTTAAACAAGTAGATGGTGTGTCCATCCGGCAGCTCTCTAGGGTGACTGGAATTTCTAAGAGTGTGATCGCTCGGGTTTGAGGGGGACAAGAGGAGACAAGGGGACAGGTCCCACGTCCCACGCCCCACGCCCCTTTTTCCTGTTCCAACTATGAAAAAAAGCTCCAGAATCAACTGGAGCTTTTTAGTGAATCAATTATCGTGAAGCCTTTGGCGGCTGGCATACGTCACACTTGCGTTGGTGATTATTCTTGAATTTCGTGAATGTCTTTTCAAAATTGCTGCCACAAGCGCATTTAAATAATAATTTTTGAGAGAATCCATGGTATTCCGTGGATAAAAGTTTACAATCTGAATTCTTCTCAACAAATTCATGTATCTTTCCTAGGGTCCATCGTTTATTCATGTTCTAACACCTCCATCAGGTATCTCGTTGCGGAGGCATCGTACTAGCATCCGTTCTATAGAAGTATAACATATGGGACGATGGGAAGGGGTAACGGGTTGCTGCAAGTGTATTAGTACCGTGGTTTTTAGGAAGAAAGTTTGTTTGGAAAAAGTGAGAGGAACCTATTACAGCAATCATTTAGAGTTTCGCAATAACATCTAAATAACTCTCAAAAGTGCCGCAATTAGCACCAGTCATTCTTTAACTACTCTAGAAAACCGTTCAAAGAAAAGAAACATGCCAATACGACATGTCTCTTTTCCTTGTAATTTAATTGAGTGAGAAAGGGGCTGGGACGAGGGACCTGTCCCTCCGTACCGTTCCTTTAGAACCGCTTCGCTCCAATGTATTTATCCTTCCAGTAGCTACTGTCAAGTTCGCTCACTTTTACGCCATCTGTTGAGGATGCGTGGTAGAATTCACCATTGCCGATGTAGACGCCTGCGTGGCTCACGCCGTTTCCTTCGACGTCAAAGAATACGATGTCGCCAACTGCTGGTGACTCTACTTTTGTTCCTTCTTCATACATTTCTTTTGTCGTACGTGGAAGATCTTTGTTTTCTGCTTCATCGAAAATATAGTTTAGGTAGCCGCTGCAGTCGAAGCCCTCTTCAGGAGTTTCGCCACCCCACTGGTAAGGTGTGCCCTCATACTTTTTCGCCACTTCGACGATATTGGACTCGTTACTTTCCACACCTAAAGCTTTGAAAGTTTCCTCGTCGGCAGTTCCCGTTACCTCGATATCTTTATCAGCTTGAAATGCTTTCACAGCATCAGTCGTATAATCTCCATAGTATGTAGTTGTTTCGCTATATTTGAAATAACCTTTTTCATCTAAAATCTCCTGTAACTCTTTCACGTCTTCATGCCACATTCCAGGCTCAAGCGTTTGATCTCCTAATTCAGCATGACCGATCAATGGATTAAACGCCAACACTCCGGCTAATGCAAATCCTGCTACTAAATGTTTCAAACTATCATCCCCGTTTCTATAGAATCTGACCTGTCCCATACTAACAGGTGGAGATGACAGGGAGATTTTAGAGGGGTTACAGGGGGATAACAATTTTAAGGCTAAAAGTAATATTTAGTACTATGAAGAAAAAACGATATGGGGGGATTTTTGTAGTTATTCCAGTTCCTCCATAATAACAGTTACAACTCTATCCTCTTGAAAGCCAAACTCTATTTGCAACCTGTTATCTTTATCAAAATAACCCACCGTTTCATTGCCGCCTTCGACTCGTTCGTAGTAGTGTTGACCATACTCTCTGATGACTTTATCTTTTTTGTCTCCAATTGCTATCCCTTTTGAAGTTTCATGATTTCTTTGGAAGTGATATCGAAATACCTTGCTTTCCTTCAGTCCGAATTCTATATCATCGTAAATAAGGTATGTTGACTTTGGATCCTGAATTTCTTCTGTTGTGTCAGGTTTTCCAAAAACAGTCATGATCTCATTTTCGTTCGAGTGAATGGAAATAGATTGGACATGTTCCCTAGTGAGATTGGTGCTTTTTGTCGTTTGATAGAAGTCCATTGCTTCTTTTTCAAAAGGGTCGCAGCCGGTTAGAAAGAGAGTCAAAATAAACGTGAATAATAATAGCTTGTTCAAAGGATGTCCTCCTAAATGGCAATTATATGAATATTTTACCATATAATAGACCAGAAGAACCCCCTTCTATATAGCTGAAATAGATTGAAAGACTGGAATAGTATTTTTTGAACAAATGTTTGTTCAAAAGAAATTTTTGTGTTGTTAAGAAAGGGTTAAATAGCGTTAGACATTCCTCGACTATTTTCACATTGTATATTGAAAAAACTTTAAATTAAAAAAACGCAAGATCAGTGTTTAAAACTCTGACCTTGTGTTTCCATCATTATTGTTAATGGGTGTCCAAGAAAACACCTTTAACCCACGCTTTACCATGCTCACGAATAAATTTAATGTCAGTTTGGTAATGGTCATAGTGTCCTTCATCTATCATTTTTTGGAAAGCCATATCACCTTCTGCAGCTTTCCTTTTCATCGTTTTACAAAGGCCTTCTAATCGGAGTAATACCATTTCTATAAGGTCCTTCTCCAAACCATCGATGCCATACGCATCAAAAAACAATTTCACTCTATGTTTTTTACGGTCAGCATCCTTTAAAGGATCATAAAAGACAGCTTCACCTGATTCCGTATGATAATGTCTACTTAAAGGAACGCAGGTGTAAAGCGTGTAGGCGATATCCCAAAGTCTTGGGCCAGGACCAGCATTATCAAAATCAATAATTCCTACTGGAAGCTTATGGTTAAAAATAATGTTATAAATGGCAAAATCATTATGGCATATCACCTCAAATGGCTGAGGTGTGTTATCAATCGGTTGCCAGTTTTCATCTATAGGAAAATCACTCACAGCATCATGATAGCCGCGGAGCATTCTTGCGATTTCTTCCAAAGCTTCATCTGACCACATGAATTTTTTTAACGGATAGTTGCCTGCTTCTCCTTCAATAAAGGACAATATCTCTCTACCTTGTTCATCTATCCCTTGAAAGGAGGGAGCATTTTTGTAGCCTTTGTGATCAAGATGTTTTAGTAATGTGTGAATTTTTGTGCTTTCTGGTTTTAGTTCACGACGGACAGTAGCTCCTGAACGATAGACGTTTGTAACATTTCCACCTTCAAGCAGTTCTTCTTTTTCTTGCTGGTTTCTCATAAAAAATTCCCCCAATGTATAGGGACTCTATGATTGTGGCAATAGAGATGTATTTTTTTCCATAATAAAAAGCAGATATACAACGGTATCTGCTTGGTAATGGGAATTGAATTGTCCACACCATGTAGCCCTTGAATGATTTTAGATAGACAAATAGACGTATCCTTAGAAGGTAGGACCGTGCTTCTGTCTCTATCCAATTACATAATCATTTCAAGGTATTCCACATCGGTATAAATTCCCCTCTCTTTACATCTCTATAAAATATTTTACCAAAGATTTCTAGGTGTAACAATAGAAGAAGGAGTTTTCTAGCATAGTAATCTATAAAGATTTTTGGCATGCAGACCTAGATTACTAGACTGAAGGGATATATAAATGGGAACGTGGGGACAGGTCCCGCGTCCCGCGACCCGTACCTAGTGGGACGAGGGACCTGTCCCTCCGTACCTCCCTCCGTACCTACCCGCCCAGTGTAATGACAAAACGGCAGCCTTGGGTGTAGTTGGGATCAATGGTGATGGTGCCGTTTTGTTTGGTGATGATTTTTTTGGCTATGGCAAGACCAAGGCCTGTGCCGCCCGTGTAGGTGTTGCGTGATTCATCGACTCGGACAAATGGTTCGAAAATTTTGTCGTGATATTCTTTGGGTATGCCCGTTCCTTTGTCTGCAATGGTCAGTACAACATGATGCCGTTCTTTGGTTAACGAGAGAGCAAGGTGGTTGCCTCCGTGAGTAATGCAATTTTGAAGAAGGTTTGTGATGGCTCTTTCGAAAAGGTGGATGTCCATCTTCATCATTAGCCTGCAGTCTGGTATCTCTACTTCATAATGAATGCCTTTTGCCTCTAACTCGTCGACAAATGAGGTGAAAATGTCTCTGACTAATTCCGTCAAATTATGTTCTTCAAATGGTTGTTTATTCGTTTCCATATCAAGGTGAGAGAGGTCGAACAGGTCCTGAATGAGCCGGTTTGCTTTGGTACTGTTGGTCATGATGATAGATGAATATTGTTGGCGTTCTTCATGGGTAAGGGAGGGGAATTTCCATAGTGTCTCCGCATAGCCCTGGATATTGGTCAATGGTGTTTTTAAATCGTGAGAAATGTCTAAGATCAACTGTTTTCTAAGGTGTTCGGAACGCTCCTTTAGCGTGATTTCCTCCCCGATTTTAACAGCCATTCGATTAATGTTTTCCTTAAGATCATTTAATTCTTGGTTTGCTTGGAAATGGATGTTTGTATCGTAATTCCCTTGTGCAATCGAGTCTATGCCACTTAGAAGCTTTTCAACAGGCTGTATAAACTGGGTGGAGGTCCTTTTTACATACCAGCGCAAAATTATGATTAAACATATCAGGAAAAATAGTACGGTAAACAAGAACACATCAAGGAAAAAACGTTCCACAGGTAGATATAAGACTAGATAGTCCCCACCGTCATCTGGAATGAAGAGATCGGTGTCGTAGTGATCGATCTCTTTTAGAAACTTACGTAATTCATACTGATGGCCAATCTCATGCGGGCTGTTATATTGTTGTGTGATTTTGTAATCCTTATTCAAAAATTCAAGATATGCGTGGTCAGGTAGCTCGTGCTCTTTAAACGCTGCTTCCAATCCCTTCTTTTCCCCATCATGATAAAGCTTCTTCAAAAATGCTTCGTCGATATCCTCATACATTGATTCGACATAGATAGTATTCGCAATCAGGGTAATAACGCCTATGAAAAATAGAATGACAAATAACACGGTGTAGTTGAAAAGAAATTGTTTTTTTATCGGAAGGTTTGTCTTTTTGGATAGGGAAAATAACGTGTTAGCTTTCATGCTGTACCATCCGATATCCTAGCCCTTTAATTGTTTTAATGTAGATAGGCGATTTTGGGTTTGGTTCAATTTGTTCTCTAATTCTGCTGATATGCACCATAATGGTGTTGCTGTCACCAAGGTAGTCTGTGTTCCATACTAACTCATATAGTTGGGCCTTTGTGTAGAGCCGGTTAATATTGTTCATAAAAATAGAAAGGAGTTTGGTTTCTTTGGGCTTTAAGGTAAGAGCGGTGCCATTGACGGTAAACTCCTGATTAACTGTATCAAAGGCAAGGTCGCCATTTTGAATAAATTCTTGCTCAGCGGTACCATAATCTGTGCACCGACGAATGAGTGCGTGCACCCTTGATAGCAATTCCACCATACTAAAAGGTTTGACTAGATAATCATCCGCCCCAATTTTAAATCCTGCCACTTTATCGCGATCTTCTCCTCTTGCAGTCAGTAGCATGATTGGAACCTTGGAGTACCTCCTCACCTGTTCAATCACCTGTAATCCATCGATACCAGGCATCATTAAATCCAATATCAACAAATCGGGGACCCTTTCTTCCAATTTCTTTAGTACTTCTTCTCCGCTATAAGCCTGTTCTACTTGATAGCCGTCCTTTTTCAAATGAATAGAAAGCAATTGATTTATGCCATAATCGTCTTCAGCGATGTATATCCGTTTTTGCATGATGTACTCCTCTGTTCTCTGGGTTTCTATCCAATATTTTATCATGAATTTAGAAATAGGATTGACAATTTAAGGATTATTTAAGGTTCTGTTAAGCTTCTGTTTACTTTCTTTTTTTATAATCAAAAAAGAGAAAGGAGGGAGGGACATGGAGGCACACATGTTAGTAGGAAATCAATGAAACTACTAAAATTCATGTCAATTCTTGTTTGTTTTGTATTGGTTTTCTGCCTTTACTTTCTATATGAAAAACAGGAGAGAGAAAAGTTTTATAGCGAAAACTGGGGTTATCAGCTTTTACAAATTAATAAACTGCACCAAAAGTATGGTTTAACAGGGAAAAAAGTAAAAATAGCACTAATTGATACCGGTGTTTCTTCTTCCATCCCTGTCAATGTAGTAAAGAGTATCAATGTCATAGATGGTTCAAATGATGTTCGCGATGATCATGGGCATGGTACTCATTTGGCAGGAATCGTTGGCTCAAAAAGCTTAGGTGTTGCTCCCGATTCGGAGTTGTATATTGTTAAAGCATTAGATCATCAGCTTCAAGGGGACATTTCCACGATTATTAAAGCGATCGAGTGGTCCATCGATCAAAGGGTGAATATTATCTTGATGCCTTTTGGTACATTTGAAGATTCTAGTGAATTAAAACAAGTGATCGACCTCGCAAACTCTCACCAAATTATCATCGTTTCTTCTGTTGGCAATTATGGATTAAAGAAAGACGTAGACATTACCTACCCGGCAAAATATGACAATGTTATTGCTGTTGGAGCTTTAAACAAAGAAGGTGAAGTGTGGAAAGGAACCACTTTAGGAGAGGAAATGGATGTGCTTCTACCAGGTCAATATATCAACAGTTATTCCCTTTCAGGTGGTTCCTTTGTCAGTAGCGGCACGTCCATCGCATCTGCCTACATGGCAGGAGTGCTCGCACTTTATCTTGAAAATAATAACGAATTTACGATTGATAAAGTGTTAGAGGCTATGAAAAATCAAAACCAGCAAACGGAGGGATACATCATTATGAATCCCATCCACTTTATAAATTAATGTAGAAGAGAGGAATTTTCCTATGAAAAAAAGTATTCTATTACTATTAAGCTTTGTGCTAATTTTTTCTACAATTAGCCCATCCATTTCCTTAGCTTTGGAAAAAGAAGAAGATTTACAGCTTGAACATGGTACTCTTGAGGAAGTAAAAGAACTAACAGGTGTGGATGTTTCGGAGGTAACGCTAGAAAACTATGATGAAGAGTTTGATTTTCTACTGGAGGATCCGGTTTTTCATCAACTTGAGGAACATCTACTTCTATCAGAACAAGATGTGGACAGCTTGGAAACGTCTGTTCAAGGTCAATGGGTACCCATTGCAGCGGCAGCTATTCGTTTGTTAACTTCTAAAGTAGGAAGAGAAGGAATGAAGAAAGGCTGGGCTCTAGCAAGACCTTATGTGGATAAAGCAATTAAAGCGCCAAACACGTACATATTGGAAGGTGCTGGAGGAGGCGGAAGAATCATTCAAGTACGCTTGAGAAAAACAGGTTCCGTCGTCTTCCGATTAGATTACTTCCCAATCAAAACAGGCGGACCCAATGTCTTGCACTACCACGTACCACCAAACTTAAAAAAGCATTATGAAGTATTCTAAAACCTTTTATAAAAAGGAGTGGGCAAAAAATGCTATTCGACGACCGTTATCACATGCACGCAGGCTACTATAAAGACGGCCATGATCTAGAAGCTGTCCTTTTCAAAGTAAAAAACAAAGACATGTGGTGCATGTTCTTTCAAAACGACCTCTACCAACTGAACATCACAGAACAAAGCTACCCCTCCGTCCAAAATTTTGGCCTATTGGTAGGCATCTACACCATAAACACCAATGACCTAACGGAAGAAAAAGCTACTGAACTACTAGAAGCCTTTTTGAAAGAACAGAAGTTGATTTGAGTGGGACGGAGGGACAGGTCCCTCGTCCCGCGGAAAGTGGGGGACGGTTACTTGTCACGCACCAGAAGCAGGGGAGAGGGTTCCCCTGCTTCTTTTGGTTTCGTTGTCTGGTCACTGGCACCCACCCACTTTAAAAAAAGTGTCGCAATAACTTCAGAAAGTGTCACAATAACTCCGGAAAGTGTTGCAATAACTCCGGAAAGTGTTGCAATAACCCCGAAAAGTGTCGCAATAACTCCGAAAAGTGTCACAATAATCTTCAAAAGTGTCACAATCAGCTCGTAAAGTCAACAACTGCCAAGGAAGATTCGCAACGTTCTCGCAGAAATCCCTCATATTTCTATTCAAAATGAGCAAATCCCCAAGAAACGCTGCTAAATTCTCATGAAACCACCAAATGTGAGCCATCTACCCAAAAATTTCGCCCTACATCCCCATTGAAAACAGTAACATTAGTTGCCACACTGAAATAGCAAGGGGAATGATAGATACTAGTTGCACCCACGCTTTCTTTGTTGTGAATCCTACCAATAACAATAGCAATCCTACAATAAGCACTCCAATAATGGTTAAGAATGAAATTATCCAAACTCCCCTTTAACATTATCTGGAAAAACTTGTTTTTGTTTTCTTATGTCAGCAATTATCGAAGCAATTATGAGTGAAATCAGCGGAAAGATAATATTCCAAGATGTGAAGCTGAAATCTGAAGAGGAAAAATAGATTTTCATATACATAACTTCATACAACGCATTGAGGATCAGTGTTACGAGTGGCGCAATGTAAAACTTTTTCACAAAAACAGAAGCTAAAACGCCAATACCAATGACGATAAATGGTACAATAACTAATTGCATCACGAATGGGTCGATAGAATCCAATAATTCCATTTTTACATTCTCCTTTTTTGGTGGTAACCGAATCTTTGCTTACTTCCATCTCCACAACAAAGTAAGCGGTTATAGACATGAATAGAGGAATAGACATGGGACGAGGGACCTGTCCCCCCGTCTCTAATGATCCAACCTTTCAGACAAGTAACATGCGGCCAGAAAAACGGGGCAAAGGACGACAATGAGGAGGATAATGTTTATTTCCATTGGTTTATTTTCCTTTCTTGTCCGTAGTGAGTTCCGTTAGCCGTTGAAGGGCGTCTTCCTTTTGAAAAGAGCTGTACCAGCGAAAATCAAGGTCATCAAGGATGCGATAGTGCTGGCTGATGACGTTTTGTTGGAGGCGAAATTCTCCTGCCTTTTTCACGTCTTTCCACCACACCTTCCCGCCCATCGTTTTATCTTTCGGGTGGTCAATTTTTTCGTGTGCGATTGTTTCGATGACTTCTAAAGGGTCTGGTCCCAGGATGGAGGAGAGGATTTCGCTTTCTCGAAAAAGTGTGCAGGTGGCAACCGTCAATGTCCAGCCGGCGGGATTGCGACCTTTTTCAATTTGTACAAGAGTTTTCTTTGAAATACCTAGAATCTCTGCCATTTTGTCCTGCGTATAGTCATGTTCAATGCGAATTAACTTTAGTTTGCTAGATACGAGATGAATAACTTCCGTTTGATCCATATTAATCATTATGCTCCTTTTTATCTTATATGTGTAATTTTACACTTTTAGGAATGGTATTACAATAGTAATTCCTTTTTTCAGGTAAAAAAAAGCGGAGGAACTGTTTAAACAGTATCTCCGCTTTCTTTAAATTGCTTAAAATCCGTTAGTGATAGCTCCGTTATACTCATAAGGAATTTGGAGGTTTGGGGCAGTAGAGCCGTCTCCTTGTTTCTTCTTTATCTCAATTCCTGTTATAGGTACAGTTGAGTCATCTTCGTAAAAGTGGGTGACGATGACAATGTCGTTCTTGTTTTGTAGTAGTGTTTGTACATCTCCGTGTGTGGACAGGGTGTCGTAATGTTCAAAGTCTTCTATGCTGTGGCCGAGTAGCAGTCCGTTGCGGCCAAGGTAGAAGGCATTGTCGTAAAATAAAACATCGGTGAAGTTATACTTTAGCTCTTCATGAATTTCCAAGCTTGGAGCCTTGAACACATGGCCAGAGCTGTTAAACACGAAATTTCCATCTGCAGATACTCTAATTTTTGTTTCTAAATTAAAGTCACCATGATAAGGAGAATCAGAATTTCCAGTAATGATGCCATCTCCCGAAAGGTGGTAAACGGTTAGATCTCTAGGTGAAATTACCGTGTCCACTGCATATATTTTATCCTCACCTGGTGCAAGCTCGATGTATGTTCGTTGGTATATCCAATCACTTGAAAGAAGATTTCCGTTGGCATCATAGCTATTTAAGTTGGAATGCTGTCCGGATCCGCTGGCTACATACATAAAACCTTTGCTGTCAACCACGATGTCGAATGGGTCCAACTTGATGTCTATTTGTTTCTCGAGAGTAAATGTTTCGCCATGGATTACTGCGATGGCACCCTCCTGATCTTCTTCCCACCAGTAGCTACTATGCTCGCCTTTTAATAAGGAAACATAGAGCTTATTATTGGCAAAATAAATGCTTTCTGCCTTCAAATCAAAGGTAATGGTGCTTACTTCTCCAGTTTCATAGTTTAATGCTTTCACGGCTTTTCGTGTATTCGTATAGTAAACAATTGGTTTTGTAGGGTGTATAGCTGTATCGATCATTTTCTCTTCCACAAATTGTTGGATGTCGGTGTCAACAAAGGCAGAGGTTTCCCATGCTACATCAGAAGAAACAGCGCTCTCTCCACCAATTACAATAATATTGACATAACGATTAGATGCAAAATGATCTTCTGCTTCTGGGACAACCTTTGTAGGGTTGGTTAATATCATGTTTGCTTGAAGAATCTTCGCAAGACCAGAGGCGGTTACAGCATCAGGATAATCCTCTTTCGTTTTACTAACAGATGTCCCTCTGACAATCAGGACATTTTCTTTTAAACTATCATCTAAAGACATGATGTTGGTTTGATAACGATTCGCTCCTGCGAGTCGAGTCACATTTAATCCTTTATTTTTGAGATCATTGAAAACGGATTTACCAATGACCTTTTCCCCGCCATAAATGGTAACTTCCTTCACATTGTCTGGCAGCGCAACTGGTAGTTTATTATCGGTTGCTAGATAAATCGGAATGCCGTTAATGGCTGCGGCGCTGGAGGCGGATATAGCATCTGCCACCGTATAGCCGTTCACGACAATTGCTTGTGTATTTTTATCTGTTCCTGCCACTTTGTTTATTTTTGCAGCCGTCTCAAAACGATTGCTTCCTGAGACACGTTCTACAAAATAACCTTCTTTCTTCAACGCTTTATCGATGTCTCCACTAATTGCGGCAGTTCCACCAAGGATAATCACTTCACTTGCATTCAAGCGATAAAGTTCTTGAAAAACAATACTCGGAAGTGAATCTGTAGGAGTTAGCAAAATAGGAGCTTCTAACGTCCCAGCCAAACTTGCAGCAGCTAAAGCGTCTGCAGGGTTATTTGAACGTGCCAAAATCACGATATCTGACTGCTCCCAGCCAGCTTTAGATATTTCTATAGCCGTAGAAATTCGATCCATTCCAGAAATGCGGTAATACTCACTCACAGCTCCGGCCTTACTTGGATAACCGCTAAAAATCCCTAAACCAACAACAAACACAACCACCAACGATAAAAACTTTCTCATCCCTTTTCTTTTCCCCTCAACTTCCTTTATGTAATTGTAAAAAAATTCAATCTAATTTTAATTATAGTTTCAATTATTTTATTTGTCTTTACTTTTTTTGGGACGGGGGGGACGTTTCTCCTGGATCATTCGTTCCGTCTCACTGTATTAACCCCTCCATTTCATATCCGCTATTTTTCTATAAGATTTTGATTTTACTATTAGAGAAAGTAAGAATCCAATCAGTGCTGCTGATAAAAGTGGGTAGGGGCTAAACAGCACTCCAAGCAAGAAATAGTGAGCTCCGAAATAAATGGCAAAAGCACCTGAAACCCACCATGTTCTCTGTTGTACTATTTTCCGATTTTTTTGCACCAACAATCCCACATAAACTCCCATCAATCCAGATATACTCCCAGATAAAGCATGCACGAGTGTCTCTTGTTGGAACGGAAAAACAAGAAAGCCAGGAATGAAAAAAAGTGCAACGAATTTTGCTGAGCCGTATAGCTTTTCAAGAGGAGGTGCGCTTAGGAAGAGGATAAAAATACTTAATAACAGCAGAAGAAACCCCTCAGCAAGGCCTAGCTCGCCTTTAATAGCTTGAACAGTGTTTGTAGTGTATGAGAAATCTTGAATGAATAATTGATAGATTAGATAAAAAATTAGCATAATGACAATCATTAAAGTTGCAGGGGAGGTTGTGGCTCTGAATCTGCTCGGAAAGGCGATTTTTACCTGTCTTTTACCTGAATGTTTAGAGCTAGTCCGCTTTAGGTGTTGAATTAATTCCATCATTATTAACCTTTCGATTTGGGCATCATCAAATTTATCCCACACTTTATGATTTCTTAAGCTAAGCAGAATTTTCTCTTTTAAACTATTCACCAACGCATGATTAATAGAGCCATTTGCGTCATATTCTTTTTTGATATGCGCCATTGATTTCGGATGTGAACGAAAGTGCCGTAAAATCTGACTTCTTAGGTTTTTTTCAGGATTATAAATTCCCATAGGTAGGGCTCCTTTTGTAATCAAGACATATACATATTATACCAATAGGAAACGACATAGGGAAAAATACCTAAAAAAAACTGATTCAAATTTTTAGGATTATTTTGTAAAATAGTATTAGATTGGAAGGGGGGGCTTTGGTGTTATGTTTGTGGAAATGATCATGTTTGCAGTACTAATGTATCTCTATCTACACATAATCTACATAGCGTTTAATAAAACAACAAGGTACACAAAAAAGTACTTTAATGATTTTTTTATCATTGTTTTACCCGGCTGGTTACTCGTATTTCTTTCTTCTAGTCTCATTCTTACTTTCGCAAACGACTTCGTAGGCGCCTTCATCATAAAAATGGTCTTCACCTTTTCATTACTGGTTACCTTCAGCTGTACTTTTTTCATCTTTATTCTCCAACCCATTCACAAAAAGTCCTATCGTTTTGTGCTGGATAAGGTTCAGGAATTCTATAAAGTGTAGTGGGGCGGAGGACGGTTCTTTTGGTTCATACATTTCGTAAAAAGTATGAATCGGTAGAACCGTCCTCCTGTTTTACCTTGAAACGGCAGGCTCGAGTATGGTCAATGTGTTATTCATAGTATCGAGCCGGGCGGAGGAGCCGATGGGGATAGTGGCTTTAAATGTGCCGTGGCCTGTGGCGAGGTTGGTCATGAGGGGTTTGCCCAAGGGTACAAGCATGATGTTAATTAGATCTGCATAAGGGGTGTTGTAGGAGATTGCGCATGTTGTGCATTCTCCCATCACAATCCCGATGCAGTCTTTAAATTTGCCCGCCATCTCAAGCTGGGTGAAATATCGGAAGACCATGTTTGTAGGTGCGTGAATGTCTTCTAAGAATAGAATTTTTCCTTTCGTATCGATTTCATATTGCGTGCCAAGGGTATTTACTATGGAAGTTAAATTCCCACCCACGATAGGACCTGTTACATTCCCTGGCACAAGACTTGTAAGTGGCATTTCTGGTGGGTTTTGTATCACCCGCGGTGCAGTCATGGTAGAGGTCGCTGCAAAAAATTGATTGAAATTGTACGGTGGAGTTTCCGCACGAAAATCAATGAGCATGAGGCTATGAAAAGTGATGAGATCACTAAACTGATAGAGACTGTTCAGCAGTACCGTTATGTCGCTATATCCGGAGAGGATCTTCGGATTATTTTTTATCACATTAAAATCAAGAAAGGGAAGAATGGTTTGAACACCTGTGCCCCCTCGAGTTGGGAGAATCAGCTTTACAGTCGGATTTTCAAACATCATCATGATATCTTCCGCACGTTGTTGTGCTGGAGCCGTCACAATTCCATCAAAGGAATAAACCCCTTTACCAAAAATCACATTGAATCCCATATTCCTCAAAAATTCTACTCTCGCATCAATAATCGTTGCATCCAGAGGGCTGCCCGGAGCAACCAAGCCAATCGTATCGCCCCTCTGAAGTATTGGTGGTTTTATCGCCATCTTATCCCCGCCCCCTAAATAAATCGTTACGATACAAATGAACAGACATTACTATTATGTATATGATGGGGATTTTTTTTTGAGAAGTGGGAAGTGGAGGTGGGGTGGAGAATCATCCAATATTTAAAAATTATGTCGGGAATGTCGGAAATACGGAGGATATTTCTCGGGAAATTTGTTGAAAGCTGAAACCAAAACAGAGAGAATGTAAAAACAAGTCATATCGCCGTACGATATGCAAAAAAAATAGGAAGCGGAGGGGTAGGTTCTCCTGCTTCCTTTATTTTTTAAACAGTGAAATTAGCCATCCCCAGCTTCCATTTCCGTTTCGCTTATGTAGTTCTTCTTCGAGTCGTTTGTTGAAATCATTTTGGGAGACCCATTCTTGCTTTTGCTCTTCCCGAATTTTTTTTAGTTCTTCCTGCAGAAGCTCTGCTCTTTCTTGTTCCTGAGCTAGTAGCGTTTCGTATTGATTTTTTTGCTGCTCTGAAAGTTTTTCGATCTTCGCATTTGTTCGTTGTGAAGAATTTCCAATGCTAGAGCTAATAACATGGTGGTCCTGCTGGAGCTGACCGAGCGTGTTTTTCAAGACAGCCATATCGTTTTTGAGCTGAAGGTTCATTTCACGAGTCGCTGCAAGCTCGTTGATTAAGTATTTAAAGGCCTCTTTTAATTGATTCGGGTCTTGTGGAAGTAAGTCATCCGTATCGGGTAGCGCTATGTCCGTTTCCTTCATTTCTTCAAATCTATCTTTTTGTTGAGATACAATAGCTTTTGCCGTACTATCTAGTGGTTTGTCTGTATCGCGTAACGCTACAAGCGCCTTGATATCCGATTCAACAAATATTCTCCGATCTCCATCCTTTAAAAACTCATACCCGTTCCGCTCTAAAATTTGGCCATACTTTCGTACAGTGGGTGTGGCAATTCCTACTTCTTCGGCCACTTCCTTTGTGGAATATGCACGTTCGTTCGCTTGTATATCGTTTCGCATATCGCACCTCCTGTTTTCAATATGAGGGTTTTCGACTATTTTTGCAAGGGGTATATCGCTTATTTTCAAAAGAAACCGATACAGTGGGAGACGTGAGATGAAATTAGTCGACAAGCTATCGAGTATAAAAAGAGGAGGATGTTATAGCGGGTGGCGATACAAAGGAAATGGTCAAATTTAAATTGTTTTGGGAGTAAAACTTTTTCCAAACAAACGTTTGTTCAAATCAACTTTTACCAAAGGATTAATGCGGCCTCCATTTCATTCGGGAAATTTAAGCAATTTTCGCGCGGTATATTGAAATAGCTTGAGGGAGAAGGGAAATTCCCAAAGTTCCGTTTTGAGATCCTGTTCTAATAAATCACATTGAGACTCACATAGGAATTGGCATAGGTCAGTATCAAATAACCTAGTCAATTTTATTCGTCAATTGATACAAAAATTGTAAAATCGGCAGTGTAACCTATGGTAAAATAAGGATAGGTTAAGATAGCGATTATTCCAATAAGGGTAGGATTGTGGAAGAATTAATATAATTTATATATTTGAGGGGAAAATTCCTATAAATAGTTGGTAGGTGAATAAATTGAATCAGAATATTATAAAGGATTTATCTGTGAATATTGGATTTATTAAAGTTCATCTTCCTGATTATACAATGTCAACCTTTATGATTGCTCAAAGCATAGCAGATGAATTTGGGGTAGAAACAAACCAACAAGCTATAAAGAAGCTACGCGGAGTTCTTAAAAATTCAGAAAATGATTTGTATAAGAAAGTAAAAACTGATTATGAAAGCGGCTCAATATTTATCCATACGAGTTCAAAAAAAGGGCCGGAAATTCTTCAAGTTGCTCTCATTATCAATGACCTTGCAATAGAACCCTATCGTCAAGAACTGGTCCCTGAAGATATATGCAAGATTAAGAGCATATTAGAAAATTGGAAACGCCCTAAACCACAAAAGTGGAAAGTTGGTGATGTTTTTACGTTTCCTTTAAGTGACGGTACGTATTCTTTCGGTCAAGTTTTATGGAAGACGAACAATTCCCCTAATTGTGCCCTTTTTGATTGTAGAGGTAATAAAAGCCTTCCGATTGAAACAATTACTTCCTCACCAGTAATTTCAGTTTTAAATATTACTGCAAACTGTATTGATAGTTTTAAATGGAAAGTAATTGGTAATACACCAGTTGAAATTACTAAAAATGATGTTCCTAAAAAGCATCAGGGTGAAAGTATCATTGGTTCACTCTCTTTTTCATCTGCAATTTTAAGTGAATTGGCAGAAGTATATTATGGACTAAAACCGTTGAATTCAGCTTATAAACAAGATTTCTATGATGAATTACTTATGCCTAAAATAAAAAGACCCCAAAATATAATTATCAAATAGCAGTTATTTTCTCTTAGACCATATCAGTTTTTTAGACAATCGGGGGCTTTTCTGTAATACAAAAGGTTTGTAGTATGGTGTAATAGAGTACTAAAAGGGGATGAATGTATGTTGTTGATTCTTTTATTTTTTGTTGTTATAGGTATAGGCACAATAATAGGACTACTTAAGGAACAATCAAATCAAAACAAAAGAATCATAGAGCTTCTTGAAGAGAGAAAGAAGAATGCAGAGTAATGCTTTTAATTATATGGAGCGCTAAATGAATAAGGGTTAACGCTCCTTCTTGCTGAGATCTATTAGACATTTTGATCCATTCTATACCTTCCAAGGAGGGATGATGTTTTTGGAGGAGATTTTTAAAGAAGTTAGTTTAACTGATATTACAAAGGTTCAGATTTGGGAAGTAGAACAAGAAGTTCAGCAAATAGCTTTCGAGGTAGAGGAACAATTTCAACACATTTTTAAAAGTCAATCATATACATTGCAGATAGATTTTAATAGATTTGATGTAAGTGCTAAGTCTTTTCCAGAATGCCCAAAATTATCGAAAGAACAATGTATGCAACCACATTATTGTTCTGCGATTTCTGTTGCTGTAACAGATTTAGATGGGAATTTAATTGGAGAGGAAGAAGAAGGTTATTTAATTGGTGAAGGTCTGACAATCTGGGAAGTGGATAAATCATTTTTAGGCTTTGTGGTTAATGAAAAATTTCCTTTTGGCTCTTCAAAAGGTTATATACTATCTATTTCTCACACTGAAATTAAGAAACTATTAGAGGATGACGTCTACTACTTGGCACAAGAGTTAAATATAGAAGTTAGTTAGGCATTGTTATAACACCATCGGGGGAGACTTGTTGAATAAGCAAGGGGATCCATACATATCAAGAGCAGAATATGATACGCATTTTATAAAAATTTGGAGGTGAAAAAATGAAGCCACACTTAGTGCTAGTAATACTTTTATCTTTCGTATTTTTACTTGTTGGTTGTGATGAAGTTAGTAAAAAAACAGTTTACTTACCAGAAGATGCTTTGAAAACGATTGAGGCTGAAAACGTGGATAGAGAAATAACGGTATATGGTTCTCATAAAGTGAATGAAGAGTTATTCTTATTTGTCTTTAGAGGGGTAATGAACGATAAGGATGTCTGGGTTGCTGAGATTCAAAAAAATAATGGTCAATGGGAAGCTAAAGAAGTAGTTCAAATGAATGGACCATTTGAAGGAATGAGTGACACTCAAACGGTAATTACGAATGATGATTATGGATATGAAGTAGGTTATATGGAAAGTAATATCCCGGTTACAGATAATTTGAAGGTTATTGAAATAGAAGGTATTGAAGAATGGAAAATTTGGATTAAACAATCTTAGTAGAACCATTGTTTTTGCTATGGCAGTTCATTACAAAACAAAAAGACTCGTCAATCGACAAGTCTTTTTACTTTTTATAGCTGCCTATGGGTGTCAAATGGGTGTCGTAAAGGGTTCAAGTACCTCAAAACGGAACCACCCAATTTCTTTTTATCGTATAAACATTTGTGTCCAGTAGTGTTGGTAGCCTTTGCTTCCTTTGTGGTGACCTACTCCGATATGGGTGAAGGAGGTGCTTAGGATGTTGGCTTTGTGATCAGGGCTGTTCATCCAACCGGTCATGACACTAGACGGACTTGTCTGGCCAGCTGCGATATTCTCGCCTGCTGATTTATAGGTGATACCGAATGTTTTCATCATCTCAAACGGTGATCCATAGGTTGGTGAGGTGTGAGAGAAATATTCGTTATCGTGCATGTCTTTTGATTTGATTCTTGCTACTTCACCAAGGTAGACATGGAGTCTTAGAGGTGCAACTTTATGTTTTTCCCGTTCCTTGTTGACGATTTTGAAGACCTCCCACTCGTTGCTACTTACTTTCGAGATGTCTCCGTCAACAAGTGTCAAAGCAGTTAGATCGTTGAATGCCATGCTAGATACAGCACTTTCCCCACCAAACACGAGGATGTCAGAGTAGCCTTGCGTTGTAATGGTTTGACGAACAATGTGAGGAACATTTGTTGGATCCGTGAGATGAATGGATGCTCCTTGCTTTGCTGCTAAAACAGAACCCGCTAAGGCATCTGCAAACTGTTTGCCAGTAGCAACATATATCGTTTCGTTTGGCATGGGAAGGTTCGTTATGACCCGATGTGCCGTTTCGTAGCGATCTTTCCCACTGATTCGGGATGCGTTTGGTAGGTTCTTTTTTACCGCATCGCTAACGGCACTTGTTCCCCCGATAATGGTAGTTTTAGATTTTCCTTTTACTGCTTGATTCGTTTCAGATGGCAGAGAAGTAGATTTGGTTAGTAAAATCGGAATCCCATTTTTTGCAGCGTACGGGACAACAGCCAAAGCATCTGGAAAATTACTCCCGTTTACCACGAAAACCTGCGAGGATTTTAGCTGTTGTGCAATCTTAGCGGCCGTATCGTAGCGGTTGCTGCCAGCGATTCGGTCTACCTTGATTCCCATCTGTTCTAACTCAGTTGCCACATTACTTGATATGGCAGCCGTTCCTCCAAGAATAATCGCTTTTTTCGCGCCTAATCGTTGGATTTCTTTTTTCGTTTCAGTATGTAAGCTGTTTTGAGGTGTCAGTAAAATGGGTGCATGGTGAGTGTACGCTAATGGACCGCCGGCAAGTGCATCTGGAAAACTATTTCCCCTTGCAAGTACGACAACCTCGGCACTCTTCCAGCCTTTATGTGAAATTTTTACCGCCGTACTATACCGGCTGTCTCCTGATATCCTCTCAGCAGCATCAACCTCTCTAACTACCAGCAAGCTAGCAAACACTATCACGACTAATAACAGTAAACGTTGCGGAAGCTTCATGATCATTCACTCCTTTATCTGTTGTATTTTTATTTTAGCAGATAAAGAGAAAATCCCTCTGATTCGAAAAAACTAAAGACAATAGACCTATAAAACTGTAAAATTATTGATATTACGTTATGCAGCATACGATAACTCAACAGAAGGAATGATTAAATGAAAGAATACGGTCTGTTTTTTGTTGGATTTTTTCTAATTGCCTATGTTGTTTTGATTGTTATGGGACTGGGGGAGACCATCACAAGCATAGGGGAGCTTTTTATTTTGTCACTCATAATGGTAATCGTGAAGTGGATGGGGGACAGTTTTTTCGCGGCATCAAAGAGTAAAAGTAAATAGGGAAACTGGGGGGATGGTTTTTTCATCTCACTTGCTTCATTCCCCTAAAACACACATAATAAAAGAAAGCTATTTTCGTAAACTTTGTTGCTACTGAGTATAGATAAGACACCCGTTATCAATGTTGCTATCATGTTCTTTTTGTGGAGGGAAATTTAAACATGTGGCAAATTTTTTTCGCATTGGAAGAAGTCTTAATTGCAACAATCTTTTAGAAAAGAGCATAAAAGAACGACGGTAGGTGATACGTGTGGCAAAGATCGTTGTAGTGGGTAGTTATGTCGTGGATTTGACAGCACGAACTCCTCATATGCCAAAGGCTGGGGAGACTGTTTTAGGTGGGCCGTTTCGAATGGGGCCAGGTGGAAAAGGTAGTAACCAAGCAGTTGCTGCGGCACGTTTGGGCGCTAAGGTTACGATGGTAACAAAGGTTGGAAAGGATCTTTTTGGAGAGGATGCTCTTCGGAATTTTACAAAAGAGGGCATAGAAACTAAGTACATCTCTCAAGTAGAAGAGGAGTCGACTGGCGCGGCTTTGATTGCAGTAGATGACGAAGGGGAAAATATGATTGTCGTGTCACTCGGCGCTTGCGGAACGATAACGGAGCAGGAAGTGTTGAGAGCGGAAGACGCATTTTTAGACGCTGATATGATCATGCTACAGCTAGAAACCTCTCTTGAAGCCGTAACCTCGACAATTAATCTAGCAAAAAAATTAGGAAAACCGGTTATTTTAAACCCTGCACCTTACCAAAACATTTCAGATGATTTACTCAAAAAAGTTACCTTTCTAACACCAAATGAAACCGAAGCGGGGCTGTTAACCGGTGTGGAGGTTACAGATGAAACCACTGCTCAAGAAGCTGCAGCCATCTTGCTTTCAAAAGGGGTAGAGGTGGTCATCCTTACGCTTGGCAAAAAAGGCTGTTATCTTCTAAAGCAAGGGGAAGAACAAGGAAAGCTCATTCCAGGTCATGTGGTCAAAGCAGTTGACACCACCGGAGCTGGAGATGCCTTCAACGGTGCCTTCGCTCATTTTCTAGCGGAGGGCTGTACGATTGAAGCTGCCTGCGTAAAAGCAAACAAAGCAGCAGCCCTCTCCGTCACCAAACACGGCACCGCACCAGCGATGCCGTACTTGACAGATCTTGAATAGGAGCGGCGGTGACGGTTTTCGTTTAATCCCAGTAAGACAAAATCAGTAAGATACATTTAATGAATTCACGCATGTCTTCCACCTCCGTTTCTGGACTTACCTGCATCAGAGCGCTACTTCGTCCAACTACCTGTTTTGGTACGGCTGCGTTCTTGACCATAGGTTGGTCCAGTTTTGATAAGAGGAACTTTCCCTGTGCCTCCAAAAGTGCTGTCACTATACTTACCCATCCTCATAACTCCTTTCTCCTTGTTAGGTTCGATTGCATTATGACCTAACTTTTCTGGTGTCATTCCGAGGGAAAAGGCGGTTATCAGACGGGAGCAATTAGTCTTTAATGGTAAACGTCTGAAAAAAATAATTTTCGACACAATCAAAAAAAGGAGTGTGAGCATCTGCTCAAACTCCTTTCTTTATTTTTACCTCATCAATTAATTTCCCGGCGGTGACCCACCAGAACCGTCCCCTTGCTTCCGTGGCATGATCAAAATTTCGACACGGCGATTTTGGGCTTTGCCTTGTTCGGTGGTGTTGGGTGCGACAGGCTGGTGTTCGCCAAAGCCTTTGGCGCTAAACCATTGAGGGTCAAGGTTGTCGTTTGCGAGCAGTATTTTCATAAAGTTGATGGCCCGCATGACGCTTAGTTCCCAGTTCGATTCAAAATCGGCATTGCCAATCGGCACGTTGTCGGTGTGCCCGCTGATAATGATATTACGTGGAGGATTAATCTCTAGCAATCTAGAAATTTCGTTCGCAATTCCAAGGTCCTCATTTCTCACCTGGTCGCTACCGGAGCTGAACAATACATTATCACGGATGAGCAACAGCAGCCCCTCATCTGATAACGATGACTCCAGCATGTCACCCAAGTCATTTTCGGCAATATAAGTATCTATTTTTTCCTGAATCGTCTTTAACTCCTGCATATCAGCAGCTTGATCATATTCCTGATCTCGTTCCTCGTTGCCCTCCTGCTGATCCTCTTCCTCCAGCGTAACGGCGTCATCCTGGTTAACTGGACTTGGATATTCGAGAATCCCAGTTCCTTTTGTAAAAACATCATTGAATACTTCCGAAAGTGCCTGGAACTTTTTTGCATCAATCGAGCTCATTGAATACAGAACAATGAATAAAGCTAAGAGCAGGGTTAGCAAATCAGCATAAGGAATGAGCCAACTCTCATCAATATGTTCGTCGTGATCGTGCTTTTTGCGACGCTTACTCATTGGCTGGTTCTTCGCTTTCTTCTAAAATTTTCTTGCGCTCACTCGTTGGTAAATAAGAACATAGCTTTCTCTCGATATTTCGTGGCGATTCACCCTGCTGAATGGAGAGAAGTCCCTCAATCATCATGTATTTAATATCGGCCTCAAGCTTTGATTTTCTTTTTAATTTATTGGCAAACGGGTGCCATAAGACATACCCGGTAAAGATACCAAGCAAGGTCGCCACAAATGCCGCACTAATGGCAAGTCCTAATCCATCAACATCATTCATATATTTCAAGGCAGCGACAAGTCCGATTACCGCACCTAACACCCCAAGCGTTGGTGCATATGTTCCTGCCTGTGTGAAAATAAGCGCACCAGCCTTATGTCGATCCTCCATCGCTTCAATTTCCTCTGACAAAACATCGCGAATAAATTCAGCACTCTGTCCATCGATGACGAGGGAAATGCCATTTTTCAAAAAGTCATCCTCCACATCACGAGAGGAAACCTCAAGCGCTAGCAAGCCTTCCTTTCTCGCAACTTGCGCCATTTCGGAAAAGTTCTTAATCAATTCCACGCGGTCCGTCAGCTTTTTTTCTTTGAACAACACACCAAAAAGCTTCGGCACTCTTTTTATTTCAGAGGTTGGAAAGGCAATCACAACAGCCCCAACGGTCCCGAGCAAAATAATCAACAATGCAGCAGGATTCACCAGCGCAACCGGACTAACTCCCTTCATAAACATCCCAACCCCAACAGCAAGAAACCCAATAATTAACCCAATCAACGATGTCTTATCCATCTCACACTCACCTATCTCTCCAAAACTATAACACTACTCTTTATTTCGACAGATTTTGAAAAATGTAAAGAGCTTGAGTGGGGTGGGGGGAAGGTTCTCATGGTTCACATAACGTAGGATTGGCCTGTAAACGGATGGTTTTTTGGGGGATAGCAGGGGAGAGGTTTATAGTGTTGTACATACAAAAATAGGTATTTTTTTTGTTTTTTTTAAATCTAGTGGTGAACGGCAATGATCTGCGGGTGGCACATCTCATAAATGTTTGTAGTTTTGGAGGGGGAGATTCTGACCTTTGATGGTAAGCCGCGAATCTTTGATGGTAAGATGCGGATCTTTGATGCTACCGGGTAAACCTTTGATGATAAATCAATTACCTTTCGAGCAAAACCCAAAACCTTTGGAGATATTGCTACCCCGCCCCCGAATTCCCCCAATCTCCCCGCACCGCTCCCGCATCCAACATCAAAAAACCGCACAGGCTGCTTGCTTCCTGTACGGTTATGATTGCGACCCGTATCCCTTAGGTCAGTCGCGTCACGTTTTATCCAACACAGTGCTCGTAAAGCTGTACTGCTTCTTTTACACTAAAGCCTTCTTTCACAATGGCATGAATGGCGCGGATCATGGCTTCTGGGTGAGGGGATTGCCAAATGTTACGGCCCATGTCGACACCGGCTGCGCCTTGGTTCATGGCGTTGGCGGTGATTTGCAGGGCTTCCTCAATGGTATCGAACTTCGGACCGCCCGCGATCACAATTGGGACGGGACACTTGCTTGTTACTTGCTCGAAGTTTTCGCAGTAGTAGGTTTTCACGATATCGGCACCCATTTCGGCTGTAACCCTTGAAGCTAACGCTAAAAAGCGAGTATCGCGTTTTTCTAATTCCTTGCCAACCGCGGTGATTCCAAGAACCGGTAGCCCGTAGTCATGCGCCTGGCTAACGACATGTGCGAGATTTGTGATCGTTTGCGTTTCATATGCCGAGCCGACAAACACAGAAACGCCAACGCCCACAACATTATGACGAATGGCTTCCTTCATGTTCGTCACGATGGTTTCATTTGAAAGGTCATTTAAAACAGTTGGTCCGCCGGAAACTCGAAGCACCATTGGCTTTTCTGTGTCTTCTGGAATGCAGGATGCAAGTGTTCCGCGTGTTAAGTAGAGTGAATCCGTATAGGGGAGAAGATCCTTTACCGTTTCACCGGGGCGTTCTAAGCCAGATATGGGCCCAAGGAAATAGCCGTGATCAATGGCTAGCATCACCGCTCGCCCATCAGGCAAAATTTTATTCAATCGATTTTTGAATCCCCATGTCATTTTGCACCACTCCTTCTTTAATGTTCAAAAAGCGTGTTTATTTTATCGACGGTTTTTCTATCACGACCGAGTCATTTCTACCAATGTGCGGTGACTTAATGAAGACGGCTTTGAAGCGCTCGGTGGACTGATTGATTAAGTAGTGGGAGTCACCTGGTCTGCATTGAATCATGTCGCCTGGTTTGGCCTCGACTTTTTCTCCATTAATGTAAAAGTCAATTTCGCCCTCTAAAATATAGAAGATTTCCTCGCATTCGGTGTGGTAGTGATTCGGAAAATCCTGGCCAGGCTTTAGCACTACAACACCTAAATCCACATTTGGTCCCTTGGTCAAATACTTCGGTCCATTATCGCCAAACCTGTATTCAAACTCCCTCTCGTTCACTTTCTTCATTTCTTCACCTCCTCTCAAACCTTAAAGTCCTGGAGCCTTCCACATATGTGATGTGAGGCCGATGTCGGCAAGCTTTAATTGTTCGATATACACCTTGCGCCATTTTTCATAGATTTCTAGATAGGTCTTATGATTCTCTAAATCTGGCATGTATGTGCATTCCCATTCGACCACGGTTGCAGCGGCTTCCTCAATGGAAGCAAACATTCCAGCTCCTAATCCAGCGAACATCGCAGTCCCAAGTGCTGCAGCTTCCTTCACGACAGGAACCCTTACAGGGACACCAAGCACATCTGCTAGTGTCTGACTCCACAGCTTGCCTTTTGATGCTCCACCTACGAAAATAACTTCTTTTGGAAAAAAGCCTGTGGACTCTCTAATGAGAAGCAGATTTCCGAGTGTTACTAATGCAGCGTTTTCCTGAAGCGACTTGAACATTTCCATTTTACCGGTGCGTTCGGCATCTAAGCTGAGGTTCAAAAAGGATGGTGCCGCGTGACGCCAGGCGATATAGTTCATCGTGTCAGAAAAAATGGGGAGGATGCCGTTGGAACCAACTGGTACAGTCCGTGCTTTCTCCTCCAAAATTTCATAGGCATCTCGACCCGTGAAACTTGCTTTTTGCTTTTCCTCCTGACAAAAGGCATCTCGGAACCATCTCATCACAAGACCGGGGAAAAAGCCGATTGCTTCCAGCTGCCAAAGACCTTCAACGGCATGGCAATTCACACGAATACGGCCGGATTTATCGACCAAGGGCTCCTTGATATTGACTTCTTGCTGCCAAAAAGAGCCGCCGGAAACGACGGTTTGTTCGTTGGCGATAGCCCCAGCGCCAACTGTAGCCATCTGTGCATCGCCACCGCCTGCCACGACTAGGGTGGAAGGGGAAAGTCCACACCGTGAAGCTGCTTCCTCTGAGACTGTACCAATCACCTTCCCAGCTTCATGAACTGGAGGGAAGATAGTAGCTTTCAGCCCGCAGCGTTCGGCAATTTCTACCTTCCAGCCTCGACTCTCTAAGTCAAACAATCCTGTTGTACAGCCGTTTGATGGGTCCACCTGTAGTACCCCTGAAAGCCGATAGAGAATCCAGTCATTAATCATGGTCATGCAAGCCACTTTTTCATAGATTTGTGGCTCATGTTTTTTTAACCATAAAAGACGTGGAATAGCGCCGAGGGCATAGGTTTGCCCAGACATATTATAGATATCGAGCTCCATGTGCTCATCGCGTTCCTTTAATTCCTTTACTTCGTATCCGGCACGAGCATCGACATTGGCACACGCCCAAACTTCCCGTCCGTCCTCGTCATAGAGCACCAAGCCCTCTCTCATGCTTGTGGCACTTAAGGCTTTTATGGTGGAAGGGGGGATTCCTGTCGTTCGAAGCACTTCCCTAATGCAGTTCACTACCTTTTCCCAGTTCGCTTCCCAAGCAAAATCCATCGAGCCCGGATAGCGAGGGTCCGCATGGTGGGTCCATTCCTGTTGAGCTACACCGAGTTGCTTTCCTTCCTTATTGAACAATACAGCGCGGATGCTACCGGTTCCCGCATCTAGTGATAAAATGTGCTCCATGCTACACTTGCACCTCCATTTTTAATAAGGAGTAAGCCGTTTCTTCATCGGTAACGAGAGTGTGGACATAGCCGCCCTTAAGCGCACCATAGATCGCTTCTGTTTTTTTCTCGCCGCCAGCGACTGCAATGACATTTTTTCTTTTAGCTAAATCCTTTAGTGACATGCCTATCAATCTTTTGTGATGAGGAAGAGGAAGCACCTCCCCGTTTTTATCAAAAAATTGTCCTAAAATATCGCCAACAGCTTGCTGCTGTTTAATGAATGTCAGCTCATTCCATGTCATTTTTTCCTCTTGAATAATCGTTGCCTCTGGACAAACACCGCCAATGCCAACAAGGATATATTTACTCAAGCGGCCAAGTGACAGAATTTCTTTAATGGAGGGCTCTGCCAGTAAGCTTTCCGCCATTTCTTCAGAGGAAGCGAGAAAGGGAGCTGGAATGACGTGGATGTGGCGGAATTTTTCCATTCCTCGATCCTGTGTTGTCCGGTTATGAAGATAATAGTTGACACCCCCGGTTAAGGTAACAACAGATACGGCGCTGGTTGGCTCCATAGAAAGGTAATCGATGGTTCGGGATACGGCTTTTCCCCAGCCAAGGCCCACAAGGTCATCAGGTTCCAGCTTATGATTAAGAAATTGCGAGGCGGCACGGGATAAGCTGTCGCTAAGGTTATCACGATCAGGAGGGGTAGGAATAATGAATGCATTGGATAGTGCGAAGGCTTCTTGGAACTCTTTCTCCACCTTTAAACCATTTGTCTCCATGCCTCGTATTTGAAACTGCACAACCCCCTCTAAACGTGCTCGCTCTAATAAGCGAACCACTTTGGTACGGGAGATTTCCAGTAGTGAGGCTATTTCATTTTGGGTCATATTTTCCTTGTAGTAATACCAGGCGACCTTAATAAGTAAGTTTTCTGTGTAGCGATCTTGTATCATCTGTTCTACACTCCTCCACAAATGTGCGCACAGGAGAAAATTGTTCGCGCTTAATCCAAAATATATCCACCGCTTCTATAGAAAAGAACTAGAAATCCTTTTTTAGAAAAAGAAAAGAACAGAGGAATACTTGCGGATATGCCTGTGTAATAAATTTTCAACCCTCGCATATCTGTGAACATATTTGTGCCATGCTGACATATGTTTATGTTGTAAGCGCTTAAAAAAATTGACACACAAGGTGGTGAACAAAACCATGGAGGCAAAGAATGCTCCACTCCTTGAAATAGAAGAGATGTTTAAGCAATTTGCGGGCAGTAAGGTGTTAAATGGGATACATTTTTCTGTCTATGCAGGTGAAGTTCAAGCAGTGGTTGGCGGAAATGGAGCGGGCAAGTCAACTCTGATGAAAATTATCACGGGATTCTATTCTGCGGACCGAGGAAGGATGACGGTAAAGGGGAAGCGGGTTCGGTTTTTATCCACCTCTGAAGCGCATCAGCATGGCATCTACCTTGTCCCCCAGGAGCCTCTTATCTTTCCGAACATGACGGTGGAAGAGAATATCACCATTGGCCTACCAGGAAAAAAATCAGTGCTAAAAGCTAAAATAAAGAGCTTGATCAAGAAGCTTGGTTGGAAATTAAACCTAGAAGAAACGGCATTCTCGCTTTCGATTGCAGAGCAGCAGCTTGTGGAAATTATCCGCGGCTTGGCTCGGGAAGCAGACATTCTCATATTAGATGAGCCGACTTCCACCTTAACCTTTGGGGAAATTGACAGCCTCTTTCAAACAATAAAGCGGCTTACCAATGAGGGCATTGGCGTCATCTATATCACCCACCGCTTCTCAGAAATTTTTCGCATTGCCGACAGTGTTTCTGTTCTGCGCGACGGTGTTATTTCTGCACAAGGGCCGGTGTCAGCATTTACTTATGAAAGGCTGCTTGCAAGCCTGATGCCAGAGGGGGCAATCAAGGAAAATGGGCAGGAATCTCAAGTGGAAACAGAATGTGACCGCGAGACTGCTCCCATTTTAAGGCTTGAAAAGCTAACTTCACAAAAGTTCCACGACATCAGCTTCTCCTTATTTTCTGGAGAAATCCTTGGAGTTGCTGGAGTAGTGGGGGCCGGAAGAACAGAGCTCGCACAAGCCATTACCGGTCTAAGTGGCATCGAAAATGGTGAAATCATCCTACACGAGAAAAAAGTTCAGCACTTATCTGTCAGAGAGCGGTTGGATCAAGGCCTGATTTATGTTCCGGAGGACCGTCATAAACATGGAATTTTTGCACTCACTTCTATTCAATCCAATATTTCCTCTACTATTCTTCATCACCTCACGAACTTTTTTCTGCCTTTTTCAAAGGAACATGCTCTTGCAACAAGCTATATAAAGAAGTTTCAAATTAAAGCCTCCTGTAGCAAGCAGGAAGTGCAAAACCTCTCTGGAGGAAATCAGCAAAAGGTAGTGCTGTCCAAATGCCTGGCCGCTTCCCCGCGGGTCATCATTCTTGATGAGCCGACGAGGGGAATTGATGCTAATGCAAGAAAAGACATTTATCAAATCATCCAGCAGCTAAAAAATTTGGGCTTAGCGGTTATTCTCATCTCCTCTGATATGGAAGAGATTGTGCGCTTAAGTGACCGAGTGATTGTTTTATATGAAGGAAAATTGGTCAAAAGGTTTGACGTGCGTGAAGACATTACCCCAGATAACATTGCGTCCTTTGCTTTTGGTGTAGAACAGGAGGTGGGGAAATGACCTTCCTCATGAAAATGCTAAAAGCAAGAGAATGGTCCATTGTGCTTTTGTTTGTCGCGTATGTGCTGTTTGTCACAAGCCTCAATCCTTCCTTCTTTTCCGCCGCATCCCTTTCGCTGCTAGTAAAAGCAAGTGTCATTCTGTTGCTTATGGCAGTTGGTCAATCCTTCGTGCTTCTCACAGCCAATATAGACGTGTCTGTGGGATCCATCATGGGTTTATCGGCAGCAGTATGCGGTGTCTTGTTGGTTGGGGGATACAGCCTTTGGGTAGTGATTCCTGCGGTGCTTATCGTTGGGGCAGTGGTTGGTCTAGTGAACGGCATCGGTGTGTCCTACCTTCGCGTACCTTCTATTATTATGACACTAGGAATGCTTGGAATCATTCGAGGACTTATGCTTATTTTTACAAAAGGAATGTGGATCGAAAACATCCCCAATTTTTATAAAAAATTATCTGGAGTGACCTTCGTTGGCTTGAATTTACCCGTATGGATTTCGCTTGGACTTTTGTTGGCTGCGCATGTTTGGTTAACGAAAAGCCGTTTTGGCCGCTACTTTTTTGCTGTTGGGGATAATGCCGACGGTGCGCGACTTGTCGGAATACCCGTACGTAAGGTAACGGTACTTGCCTTTATTTTATCAGGCGTGTCCGCTGCACTTGCCTCTCTTGTATTTGTCATGAACATCGGATTTGTTCCCAATCAAACCGGAACAGGTCTAGAGCTTCAGGTTATCGCTGCAGCCGTGCTTGGCGGAGTGAGTCTGACTGGCGGGATCGGAACCGTTATTGGTGCCGGCTTAGGTGCAATCTTCCTCACTTCTATCACCAATTCCTTAGTTTTTTTAAAAATACCAGCCTATTGGAACAATGCCATTTTCGGCTTTCTATTATTGATTATTGTAGTAGGCGATTCGCGGTTTCAGGCGTTTGTAAAAAAAGAGAGCAAAATAAAACGGCAGAAAGTGTTGGGGCCGCTAGAAAAAGGAGGGTCTGCCAATGGCAAGCAGCTGGACGATGTTACGTAGATGGGAAGCGGTTCTTGTCCTTTTCGTTGTTTTGGAATGCATGCTGTTTAGCATCCTCTCCCCAGGGTTCATGCGGCTCGATAACTTACTCTACAGCATGAATGATTTCGCGTTTATTGTGCTAGCTGCTATTCCTTTGACCTTTGTCATCATCACAGGTGGCATCGATGTATCCGTTGGTTCGGTGATGGGCCTGACCTCCATTGTCGTTGGGGTGCTTTGGATGAACGGGATGTCGGTGTGGCTCGCTTTGATGGTGGGCTTGTTGGTGGCAGTGATAGCAGGAGGGGTGAACGGGTCGCTTGTTGCCTTTACTACTGTCCAGCCGCTTGTCGTCACACTTGGAACGATGTTTTTATTCTCAGGAATCGCGCTTGTCATTTCAGGTGGCTCCAGTGCCTCTGGGTATGAGGGGATCAGTGGATTTCCAGCAAGCTTTGTCGAGCTCGCAAATGGAAAGGTATTAGCTGTCCCAAACCCGATATGGCTGATTGTAATAAGTGTTATTATCTTTGGGATCTTACTCCATTACACACGCTACGGGCGTAACGTGTTCCTGGTGGGGATCAATATAAATGCAGCTGCTTTTAGTGGCATTAAAACAAAATGGACTGTCATGAGTACGTATATGCTATCAGGTCTTGGAGGTGGTATCGGGGGAATTGTGCTGACATCCTATTTTAGCTCAGCACGTTCTGATCTTGGTGCTGAAGCAGTACTGCCCGTCATTACGGCAGTAGTACTTGGTGGAACAAGTATTTTTGGAGGGCGAGGCAGTGTGCTAGGTACTGCCATTGCTTGTGTGTTCATTGGTTTGATGCAATACGGTCTTCAGATGAGTGGGTTATCGAGCCCGCATATCAGTGTGGTCATAGGCAGCATCCTGATTCTTGCAGTAATTCTGAAGTATGCAAAATGGCACGCAATCTTAGGGTTATTTTACAAGGGGGATATGACAGATGAGAAAAGCTAGACTGATTTGCTTATTGGTGCTTGTGCTTGTGTTGGGAGTGTTCATGGCAGCTTGCGGAGGTGGCGACGAGGCAAAAGACGCTAAAGATGTAAAACTCGCCTTTATTCCGAAGCTAACGGGTGTAGGGTTCTTTACGTCTGGTGGTCAAGGTGCGAAGGAAATGGCCGATTCGCTTGAAGTGGACCTAAAGTATGATGGACCAACGGAGGCCACAGTTGCAGGACAGGTACAGTTCATCAACAACTTTGTAAACCAGGGATATGACGCCTTGATGATTTCATCGGTGTCCGTGGATGGCTTAAGTCAGGCATTACAGCGTGCCAAAGATAAAGGGGTAAAAATAATTACATGGGATTCCGACGTGAACCCAAAAGACCGCTCCTTCTATATCAATCAGGGAACACCAGAACAGCTTGCAGAGCTATTGATCAAAATGACGTCTGACCAGATTGGGGATACAGGCAAAGTAGCCTTCTTCTATTCCTCCCCAACGGTAACAGACCAAAACCAATGGGTAACAAAAGCGAAGGAAATTATTGCAGCTGATTACCCAGGCTGGGAAATTGTGACCACCCAGTTTGGTGAAAATGATGCCCAAAAATCGTTATCGGTTGGAGAAAGTATCCTGCAAACCTATGAAGACATCGACGCCATCATCTGCCCAGACGCAACCGCACTACCAGCAATGGCACAGGCTGCAGAAAACTTAGGCAAGGACGGGGAAGTGGTCATTACAGGATTCTCCACACCAAACGTTATGCGCGACTATGTGAAGCGTGGAACCGTGGAGCAATTCGGTCTATGGGATGTGAAACAACAAGGCGCACTAGCAGCTTACGTGGCCTACCTGATGACTGTGGAAGGCAAGGAGCTTAAAGTCGGCGACGAATTCGACGTTCCTAACATCGGTACCGTCAAAATCGAACCAAACACCATCCAAGGCTACGACTACACCGCCGACGACAGCGGCATCATCCTATTGCCAGAACGTGTTATCTTCACCAAAGACAACATCGACAACTATGACTTTTAATATGAGTGGGGCAGGGGGGTGGTTCTCCTGCCTTTTTTTCTTTAAACTAACCACCCACAAAAAAAAATCCACCCCCAAGTAGGCTTTTTCTATGTCGATTTTTCATATTCTAAAAAACTATCCCCTTTTATCCTCGAATAATATTTTTCAATCAAACGTTCCATCAAATGAAATTTTCACATGAGGAAACCAGCGCAAAATGAAAAGTGACATTTTAAAGCAATTTTTTCGCTTTATTTTAGAATAGTTTTCTATCCCTGGTTATCATTACCTTTGAATAATATTAGCCTTTTTAATAAAATGGAATCGAAAATACATAGAAGATTCAAAATAGTTATAAAAGGGTAGGAGTCATTTACAATATCATAAAAAGTAGACGAGACGAGGGATAGTGGCAGAATTGGGAGCTTGTGAAATGGCATGAGAAGTCAGGAGCAAGTGGAGCCACCAGAACCGTCCCCCTGCTTCACAAGGAGGCATATTGATGAGTGGCTTGGTAGGGAAAAGGTTGTTGGCAGTATTTTGTGTGTTGGTGTTGGTGATGCCGGTGTTTTCGTCGGTGAGTGCGAGCACGAGCACGAGTGGGAATGTTGTAGAGGATAAGGTTTGGAGTAAGTTAAAGAGTGAGAAAGGTCCCGTTGAAGTGATTGTGACGTTTCATGGGGACGATAAGCCAACAGCTGCAAATCTTGAGTTGTTAGAGACGCTTGGAATTTCCAAGGCCGTTTCGTTGAAATCCCTACCGATGGTTGGAGCAGTGGTAAGCAAATCTCAAGTGGAGGAGCTATCACAGCAGGAGGAAGTGCGTTCTGTAGTTTTAAATGAAAAATTGACTTATTATAATGCCGAGTCCACAGAGTACACTGGTGTTGACAGAGCAAGAGCTGATGAAAATTTTAAACAGCAGAATGGTGGCTTGCCTGTTACAGGTAAAGGTGTGGGCGTTGTAGTGAATGACAGTGGTGTAGACGGTACACATCAGGACCACCAGTTTGGAAAAAATCTGGTGCAAAATGTGCTTGGATCAGCGAATTTGCAGAGTCTCACTGGTATTGTGCCGGTGCCTTATGTAGAGAATGTGCCAAACACGGATACGAATTCAGGGCACGGTACGCATGTGGCTGGAACAGTTGGTGGAACTGGGGCAATGTCTGATGGTCTTCACGAAGGTGTCGCACCTGGAGCGGACTTAATTGGTTATGGTTCTGGGGCTGGGCTGTTTATTTTAGATGGCATTGGCGGATTTGACTATGCGCTTGAGAAACAAGATGAGTACAACATTAAGGTGATTACGAATTCTTGGGGTGGCAGCGGAGATTTTGATCCGAATCACCCGATTAATATCGCGAGTAAAAAAGCGTATGATAGTGGAATTGTTGTGTTGTTTGCAGCTGGAAATGAAGGTCCAGATGAGAACACCCATAATCCATATGCAAAAGCTCCATGGGTAATCTCAGTTGGAGCTGGTACGAAGGATGGGGCGTTAGCTGACTTTTCTTCGCGTGGAACGGAAGGTGTCGGCGGAACCTTTGAAATGGATGGAAAACAGTGGACATGGAAGGATGAGCCAACCGTTGTCGCACCAGGTGTGGACATCATTTCGACAAGAGTAATTGCGCCGCTTTCCGGCCTATCGGCACCAAAGGATATTCAGATGATTGCTCCTGAGCATCTGCCATTCTATACCGTGATGAGCGGAACATCGATGGCAACGCCGCATGTCGCAGGAATCACGGCATTGTTGCTGGAGGCAAATCCAAACCTCACACCAGACCAAGTGAAACAGATTATTCAAGATACGGCGACTCCGATGGCTGGTCATCAATCATGGGAAGTTGGAGCAGGATATGTTAATGCGTATGAAGCAGTGAAGGCAGCATTTGCCTTGAAATAATATGGAAGCGGGGGACGGTTCTCCTGGTTCATTCGAACATGGAATGAATCGCTAGAACCGTCCCCCTGTTTTATTTTTACATACTTTTTACTTTTTTTATTAGTGATTTAATTATAAGATAGACGGGTAATGAATTTACATATTTGTCATTTTTATAGATGAAAGTAAGTAATTGGAGGAGTTAGTTTGCATAGTTTGAGTAGTGTTGGGGTGTTAATCCCGGCTTATAATCCAGATGGGAAATTACCAGAATTAGTGAATTCTATTGTAAAAGAAGGCTTTGACAGAATTATTGTGGTGAATGATGGCAGTAATTCGGAGTGCGACCAAATATTTAGTAGTTTAACGAATATTAGCGAATGCACGATTCTCAAGCATGAGGTAAACAAAGGGAAAGGGCAGGCATTAAAAACAGCCTTTGCTTATTTTTTGGATACGTTTGCTGATTCACCAGGCTTAGTTACAGTGGATGCCGATGGACAGCATGCTGTAAAGGATATGAAAAAGGTTGCGAAAAGGCTTTGTGAACGCCCAGAAAGTCTAGTACTAGGTGTACGGGATTTTTCTGGTGAGGATATCCCCTTTCGAAGCAGATTTGGAAATGTATTGACAAAAGGTGTAGCCCGGTTTGCTTGTGGACTGAAGATTTCTGATACACAAACAGGCTTGAGGGGGATACCAGTTCGTTTCCTCGAAAAGCTGCTTCATGTTGGTGGGCAACGCTATGAATTTGAAATGAATATGTTACTAGAATGCAAGGCTAATGATATTGATATTGAAGAAGTCACCATTGAAACGATTTATATAGAAGAAAATAAGTCTTCTCATTTTAATCCGATCATTGATTCCATCAAAATTTATTCCGTTTTCTTGAAATTTGCCGTTTCATCGGCGCTATCATTTGGTTTGGATGTGTTACTATTTGCCCTATTTGTAATGTTGCTTAATGGGGTGTTTGTGGATACTTATATTATTTACGCAACAATCCTTGCCCGTGTATTATCGGCATTATTTAATTTTATGGTTAATCGAAATGTTGTGTTTAAATCTGCCTCTCCACGGGCTATGGTGAAATATTTTATCTTAGCAGTTGGGCAAATGCTCACTTCCGCTGCAGCAGTATATTTAATCTTTCAACTTATCGGTTTTGGTGAAGTGGGAATCAAAGTTATCGTGGATTTCCTACTGTTTTTAATGAGCTTCGTCATCCAGCGTGAGTGGGTTTTCAAGAGGCAGCAAATAAAGATAGGTGAAACTCAGTGATCAGTGCTCTTTTTTCTTTTGGAATATTATTTCTGTCCTTCGCAGGATGGGGAATGCTTGTTTATGATAAATGGCGCGTCCACCCGGCTGTTATTCCGCTAGTTATTTTTTCTGGAATAACTGCCGTTGTTTTTGGGGCGGGACTTTTGAACATCATGCCTTTCATGGTATGGGTTATTTTTTTGCTTGGCTTATTATTAGCCTTGTACTATCTTTTTCTTTTCGTCAGAGGAAAGGTTGTACTTCTTCCCCTTTTCACTCCAGCAACGGTTGTATTTCTTGCGTCTGTTGCTGTTATTTTACTGACCTTCCAAGGGGTGATTCATTCTCATTATGATGATTTTAGCCATTGGGGGCTTATTGTAAAAGAAATGTTTCAGGTTGGGGGCTTACCAGATGGAAGAACTACCATTGGCTTTAAAAATTACCCACCAGGAAGCGCCACGTTCCTTTTTTACATACTTACTATTGTTGGATATGCAGAGAGTTATGCGTTGATGGCGCAAGCATTCTTCATTGCAGCGGCACTCAGTGTGTTATTTATTTTCGTTTCATGGAAAAATGCTGGGGGTGCCTTGCTGGCATTCGGTGCAGCATTGTCCATTCTTGCCATGAACGGTAACTATATATACACCTTGTTAGTGGATGGATTACTTGGTATGGTCGCTCTCGCCATCACCGTTATCGCTTTTTATTATCGGGAAGATTGGCGTAAAAGTGTCGCTGTAAATGCACCTATCCTAATTTTGTTGCTACTTATCAAAGATAGCGGAAAATTATTTTTCTTGTATAACATTTGTTTGTTGCTTTACTTTGTAATACAAAATCAACGAAAAGATCCAACTATTAAGGGGAATTTTCTGAAAGCGCTGGTACGTGTTGTGCTGGTTGTCATCGTTATTCCGCTTTCCTGCAGTTTTTTGTGGGGCAAATACGTGGACAAGGTTTACCAGGAGCCAGCCTATCATAAGTTTGATATTAACCGTTCGAAAATACTAAATGTACAGGAAAATAAATCAGCAGAATTTATCCAAAACCTTGGGCCGATGCTGATAGATTCCTCCCTGAACTTCGATACGCCAGCCATTCAAGCATTTTTTATTCTGAATGTCTTGGTATTGGTAAGCATTCTTTATTTTGCCATTGTTCACAAAAGAATCGCTAAGGTACTCCTGGCGAGTATGATTTATGCAAATGCCGCCTATGTTTTCTACCTATTTACGCTATATTCGATGTATTTATTTTTAATGCCAGAAAACGAGGCTGTGAGATTAGCAGGATTTCTAAGGTATTTAGCAACGATTATCATCTATTGTGCGGGAGTTTTAATGGCCGCCCTTGTGTATGAATGGTCAAAGAATTTCCATGTTAAAAAAAATACCATGGTGCAAGGCTTGATTATCGTGTTGCTAAGTTTGGTCATGGTCTATCCTTTAAAAGATAGCTTGCGAAAAATTGTGATGGAGCGGCCTGATACAGAAGACTCAATCAGACTGGGAATAAAAGATCAATATCAAAAGCTGCTGAATGCGAATGCTCACAGCGCAAAGGTTCTTTATTACAGTCCTGAAAGCTTGGACGACAGGGGCTATTTAGATTTTATTCTGAAGTATGTGCAGCTTAATCGAAACTTTACTATTGCCCGCAGTATAAAAACAGACGAGGAAATGAATGAGTTTCAAGAAAAACTAGAAGCCGCAGACTACCTAGTAATTGTGGACCAGGACCATGACATCACAGGTCACATCGCTGGTTTCCAATCCGGAACAAGCAGCACAGGCATCTATAAAATAATGAAAACAAGTGAAACTCAAATTACTTTGAGTCCAATAGAGTAAGGGGAGGGGGACGGTTCTCCTGGCTCATCGCCACACGCGAGGAAGCCAAGAGAACCCGTCCCCTTTTTCGTTCCGCCAATAATTCCACACTCTACAAGTCATTTCCCCAAACACTCTACTAATTTTTTCATAGAATAATAGAGAAAAGAAGGGGATGAGTGCTTCAGGGAAGTTTCCTGTTTACTAGATAGGTGGGATGGCCTGGGGTAAGGTCGCCTTTTTCTTAGTTCCTCGAAAATGAGGTGATAAACAATGAGTGATGAGTATATCTATTGTTGCCATACGGTTGCGAGGTATGTAGATCTTCCGAAGGCTGACTGTAAGTGCAAGACGAATGTTCATGTGAAGGTAGAGTGTGATGATCGTAGTGGAAGAAGGGAAACTGCAGCATTTCGTGCCGTGAATGATGCGGTTCAAAGAATGGAAGCTGCGCGTGAATTTTATAAAGTGCTGTTTCAAAATGAACAGTTTGATATTGGTAAAATTTATGATGCAAATGAATCTACTTTTATCCCACGTAAAGACGGCGTTTATTATGTGGCAGGAACCGTTACTTTTTTTCCAGATGATGATAGTATTCCATATCGTGTGCGTCTAGAAATTCGTGTAAACGGTACATCCGTTGCTGCCGACAACGACTTTTTCTCTTCAATCAACGAGCTTCTAGTCGGAAATACAATCAACGTCTCCACCGTTCTCCAGCTTCAAAAAGGAGACTTGGTTGAAATTTACGTTACCAGCACAACCCCAGGAGCAATTTCAGAAAACAATCCATCCTTTAGCACGCGCTTTGAAGCAGCGAAATATAGATAGAAGTGTCAATTTCAGTCTGATGTGGACAAAGTCATCAGACTGTTTGTTTTTATTGAAGGCTGTTTTCGTAAACTTTGTAGCTACTGCGTATAGATAAAACAAACGTAATCAACGTTGAGGTCGTGCTCTTTTCGTGGAAGAAGATTTAAACATGTGGCAATTATTCTTCGGAAAAAGATAGGAAAAAGCCTTAAAGTCGACTTTTTCCAAGTTAATAGCAACAATCTTGAAAGGTGATACCGGGTGGATTGGCGAAATAGTAGAAGGGTTTAGGAGGGTATTTTATGAATAATAATGGTTTGATTTTAGTACCAGTTCAATCGGAAAACTGGCGTGAGATAATAGATTTAAAGGTGAATAAAAGTCAGGAAAACTTTATCGAGCCCAATGAAATTTCCTTGCTTGAGGCTGCATATGATAAGAAACATGACTGGAAGTGCTTTGGACTCTACTTGGATGGGCTGGCTGTTGGGTTCGTGATGGTAGGAGCCTTGAAGGAGAGATACATTTGGTTAGATCGATTTATGATAGACAGGAAGTTTCAAGGACGTGGTCTAGGGAAAGAGGCATTGGAACTGGTGAAGGAGCACATCTCCCATACATACGAGGTAGAAGAAATCGTAATTAGTATATTAAAAGAAAATCAACGCGCGAAAAAGTTTTATCAGTTCAACGGGTTTAAGGATACTGGGATTGTTGATTCAGATAATGGGGAAGAGTTATTCGTTTATGCGTTTGATGGAAAGTGGTAGCTTCTTCCGATTTTCGAAACATTTTCGTTGCTTTTTTCCGATAGCGGGCCTACACTGGTTACAAACATGATGAAATCGAGGTAGCTGCGCGATGAGTGATACAGCAGGAAATAAAGAGTTTGGAATTGGCATCTTGTGTGCAGGGTTATCGTATATATTGTGGGGCTTTCTCCCATTGTTTTGGAAGCTGGTGGATGATGTACCAGCTGGGGAAATTTTAGCGCACCGAATTGTTTGGTCGCTTGTTTTTATGTTGTTGATTTTGGTCGTGATTCGGAAAGTGCCAACGTTCACCTTTGAGTTAAAAGCACTTGTGACCAATCGGAAGCGGTTTTTTGCCATATCTTTAGCCTCGATATTTATTAGCATAAATTGGGGTCTCTACATCTGGGCAGTAAACGCAGACCGAGTGATTGAGGCGAGCCTTGGTTACTACATCAACCCGCTTGTTAGTATTTTACTAGCCGTCATTGTCTTGAAGGAGAAACTCTCAGGCTTGCAAACTCTTTCTATTATTTTAGCTGGAGTTGGCGTGCTGGTGTTGACGATTAGCTACGGAACGTTTCCATGGGTAGCCATCATGCTTGCGGTGAGCTTTGCTTTTTATGGATTGATTAAAAAAATGGTCCAGGTTGGCGCATTGGTTGGGCTTGCGATTGAAACGCTACTCATTACGCCGTTTGCGTTGATTTTCCTAACGTATGTGCATCGAAGCGCAGATGGAGCAGGTGCGTTCGGGGAGAGCTTCGGGCTCACTGCGTTACTTATGTTTGCTGGAGTCGTCACAGCCATCCCGTTACTGCTTTTCGCAACGGGAGCCAAACGCATTCCACTATCGATGGTCGGTTTGCTTCAATACTTTGCTCCAACGATTAAATTAATTCTCGGAGTCTACCTCTTCAACGAACCATTCACAAATGCGCACCTCATTGCATTTACCTGCATCTGGAGCGCACTCGCTATCTACACGTTGAGCTTGCGAAAATGGAGGCGGAGGGACGGTTCTCTTGCCTCGGTGAAGGGATGAATATGGAGTAAAAAGTGCTGCCTAAACGTTGGCAGCACTTTTCTTTTGTCACGGGCGTAATTTGTTTGTTAATGTCGAGTGGCTGAATTGTTCCTCGTTTTGGCTGAAAAAGCTATCGCATCGGCTGAATTATTGAAAATCCGGCTGAAAAAATTCCATTTCGGCTGAAAAAACAAAGCCACACATCTTCCCCAATCCCCTTCTACCGCTTAAACCCATCAAACACCGGCCCACCAAGAGGCTCATAGATTTCATAAATCAACTCTACAAAGGGTTGCTTGTTATTTTCTTGATAAAATTCTTTCAAACTGTGAAAATAGCGCTCTGCCATCTCTTGGTCATAAGCTTTTAATGCCCTCACTAACCCCTTCCCCCTGCCAATCCACTGCCCGTTGTAGCGAAGCAAAAATTCAGCAACCTGTGTGGAAAGTAGGTTCAATGTGAACAATGCTTCCTCCTCATTTTTCGCATCAACAAAGTCATCTACTAGATCAAAAGTAAAATATCGAGAGGCTTCTATATAAGCAGGTGTTAACGGCTCCGGACCTTCCTGCAAATAACGGCCTGCATACTCTTTAACAGAACCGATGGCCGGGCTATCCTTTAAAATAATGCCTTCGTTTATCATGTTTGCCAATACAGGTCGCCCAGTTTTTCTCTCCATTGCAAAAAATTCTTTATAGGAAGCGAAGTTATGAACGAAAGACTCGATTTTCCAATTGTATCGCTCATAGCTTTCCCGCGTGTTAGGCTGACTCTCATAAAATACCAAAATATCTAAATCAGAACTCTCTGTCGCTACCCCTTTCGCAGCACTTCCGGCAAACAGGGCAAACTCACAATCCGGATGATACTCCTCAACAAAACGCTTCGCTGCATCCATTGGCGCTAATCTCATCATAAAATCCTCCAACAATTGAATGATTACTTTTTTCTACTTATACTTTATTATAGACTGTTATCTCAAACTTTGTGGCTATTGTGTATAGTGAAGCTTTAAGCTACACGAAATCAACGTTGCTGTAATGCTCTTTTCGTGGAGACAGTTTTAAACATGTGTTTTAAGAAGAGGCGGGGGAGCGGTTCTCTTGTCTCACTTGACGCCAAAGCGAGACACGAGAACCGTCCCTTTGGTTCAAACAAAAGGAGGACCTATGTTACTTTATGACGAATTATATGGAGAGTATGTAATTGAGGATGTTTTGGCTGAACTGGTGAGAAGCTTGCCAGTTCAGCGGTTAAAAGGCGTGCATCAGGGCGGTGCGTCGTATTTGGTGAATCCAGATTGGAATGTGACGAGGTATGAGCATTCCATTGGAGTGATGCTGTTGATTCGTAGGCTTGGTGGTTCGGTAGAGGAGCAGATCGCTGGACTGTTGCATGACGTTTCGCACACGGCTTTTTCCCACGTCATTGACCTTGTTCTTGACTATCCGGAAGAAAACTATCATGAATTAATTTTTCAAAAGGTGATTGCGAACTCGGAGATTCCTTCTATTCTAAATAACTATCATTACCGGGATAAAGACATTCTCCATGATGACTCAAAGTGGACCCTGCTCGAGCAATTAGCACCTGAGCTTTGTGCGGACCGCATTGATTACACATTAAGGGATATGTACCAGTACGGAAAGATAACGCTTCAAGAAGCACATGAATTTTTAGAGCAGCTCACCGTCATCAATGGCCGAATTTACATAAAAGACATCCAAGCAGCCGAGTGGTTCGTGGAGACCTATTACAAGGAAGTTATCGATTTCTTTATGAATCCGTTGAATGTTTATGGCTATGTCATGCTGACAGATGTCCTGAAAACGGCCCTTGCTCAAAACGTCCTTAACGAAGAGGATTTTCTCGGCACAGATCAAGAAATTTTAGCAAAAATAAAAGCAGAAGGTAGCGACCGCCTTCCATCTCTACTACAAAAAATATCTGAAAAAGTGATTTTGGAGGAAAACCCTAAGGATTACGACATTCATCATAAAGGAAAGGTCAGACTGATTGATCCTTCTGTTGTTACAGAACACGGGTTAGTGAAGGCTTCAAAGCTTTCAGAAAAAATCCGCAGCCAAGGAGAAGCTGCTCGATGTAAGGCTGTGGAAGGCATTTTCTTAAAGGTGCAAAAACAGTAGAGTTTACTACCCAATACATAGGAAAGGATGAAAACAATGAACGCAAACAAGGATCAAGCCATTTCATTTCTAACATTAATTGTGGAGGGAAGAATTTCGGAAGCATTTGAACGCTATTCTGGCCCCGATTTCCTTCACCACAATCCATATTTTAAAGGTGATGCTCACTCTCTAATGGTGGCAATGGAAGAAAACGCAAAGGAAAGTCCGAATAAAACGATGGAGATTCACCATGCTGTTGAAGAGAATAACACCGTCGTTATTCACTCCCACATTAAACAGCACCATGAGGACCTTGGAGCCGCGGTGGTCCACATTTTCCGTTTCCATGACAACAAAATCGCCGAAGTCTGGGACACAGGCCAAGCTGTACCTCAAGACTCCCCAAATGAAAACGGGATGTTTTAGAAGACAGGGGGACGGTTCTGCTGGTTCATTCAACCATTGAATGAGTCGCAAGAACCGTCCTTTTTTCTTTTTTGATAGGCTGTTTTCGTAAACGTTGTTGCTCCTGCGTGTTAGACGTTGCTGTCGAATTCTTTTCGAGGAGGAAGTTTTAAATATAAAGCAACTTTTCTTCGAATAATGACTAGGAAAAAGTCTTAAAGCCGACTTTTTCCTAGTTTATAGCAACAATCATATAGAAAAGAGCTTTTTTTGAAATTTTGTGAAATTATTCCTGTTCCTCGCACGTTATAATGGATAGATAAGGAAATTAAGAGGAGGGGGAAGGATTTGGAGCAGGATGATTTGTATTATGTGGATAGTGTGCTTAAGGGGAATAAGCAGGCGTATTCTTTTATTATAAATCGCTATAAGAATAGGCTTTACGCCGTGATTCTGCGTATGGTGAAGAATCCTGATGACGCGCAGGATTTAGTGCAGGAGTGCTTTATTAAAGCATATGAACAGCTTGCTAAATACGATCAGAAGGGAAGCTTTCCGGGCTGGCTTTACCGAGTTTCTGTGAATCATTGTATGGATTATTTTCGGAAAAAGAAGCTAGAAATGGTGGAATTCTCAGAGGATCATGGGGGAGTAAATGTCACTCCAGAAATTGCTTATCTACAAAAGGAAAAATACATGCATTTGGAGAAGCTATTGGCCCATTTATCTAAGGAGGATCGCCTCATCATTCTTTTAAAATATACAAAAGACTTAACCTATGAAGAGATAGGACAATTGCTTGAAATTCCTGTTCAATCTGTGGCAAATAAAATTCACAGGGCGAAGAAAAAAATGAGGGAGAAAATGGAGCAGAAGGAAGGAGGGTATTTTCATGAAATGTATCACATTCGATAAGCTTGCAGCATTTGTGGATGGTTTGCTTTTACAAGAAGAAGAAAAACAAATTAACGAGCATATTGAATTCTGTCCTGCGTGCCTTGAGGTAGTGAAAGCCTTACGAACAGAGGATGCTTTTCTTGAAGAAGCCATTCACTCGCCTTTTCTCCCCGATGATTTTGATGAAAAAGTCTTAAGTAAACTGGAGCCTTATCAACCTAAAAAGAGAAAACGTAATTGGGTTTATCCTGTTATAACTGCCGCTAGTCTCCTTTTAGCACTCAGTTTGTTTGCAGCATTTTACACTGCATTTAAGGACGGTCCTCCAAAATCTACTGACCAAACGCCAATAGAAGAAAACAATGATAACCCGATTGAGGAGACAGAAGAGATTACAGAGGAAGAGGATTTAGAACCACCTGCTCCTCCTCTCCCTGAAGAAGAAGAAGAGGAGCCCGAAGAAGAACCTTCTGAAACGACCCTGTTAACGGATGAGGAAATTTCTGAAACTATTATTAGATTAACTGAATCGATTAAACAAACTTTTTTTGATTTAGGTCAGCAATATCGTTGGACAAATCAAAAAAATCCTCCTGACTATTCCATTTTGCGTGCAGAACTAGAGCCGTATGCCACAACAAGCTTTTTAGATGGAGAACTGAAAAGGGTATCAGAACTTGCTTATTGTGAATGCGACATTAAGTTGTTTCCAGAGCCAGATTTTGATATTAGAATGCAAATCGAAGAAAAAACTGAAAATCGTATTACTGTGTCCTCTGTCTATCTAGAAAATATGCTTCACATAGGATCTACTTCTATTTTTACCATCGTAAAAGAAGATGGAAAATGGGTGTTTGATCATTGGGAGTCCGTAGCAACGGAGGATCGGAAGATGAACTTAACCGCTGCTGAGTTAGAGATAGCTTACAACTGGAATGATAACGGTAGCGAAATCATTAACACAGTGGAGGATAATGGACGGAAGCTCTATATTCTTTATACTCCGAATGATTCAGAGGGAACGAAGGTGCGGGGAGTATATGCGGATAATTCTAGAATAACCTTTGATGTGAAAGAAAGTTGGATACCACAAGTTTATTCTGAAGATCCATCTTTTAAAGTGGAAGGATTGTGGACGGAAGAAACGGCAAACCATGAGCTTCAGATTACAAACAGCACAAAGGAGGGCTTTCAATTCTCCATAAATACAGAATCAGATGGAATCCCCGTTGAAATGAACGGGGAAGCACATTACATCAAAGAAGAAGTGGCCCTCTTTTACGACAATAGTAGCTGCAGAATAGCATTTACAATAACAGAAACAGGAATAGAAGTAGACGAAACCTACGCGTGTTCCTCCTATCATGGTTCTGTACACTTTTTTGAAGGGATATACGGAAGAGTAGAGGAAGAATAAAAGCCTGGAAGCAGGGGGAAAGTTCTCCTGCTTCCTTTCTGTTTATAGAGAATAATATTTAAACGAACGTTCGATCAATTCCAAATGAAATACTACCAATCCAAGGCTAAAATTCATTCGGGAAATTGTAGCAATTACTGCAGTGTATATTACTATAAGATTGGAATTTTTTTAGATTTTCTGAAATTTTCTAACCATACTTCACGTTATTATTGGCAGAGGTACTTGTATGAAGGGGGTTGTAGTTTTGCAGCAGCAGGATGATGGTTATTTTGTGGAGCAGGTGCTTGCGGGGAATAAGCAGGCGTATGCATTTATAATAAATCGGTATAAGAACAGGCTTTTTGCGGTGGTGCTAAGGATGGTGAAGAATCCAGAAGACGCAAAGGACCTTGTGCAGGAATGCTTTATTAAGGTGTATCAGCAGCTTGATAAATTTGATCAAAAGGGGAGTTTTTCTAGCTGGTTATACCGGGTTTCCGTAAATCATTGTATGGATACCTTCCGAAAAAAGAAGCTAGATGCGGTCGAATTTATTGATGAAAAAGAAAGCAGCAGCCTCACGCCAGAAGTGGTTTATCTTCAAAAGGAAAAATACAAGCACCTTGAGCAGCTCTTGGCTATTTTGCCAAAGGAAGATCGCCTCATCCTTCTTCTAAAATACACGAACGACTTAAGCTATGAGGAAATTGGAGAAATGCTTGATATCCCGGTGCAAACCGTGGCAAATAAAATTCACCGAGCGAAGAAAAAAATGAGAGACAGTATGCAGCGCAAGGAAGGGGGCTATTTTCATGAAATGTATCGAATTTGATCAGCTTGCAGCCTATGTGGACGGCGTACTGGATCAAGAAGAAAAACTCAAAATCGAAAAGCATCTCGAATTTTGCCCTTCTTGCCGAGCTGTGGTAGAAACCTTGCAAAAAGAAGATAGTTTTCTCGAACAAGCCATCAACTCTCCAGTGCTCCCCGCAGGATTTGATGAGGAAGTGTTAAGCAAATTGGAGCCTTACCAACCGAAAAAGAAAAAATGGAACTGGCCCTATCAGCTGATTACTGCAGCGAGTATTGTGCTGGCATTTGGTGTAGGAGCGGCATTTTATGGGGGAATTCAGCAGGAATCTGGGGGGAGTGCTTCAAAGGTTCCTGTTGAGGCAGAGAAAGAAATCCCTTACCAAGATCAAATCATTGTAAACGCTAAAGAGGTTAGTGCAAGTCCGTTAAAGATAGAGATTTTCTATGAAGTGAAACCGAGTGAAGCGGTGCTAGAGGAATTTTTGAAAAAAAATAAGGTGACCCATCTTAGTCAGGTGAACAAGGAATATTGGCCGTTTCCTAGAATTAAGCTCACGGATGGAAACGGTTTGGAATTGCCGATGGCGGAAATTTCATCATATGATCAAGATTCATTAGTGCTCAAGCCTGCAGAAATGGAAAATCTTCCAGACAAAATTAATGTTGAAATGGAATTCAAGGAATTATATATGACTAGCGGAAATTGGAAAGTGCAGGTTCCGATTGATCTAACGGAGAGCAAAGCAACAGTTTCCAACCAATCAATCCAAGAGAAGTTTGAGTTTGATACGTTCCAAGCTGAAATTTTAGAATGGAAATACGCACATAACTCTAACAGAATATCCGTGCAAACCTCTTACACCGAAGCGGAAAAAGAGCGCCTGCAAACTATTCTCCAGGCTCGGGGAGATGAATCTAAATTTTATCCATTTATTGAACCGGAAATGTTGGTTATGACAGAAGATGGGAAGAAGTTGGTCATTGGTGGAAGAGTCGTACATTCAGAGAGAGGGAAAGCTTTTAGAACAGAGTTTGAATTTCTCAACCGCACGGAGGGAATAGCGTTAAACGAAAACATCGAATTGGAGGAAAAACTGCTGCTTCGGCTCGAGGGCTTCCGTCTTCAAGAACCGGAGAACACGCAGTTTGACCTAACAGATCAATCAAAAAATGTGCAGGTGAATGACTGGACCATTGATTCTGTCACGACAAAACCAGGAAACGGTAGCACAAAGGTTGTCACCATTAAAGGAAAAACAACCATCCAGAGCATCGAAACCATGATAACCGAAATCAAAACCGACAAAGAATGGGTATCACCAGACATTCTCCCAATCGTAGTCGAACCAGATGGGACGTTCACCATTGAAACCACCCTGCCAAACAGCACCACCATATACTTTTTAGACATCCAAATCCTTAACATATGGAAACCTGTTGATGAAGAGGTTTTCGTGTTTAAAAGATAGTGAGGCGGGGACGGTTCAAGAGGAATAGAAAACGAACGAAAAGCAGAGGAACATTCCGCTGCTTTTCTTGTTCATATCTCCCGGCCGTTAAAAAGAATAATAATTTGCCGGCAGCGTCTTCTTTCAAACAAGAATTGGTTGAACGCTTGAATGGAGTAGATTGTTAGAAAGTACAATATGGCAATACCGTTTAATTGTAGGCGAAATTGCAAGAGTGCTAGCGGTTCATACAAGCTGCTTACTAGGAATGTTCCCACCCATGTCGCAACCAACATAATAAAGCCAGTTACATACCACTTTACGTAGCTATCTAACTGATTTTGATGCATCTAGCTTCACCCCCAATTTGATGGTGTGAATGAAAACCGTCTGCTGACTACAAGAGTATGTGAGGGGGGCAGAAAAAAGAACAGATAATAAAATTTAATCAAACGTTCCATCAAATCGGCATTTTAAAGCGATGATATGGGGATTCGGGAAACTTCTGCTATTTTCGCAAGCTATATTGATATAACACACAAAAGCACCCCTAATTCACCTATAAAACACCCTAATCCCTACTCCACCATAAGAAAATTTAAACAAACGCTCGATCAATTCCAAAAACATTGTTACTCCTCTTGACCCAATTTTCATTCGAGAAATTTAAGCAATTTTTGCGGGGTATATTAATATAGCGATTGTACGAACGATTTTTGTGTCTCTACTTTTCCATTGTGCTAAAGATGAAAAATGGAAAAATATGATATAATTTATAGTTGAATAGATAAATAGTAAATGAAGAGGAAGAGTACTAGGAAAAAAACGATACATAGAACAATACGGCCATCGCCACAATCTTTATCTCCAGTGTGAACCCGGCCGAAGTTGCCTAGATTTTACTCCAAAAGGAGATTTGTCATGAATGTAAAAAATGCTCAGGAATACGATAACCCAACTCTGTATGATATAGAGAATGATTCATACCTTCCAGAACTGGCCCTGCTTGAGAAATGGGCTCGCATTCAAGGTGGTCCAATCGTTGATTTGGCTTGTGGAACAGGCAGGGTAACCATCCCTTTAGCCAAAAAAGGATTTACTGTTATCGGAGTAGATATTCACCCAAAAATGCTCTTGCAAGCTAAAGAGAAAGCCATTAGCCAAGAGTTGAACATAAATTGGGTAGAGCAGGACTGTACAAAACTACATCTGTCCCAAAAATGTAATTTCATATTTTCAGTGGGAAATTCGTTTCAACATTTCTTAACAAACGAAGAGCAAGATGGTTTCTTAGCGTCTGTCAGTAAGCATTTGAAACGAGGTGGGGTGTTTATTTTTGGCACCCGTTTTCCAAGCAAAGAAGAGCTGATGCAGCCGACTACAAAGGAGTTTTGGAAATCATACATAGATAGCGGAACTCAGCAAAAAGTCGATCTATTTACTATTAGTGACTATGACGCTCTCACCCAAATTCAACACTATATTACTATTAGGAATTTTCACAATCAGGTTGGCGAGTTAACCCATGAGCAACGCACCACCATCAGTCTTCGTTACACCTACCCTCAGGAGATGAAGAGATTGTTAGATCAGCATGGTTTTGAGATGGTCGCTCTGTATCAAGATTGGAATGAAACCCCCATAACATCAGAGAGTTATGAGATGATTTATGTGGTAAGGAAAAAATAACAAGGAACAAGCTTAGGGGAACGGTTTCTTCTAGCTACCTTAGCACTGTTGGTGGAAGCGGCAGAACCGTCCCCCTGCCTCCTTTACCCTCGCTCTTTTATTTGCTGAACCACACTAGAAATGAATTCACTGAGTGAAATACTTTGTGATTTTTTTTCGCCGTATTTTCGTACATTTACTTGACCAGCTGCAGCTTCGGCATCCCCAACCACCAATGCATAAGGAATTTTTTGCACCTGAGCTTCGCGGATTTTATAGCCCAGTTTTTCATTGGAAGCATTCACCTTCACGCGAACTCCTCGTTCTGCTAACGCTGCTTTCACCTGTAAGCAGTACTCCAAATGCAGCTCTGCTACTGGAATAATTTCCACCTGCACTGGCGCAAGCCATACCGGAAATGCTCCAGCAAAGTGCTCCACCAAAATCCCAAAGAACCGATCAATCGACCCAAACACCGCCCTATGAATCACCACCGGTCGCCTTTTCTCCCCTTGCTCATTAACATAGGCCAAATCAAACTTCTCCGGCATTTGAAAATCAAGCTGAATTGTTGCGCATTGGTGACTGCGCTTTAGGGCATCTTTTATATGAAAATCAATTTTTGGTCCATAAAATGCACCATCGCCCTCGTTAAGATGATAGGAAACTCCTAAGCTCTCTAGCACATTTCGTAGAGCAGACTCTGAATGCTCCCAAAGTTCATCCTCGCCAAGCGAATCTTCTGGTCGTGTCGATAGCTCTACCGAATAGTCAAATCCAAAAGTCCGATACACTCGGTCGATAAACCCCATCACCAGCTTAATCTCACTCTCCATCTGATCTTCTCTCACAAAAATGTGCGCATCGTCCTGGCAAAATGTCCGTACACGAAGCATTCCATTTAATGCTCCGCTGAATTCATGTCGATGGACCTGCCCAAACTCTGCCATCCTTATAGGCAAATCGCGATACGAATGCAGTTTATTTTTAAAAATAAGCATATGTCCCGGACAGTTCATGGGCTTTAATGCATACTTTTTTTCATCCACTTCTGTAAAATACATGTTCTCTTTGTAGTGCTCCCAATGCCCCGACTTCTCCCAGAGCTGCTGGTTTAACATAAAAGGAGTGCGCACTTCTTCATACGAGGCCTCGTTCTGCATGTCACGTGCAAACCTCTCTAACTCATTGCGGACTATCTGCCCCTTTGGCAAGTAAAACGGCATACCAGGTGCTTCCTCTGAAAACATAAAAAGCTCAAGCTGTTTGCCTAATTTGCGGTGATCCCGCTTTGCTGCTTCCTCCATAGCCTCCAAATATTCCTTCAGTTCAGCCTTAGTTGGAAAAGCAACCCCATAAACCCGCTGCAACACATCATTATTTTTATCTCCTCGCCAATAAGCCCCAGATACTCGAGTAAGCTTGAAAGCTTTTACCATCCCAGTGGAAGGGAGGTGCGGACCCCGACATAGGTCAATGAACTCCCCTTGTTGGTAAATGGAGATTTTTTGTCTAGGATCGAGTTCTTGGAGGATCTCCAATTTGTAGGGCTGATCCTTAAAGATACTCATTGCTTCCTCATAAGAAATCTCCCTGCGACTAATTTGAAAGTTCTCCCCAACAATTTTCATCATTTCTTTTTCTATCGCATGAAGGTCGTCAGGTGCCAAGCTTTGTTCTAATTTCATGTCATAGTAGAAGCCATTCTCCACTACAGGACCGATTGCAAGCTTCACTGTCTCGTCTCCAAAAATCCGCCTAACTGCTTGAGCAAGTACATGAGCCGCAGTATGCCTCATCATTTCTAGACCTTCCGGAGAATCTAAAGTAAAAATCGAAACCTCCACATCCATCACAAGCTTATGATGCAAATCCACCACCTCACCATTCACCTTTCCACCAACCGCCTTTTTCCCCAAACTACTTCCAAGGGCCGAAGCCACCTCCGCCAATGATACTCCCCTCACAAACTCCCGGTACTCTCCATTTGCCAATTTAACCTTTATCATCACTCATTTCTCCTTTTTGAGGGAATTGTTCCCCAGCACTTTGTCATATCAAATAAAAAAACACACTCATCCCAACAATAGGGACGAGTGTGTTAACTACCCGTGGTTCCACCCAAATTCCCATCAGCAAGGCATGTGCCTGCAAATGGCTCTGGCGCTGTAACGTAGCGTGGCCGGCATTGGATACTTTTTCATGTTCCCCAACGCAGCTCCAAGGTGGTAAAAAGCTTTCCAGTACTGGGAGAATTTCAGCTTACATCTCCCTCTCTGTATGTCCGAAAAAGCCTTCCATGTCCTTATCATCGCAAGGAGACGAGAAGATGGTTTTGAACCATCCGACTGCCTCGAAAATATAAAAAACACACCCATCCCAACAAAGGGACGAGTGTGTTGACTACCCGTGGTTCCACCCAACTTCCCACAAGCAAGGTCACTCCTGCTCATGGCTCTGGCGCTGTAACGTAGCGTGACCGGCATTGGATACTGTACGATTTCCCCAATGCAGCTCCAAGGTGGTAATAGACTTCTCTGTACTGGGAAGATTTCAGCGTGTTCCTCCCTCTCTGTGTTCCAGAAGAAAATCAATCAGGTCCTTGTCATAGCTTCTAAAAATTGTTATTTCTGATATTACAATATATTCCTCCTTCGCGCAACAGGTTTTTGTAAAATTTAAAATATTATCTTTATATAATAAAACTCAAACAAACGATTGATCAATTTCAAAAAGTTTTGTCCCTCTCTAGGACCGAAAATCAATCGGGGAATTGTAGCAATTTTTGCAATGTATATTGAAATAATATTGAAGAAAGTTGATAAAAAGCCCCAATCCAATGCTTTTTTTTCTTTCAGAATACCTATTTTTAAACAAACATTCGATCAAGAAGAAATTTAAAGTTGGTATGGTGGGGACGGATTCCATTCCCTATAAACCGACTATTTTTTCATGGTATTTTGAAATAACTTTTTTAATCTGTGAAGTAAAGGGGGTATGTACATTGAAAAAAGTGAGCAGTCGAGAAAAAGAGACGTCTAGAGGGTCTCTCTACCTCAAAAAAAGCGAGCAGCCGAGAAAAAGTGTCATCTAAAAGTGGTCACAACCTCCTTACCAGTGCTTCCAAAATTTTATCAAGTACCCTCTACCATTAACCTATACAATCTAGCAATGCCTTCATAGAATAATAGAGATAGAAGGAGGTGATGAGAGAATGAAAAAATGCTACTCCTATGTAACAACGACGACTAGTTCTCATTTCAATCATAAACCGGACAACCATAAGAAACACTGCAAAAAATGTGAAGAAAAGCTGCACATTAAATTTTGCTGGTGGAGTCTAAAATGGGAAAGGGATTGCAGCTGAGAAGAAATGCTGAATGTGGAAGCAGTAGAGTCATCCCCCTGCTTCCGAAATAAAAATGAAAAGGTGAAAATGATGAAATGCGAGTATAGGTTTACGCATTTTCCAAAAGTGGAAGTAAAGCAAAAGTGTAAGACAGATGTAAATATTCATGTTAAGTGTCATGGGGAAAATGGTAACAGTGGGGATGAGACAGCGGCATTTCGTGCAGTGAATAATGCGAATCAACCCATAGATATGGCCAATCAGTTCTATAAAGTATTGTTTCAAGAGGAGCAATTTGACATTGGAGACATTTATAATGCCAATAACTCCACATTCGTTCCTCGCCAGAGCGGTGTGTATTATGTTGCAGGTACGGTAACCTTTATTGCAGACGATCAGACCATTCCTTACCGTGTTCGTGTAGAAATTCGTGTGAACGGGACAACCGTAGCGGCAGATAATGATTTCTTTAACTTTATTGACCAAAGCTTTGTTTATGTAAATGCGATCAATGTCTCCACTGTTCTTAATCTTCAAGCTGGCGACCTCGTCGAAGTTTTCCTCACAAGTACCACTCCAGGCTTTGTGGACCAGGATAATCCAGGTTTCAGCACTCGTTTTGAAGCTTCAAAATTCTAACATTCCATGAAAAAAGGAACAGCTTGTGGTGCGGTTCCTTTTCTTGTTCATGGCTGTTTCCAAAGAAAATTATAGGAGAAAGTATTTGTAGGAAAGTGAGGCAACAATGATACAAGAGGTTTTTAGTAGACATGTTAGATTGTTTATGCACCAATTTTACCCATAGATTGCCTGCTGATCGCTTTTAAAATAAACATCTTATCCTGCGCCGTTAGCAGCCTCCAGCTTCTTACTTTTATTTTCATTTTCATCCGCCCCTTTGTAAAAATACTATCTAGTAGAAAAATACCTCCATTTTACAGGGGATAAACAACAAAAAAACCAACAATTTCCGCATGGGTGCTGGTGTAATTTGTCGAAATTAAAACCCAGACATCAATTGGCTACCCTCGGTAAACCAAACAATTCTGGGTTTTTTGTATTAACAAGTTATATTTTGAGTTTTTGCCTTGCATTGAAGAGCTTCAAGCTTGTGCATGTCGGACTTTTCCTCTAACTGCATTTTGAGTTTTTTGTCTAGACAGCCCTCTGCCATGGCAGCAAAGTAATTGGCTCTCCATTGATGCCAGAAAAATAGAAAGTGGTTTACCATTTTCATAGCATATCCTCCTTTATCATCATAAATCAACGGAGGTTGTTGGGGTAACTGGCTGACTGGCCTGCTTTTTCACTTGAGTAGGCGGTAGTCCCTGTAGTTTTGCGTCACTAGCTTTCACTAGCTTTGCCTTTTTCCATGATTTATGAAAAGAATAATATATAAAATACTCCTTTATTATAAGCTTACCAATAATAACCATCATGGGTCTTAAGGTCTATTACTAGGCACATTTCCTCGACAAAAAACTATTAAATTTGTTGAAAAAACTACTATTCTGCTATTTTATTCCATCATTTCGTGGTAAAATATATACTAGTTTCTACATAATCAAGGAGGTATTTCAATGAAACGTACAACAGAGATAGTTTTATCTGTCATTGCGGTAGTGTTAAGCGGCTTAACGGCATTGATGGGACTGTTCTTTAATAGCATGTTTGGGGACCCAGAAATGCGTGACATGATGGAACAGGAAATGAGTGCAGATCCAGCTCTAGAAGGTCAAGATATGACGGCCATCATGGATATGATTGAAATGGTCGGACCATCTCTTCTAATCGTTGGTATTCTATCACTAGTACTTGGAATTATCGGAATCATCGCTATTAAAGGCAACAAAAAGCCTATCCTAGCAGGCGTGATGCTTATCCTTGCAGCACTTATTATCGGTATTGGAACCATTGGTGTCGCATTTATTCCAGCTATCCTATTCTTAATCGCAGGTATCATGAGCTTAGTGCGTAAGCCTAAAACAGTAGAAATATAAAAAAAAGTGCGGGAGAGATTTCCTGCACTTTTTTATTCCGTTTTTTTGGTTAATCACCGCAACACTTTTTGAATTTTTTGCCGCTGCCACATGGACATGGATCATTTCTGCCAACTTTTTGCCTTGATTCGAAACTCACGACATTATTAACAGGAGTGCGAGCTGCTTTTTTATCGTTGCTAGAACTCAATTCATCCGGTGAATGCCCTTTTAAACTCCATTGCTTTGTGCTGTGATAAAAGGGGAGGAGGAAATCGTCTAACAAATTCCGAATATCACTTTCTTTTTCAAAAATAATCTCATTTGCTATCATGTGCAATCCACTATTAAAATCATCACCAAACCGGTAACTCCACGAAATTTCAGCTACTATATCTTCAGCATCACCTTTAGATAGCGAGCCATTTTTCTGCAAAAACGACACTAATTTCAAATATTGCGAGGTTCGATCCACATAGTCATCACTACTGCCCGCTCGAATAAGTTCTTTTTTTGAAAAAGGAAAGTAGGGAACATTTGCGCGGATTGCGTGTTCTTTCAATACTTCTGCCGGATCGGAAGCAGAAACTTCTGCAAAATAACCGTCTCTTATCTCGTACTCATCATAAAACATCTCACCCTCATGCACGACATCAAGGAAAGCTCGTAATTCAGAAAGATCTAATTCGTACCTTTCTATCATAAAGTCGAATAGGGTGCCTGACTCTAGTGCTCCATAGTAGAATAAGAGCCCTTTCACTATTTTAATCCACTCAGTATTTCGCTTGATTACCTTCCGAATCTCGTTATCACTCTCTAGCTCTTTTACCTTTTCTACGAACTCAATAGGTAAAACAAGCATTTTTTTCTCCTTCTCATAGATAGGAAAAATTATTCCGGAATCTTTAAGATAGAACGAGGCAGCGACATCTGTTACCTTCGTTGTCATCTTCCCATTGTTTTTAGCCAGTTTAACTAACAAGTCAAATCGTTTGTCGTCCCATTTCTTCACAAGGACTGGTAAGTTCTCAGGTACTTCTTTTGCTAGTAAGTTCACTAGCTCCGCTTTTTTCAGTTTACTAGCATTCCCAATATCCCACTTTCTACGGATGGAATGTAGCTTCTCCATTGTGAATGTGGAGAGTAAATACTTATAAGAGCTTGTACTCTTTACGTTTATATAAATTTCGTCCATTAATGTGTCCATCCTTCATCCCTCACATATTCAGAAGTTGTTCTTAGTATAACTAAATTTACTAGATTATAAAACTTGCTTACTTTTTTTAAGAAATTAGAAAAAATGTCACATAATATGAGACAAAAGCGCTATAATGATTATGTGTTAATTTTTAGCTTAAAAGGAGGTGTTTGGAAAATGTCACCATCAAGAATCTTGAAATGGGTAACAGGTGGTTTAGAGGCAATTTTAGGTGTACCTGTATTAGGTGCTGCCATCGTCTTAAGTTTATTATGGATTCCTCTTGCAATTATGTTAGTTTTACATATTATTACACTAGTGCTTACGAAAAAAGATGGCGGATCTACAACTGGAAGCATTCTAGGTATTGTTACTTCTTGTATCGCATGGATTCCATTTGTGGGAATGATTATGCACATTCTATCTGCTATTTTCCTTATGCTCGACGCTGCGAAAGCAGACAAAAAATCAGAATCTCTTACAAGCGAGACAGTTTAAGCTTGAGAGAAGCAGGCCTACTGACCAAATTGGGGTTAGTGGGTTTTTTTGTGTTTGAATGATGGGGGGAGGGGCGCTATTTAACTGATTGCGCAGGGGGGTGTGTGTCGTTTTTTGTCGAATGGCCTTTATCTGGGTTCAAATGGACAAAAAAATGAAAAAGTGGCTTAATTATTACCCAAAGTCGCTTAAATAATTAAAAAGTGGCTTAATTATTCGCAAAGTGGATTAAATATCAAACAACCGAACAGAAAACACACCCCAAAGTCTTGATGCCCCCCCTTAAATAGAAGCAGCAACTTCTAATTGCCTCTCCAACTAAGCCATTTTACCTAAAAATCACCCAAGATTGCGAAGTTTATTGATAATTTAGAAAGATAGTAGTATCTTTATGATAGGAATAAATGGTAGCGCTTGCACAACCTTCTAAACTCGGAGGGGATTGCTGTGTGGTTGCACAAAACTAGAATTCGCTATCTATTTGTGCAAACGGTTTCACAAAAAGATTCACCAACGCTACCAAAAAAATTGAAAGGGGAACGACCATGAGGAGAAGCTTTCAAAGGGGTATGGCGGCATTTCTATCTCTACTTCTAATTGTTTCAATGTTTGCTGGATTCACAGCAAGTGCTAGTGCAGTCAATGGAGACAAGCAAGGACAGACACAGGTGCAGCAAACGGATGAATCTACACAAGAAAACATCAGTAACGCACAAATGCAAAATGAACCAAAAGAAGCTGGGGAAATACCAGAAAACACGTTGCGGATTCATTATCAACGAACCGACAACAGCTACGAAAACTTAGGTCTCTGGCTGTGGGGGGACGTGGCGGCACCTTCTGAAAACTGGCCATCAGGGGGCACCTCGTTTAAACCGGACCAAATGACAGACTATGGCACGTACCTGGATATTGAGCTGAAGGATGGCGCACAAAATGTTGGTTTCCTTGTTCTTAACACAACAAACGGCGACAAGGATGGCGGCGACAAAGCACTAGAAATTTTTACGCCTGAGCTCAATGAGGTTTGGATAAAAGAAGGCTCTGATGAGGTTTCCATTATTGAACCGGCGGAGATCCCAGCAGACACCGTTCGAATCCACTATGAGAGAACGAACGCGGACTATGATGGCTGGGGATTATGGAATTGGGAGGATGTTGAAAGTCCTTCCGATGGTTGGCCAAATGGAGCCGCAGATGCAGCAGGAGTTGGCAAATATGGTGCTTACTACGATATTAAGCTGAAACAAGATGCGAACAAAATAGGTTTTCTGTTTGTGAACAAACAATCAGGAGCGCAAACTGGGGATATGACATTTGATATGCTAACACAATACGATCAACTTTTTGTAAAAGAAGGGGAAAACAAGGTTTACACGAACCCTTACGGAACGGTACCAATCGCACTTTTAGCAGGTGAGGTTTTGTCAGATAAGCTTTTGGCCCTGACTTTTACCAAAACAGAAGGCTTAAATGCCGCAGAATTAAAAGAACAATTGGCTATAACCGATAAGGAAGGCCAAGCAGTGGAAGTTGCCGATATTACCATTGAGGACACGCAAACCGTCCATGTGCATGGTAGCTTTGACTTAGAAAAAGTGCCATTTGAGGCGACTTATGGCGACCGAACCATTCCCTTAAAAACAGGCTGGAAGCTTATAGACGAAATGTACGGCTATGATGGGAAGCTTGGTGCTGAACTTCATAAGAACGGAAAGGCTACATTAAGAGTTTGGTCTCCAAAAGCCGACCATGTTTCGGCTGTCATTTACGATAAGAAGGACCAGAATAAAGTAGTGGCTACGGTGCCAATGACATTAGGAGACAGCGGAGTCTGGACAGTCAAGCTTGATAAAAAGAATACCGGAGTGAAAAAGCTGAAGGGCTACTATTATCACTATGAGATTACGCATGGTGAGGAAACGAAGCTGGCACTAGATCCTTACGCCCAATCGATGGCTGCTTGGAATAGTGATGCGGGTGTTCCCGTTGGAAAAGCCGCGATTGTGGATGTAAGCTCGATCGGTCCTAAGCTTGATTATGCCAAAATTCCAGGCTTTGAAAAAAGCGAGGATACCATCATTTATGAGGTGCATGTGCGCGATTTTACCTCTGACCCGAATATCGCAGAGGATGTAAAGGCACGCTTTGGTACCTTTGCTTCGTTTGTGGAAAAACTGGATTATATTCAAGATCTAGGAGTTACGCATATCCAATTGCTACCGGTAATGAGCTATTACTATAGTAATGAAATGGCAGCTGGTGAACGAATGCTGGACTATGCTTCAACTGGTACGAACTATAACTGGGGCTATGATCCACACAGCTACTTCTCGCTTTCTGGGATGTACTCGGAGAATCCTGAGGATCCGGAGCGAAGAATTAAAGAATTCAAGAATTTGATAAAAGAAATCCATAAACGCGATATGGGTGTGGTTCTCGATGTGGTCTACAACCATACAGCTCAGGTTTCCATTTTTGAAGACCTTGTACCAAATTACTATCATTTTATGGACGCCGATGGCACACCTCGAACAAGCTTTGGTGGCGGCCGTCTTGGTACGACCCATAAGATGTCTCGACGGGTGCTAGTTGACTCCATCAAGCATTGGGTGGACGAATATAAGGTCGATGGTTTCCGTTTTGACATGATGGGCGATCATGACGCAGAAAGCATCCAAATTGCCTATGACGAAGCAAAAAAATTAAATCCAAACATCGTCATGATTGGCGAAGGCTGGGTAACCTTTGCTGGAGATGAAGGAGAGCCAGTCCAAGCAGCCGACCAGCAGTGGATGCAGTACACCGAATCTGTTGGAAGCTTTTCTGACGAATTCCGAAATGAGCTGAAATCAGGATTTGGCAGCGAAGGGCAGCCGCGTTTCCTCACAGGTGGTGCGCGCAATGTCCAGCAGATTTTTGACAATATTAAGGCGCAGCCGCACAATTTTTCAGCGGATGACCCAGGCGATGTGGTCCAATATATTGCAGCACATGACAACCTAACCCTTTATGATGTTATTGCTCAATCGATTAAAAAAGATCCTGAAATTCCTGAGAACAATCTTGAAATTCATAAACGCATCCGACTTGGAAATGCCATGGTGTTAACCTCTCAAGGGAAGGCATTCCTTCATGCAGGTCAAGAATTCGGACGTACCAAGCAGTGGAGAACAGAAGCATCAACTGCACCATACAAGTCCACCTATATGACAGATGCGAGCGGTGAGCCTTTTGTGTACCCTTATTTCATTCACGATTCTTATGATTCTTCGGATATCATTAATCGTCTGGATTGGGAAAAGGCAACGGATGCGGAAAAGTATCCTGTAAACCATGTGACAGGGGAGTATACAAAGGGTCTGATTAAGCTGCGTCGTTCCTCCGATGCCTTCCGCCTTGGAACGCGTGAGTTAATTGAAGAAAACGTCACATTACTTAATGCTCCTGAAATGCTGGAGCAAGATCTAGTTGTCGCATACCGCAGTGTTTCTACAAGCGGCGTGGAATACTACACGTTTGTGAACGCAGACACGAAAGCTCGAACATTAACACTAAGCACCGATCTGACGGATGGTGTGGTTGTGGTCGATGGAGATGAAGCTGGTGTAGATGTTGTTTCGGAGCCAAGTGGATTTGAACTCACTTCTTCTGATATCACTCTTGAGCCACTGACTACTGTTGTGGTACGGGTTGGTGAGGAGCCAGGAGCTTGTAAGGGCAAAGATGATGACGATGATGAAGACGAAGACGATGACGAAGACGATGATGATGCCAATGAAGATAAGAACAATTGTAAGGGCAAGGGCAAGCACAAGGATAAGGACTAAGACTTATAATCCCACGTGGTAAAAGGGGAGAGATTCCAGGGTAAGGAAGTCTATAGAAATTATGTTAACCGTACAGGAGGGGGAATTCCTGTGCGGTTTTTTTGTGTATGGGGGTGCTGGCATGAGGGGAATGGATGGCGATTTTTGCAGAATTGTGTCGAATGGCCTTTATATGGTGAAAAGGCGCAAAAAAAAGTCCTAAAGCCGCAAAAAAAACGAAAACTCCGCAAAAAAAACCACCGAACCCGCAAAAAAACCCACCGAACCCGCAAAAAAAAACCAAAACTCCGCAAAAACCCCCCCTCCAAGCTCCCCCCACCACCGAAATGGCACCCCAATCCCCAAGGATTTTCTCAAAAAAACCATAAAACCGCCCAGCAAATTAGCTGGGCGGCCCTTAATTACATCAATATGCTATATATTAAATCCATTTGGGTTATTTTTTTGCCATTTCCAAGAGTCCTCGCACATTTCTGCCAAGCCTTTTTCTGCTTTCCAGCCAAGCACTTCGCTTGCCTTCGTCGGATCAGCGTAGCACTCTCCGATGTCGCCAGGTCTTCTATCAACTATATCATAAGGTACGTCTTTTCCTGACGCTTCCTCAAAAGCTTTGACCATCTCAAGTACACTGTAGCCTTTGCCTGTCCCAAGATTAAAAGCGTCCACACCTTGTGTGCTCATCACTTTTTCCAATGCCTTCAAATGTCCCTTTGCCAAATCGACGACATGGATGTAATCGCGAACTCCTGTGCCATCGACCGTATCATAATCGTTGCCAAACACCTGAAGCTTCTCCAGCTTGCCGATTGCAACTTGGGTAATAAATGGCATGAGGTTGTTTGGAATGCCATTTGGATCCTCGCCAATTCGGCCGCTTTCATGTGCACCAATAGGGTTGAAATAACGTAGGAGGGATACACTCCACTCAGAATCCGCGACTTGAAGGTCACGTAAAATTTGCTCGATCATTAGTTTTGTTTGCCCATAAGGATTCGTTGCACTTAATGGGAAATCCTCAGAAATGGGTACACTTTCTGGTAACCCATAAACGGTGGCAGATGAACTGAAAACCATCTTCTTTACGCCATGCTTTTGCATTACTTCGCACAGGTAAAGTGTACCGGTAATGTTGTTATGGTAGTAGAACAATGGCTTTTCTACCGATTCTCCAACAGCTTTTAACCCAGCGAAATGAATCACAGCATCAATGGAATGCTCATTAAACACGTTATCAAGGGCTTCTTTATCTAATAAATCTACCGAATAGTAGGGAAAGTCTTTTCCTGAAATTTCTTTTATTCGTTCTAGCGCTACCAGATTGCTGTTAGCAAGATTATCTACAATGACAATTTCATATCCAGCATTTAAAAGTTCAACGCAAGTGTGGCTCCCAATATACCCAGCGCCACCTGTGACTAAAATAGACATTCCGTTTTCCCCCAATAACATACTAATTTTCTCCAATCGTATCACAATTTTTCGCTAGAATCACTTAATATATGACGGAGTGCAAAGAACAGCGAGAAATGTATTGATATTGTAAATTCAAAATTTCATTAAGATTACTTTCCTATTACAAACAATCTATCCCACTATTATTCGACAATATACATGTTAAACTGGAGATTGTTTTTAAGTAACGCTGTTTTCGCACACTTTTTACAGGGTATAACTAAGTCACGAAGCAACGTTACTGTCGTGCTCTTTTTGTGGAGGAATATCGAATCTCCTGACGATAAAATTGAAAAAGTCTTATAGCCGACTCTTACCTGGTTATTGGCAACATTTTTTGAGAAAAGAGCCATAAGTATAGGAGGGTGAATATGAAAAAACAGATTAGCGAAGTCTATTGGATTCGTGGACTAGCTTGTCTCAGCGTCGTTTTCATTCATGCTCTAACTAGAACTATGTCTAACTATGAACTACCAGCATCAACGGTTGAAATATTGAAGATTGTTCAGATATCTCTCATGTTTGCAACACCAATGTTTATCCTGATTTTTGAGGTTATTCTTGGAAATGCTTATTGGGACCGGATCCCGAATAAATTTTTTAGAAAAAGATTTTCGTTTTTATTTTTACCTTATCTTACTATTCCTTTTATCTATGCCATTTTTGATATTGTAACAACAGATACAAATGCAAAAGTGGTGGTGGATGAGACGTTAACGAATATTCAATATGCGTATTGGCATGGATATTTTATTCTTATTATTTTACAATTCGTTTTGATTCATGCTGTATTTGTTAAGTTTCTTAAAAATGTCCCCGCATGGATTATGCTGGTCATTACCTTTATTATTAATGCAAAATATTTGCATACCGCAAATTTTCATTTTGAAATGATGCCACCGATTATGCATGATTGGTATTCTTTAGTTCGTGTACCATTTCTCGGTTGGATTTTTTATTTCACTGTTGCCTATTACGTAGGAAAGTATTTAAAACAAGTAAAGGACAGCAGGAAGTGGGGGTTCCCGTTAGCGCTTATTGCAGCAGCGGGTAGCTTGTATTTTGTGTTGAACAATTATACAGATGGTACCTTAACGGATATTTCGTCCGTTCGATATGATATTATGTTCTACACGGTTTCCTTATTTTTTGTATTATACTATCTGTTTTCATTTGCAAAAAAAGTACCAAAAATCGTGATGTTCATTAGTAAGTACTCGTTTCCCATCTACTTGCTGCATTATATCGGTTTTGATTTAATCATTCCGTTGCTACCAAAAATGAACATGGGATTGTATATCATTCTCTTGTTTGTTGGTGGAGTGTTGATTCCTACAGGTATCGCGAAAGTATTTAACCTTCTGCCATTTGGGAAATACATCGTTGGTCAGCTTCGAAATGTACCAAAAAACGTCGGTCAGAAGGATAAAAAAGAATATAGGACGGCATAAAAAGGAACAGGTTGTAACCACCTGTTCCTCAGGCTGTCGAGAAAGTCTCGACAGCCATTTTTATATTCAATAACTTCAACAAATTACCGCGTTAATATGTTATAATATAGTTAATACATATAGGCGGTGATTCTATTGTTTAATACAAGAAATACAACGCAAAATGAAGTTGAGTTTGTCTCAATTGAAGACCTCGTTCCCCAAGATCATCTACTCAGGAAAATTGATAAGTACATTGATTTTTCCTTCATCCTAGAACGCGTTCGCCCCTACTACTCTGAAGATAATGGACGTCCCTCTTTAGACCCTCTCGTACTTTTCAAAATGATGTTTATTGGCTACTTTTATGGAATTCGCTCCGAAAGACAACTTGAAAAAGAAATTCAAATGAACATCGCGTACCGTTGGTTTTTAGGATTACGTTTAACCGACCCTGTTCCTCACCACTCCACAATTAGTTGGAATCGACGCAAACGTTTTAACAAGACGAATATTTTCCAAGAGATATTCGATGAAATCGTCCTTCAAGCCATGAACCACAAAATGGTTGGTGGACGCGTATTGTTTACGGATTCTACCCATTTAAAAGCAAACGCCAATAAGCATAAGTTCACAAGAAAAACCGTTGAAGTAGAGACACGAGAATACATAGAAGAATTAAATCAAGCTATCAGCGAGGATCGAGAAAAGAACGGAAAAAAGCTCTAAAAGAACGGGAGGAGGTGAAAGAGACCAAAGAAATCCGCAAAAGTTTAACGGATCCGGATTGTGGCTTTATGTCACGAGATCAAAAGCAAGAAATGTTCTGTTACCTTGACCATCGTACGACGGATATGAAATTTAACATCATTACTGATGCCTTTGTGACTCCTGGAAACGTTCATGACTCTGTTCCTTATCTCTCACGTATAGACCGCCAAATGGAACGCTTTGAATTTAAAGTGGAAGCTGTGGCACTTGACTCTGGTTATCTTACCAATCCCATTTGTAAGGGATTATCGGATAGGAACATCTTTGGAGTAATCGCACATAGAAGGTTTCACCCTATCAAAGGTCTCTTTCCAAAATGGAAATTCACCTATCAACCAGAGAACAATCAATACATTTGCCCAAACGGAGATGTCTTAACCTATCGAACCACCACGCGCGAAGGCTATCGAGAGTATAAATCGGATCCTTCGAAATGTAAGGTTTGTCCTTTACTTGATCAGTGTACACAATCCAAAAATCATCAAAAAGTGGTCACCCGTCACGTATGGGAAGATCATAAAGAACAGGTTCGATTAAACAGGCTTTCTAAGTCTGGAAAAATGCTTTATAAATACAGGAAAGAAAAAGTGGAGCGAAGCTTTGCAGATTCAAAAGAACTGCATGGGCTTCGCTACTGTAGGTTGAGGGGAGAAGGCAATGTGAGTGAACAAGTGTTACTCACAGCAGCCTGCCAAAACATGAAGAAGATTGCCACACACCTAGCCCGGCTAGGCTAGGTGTGTGGGAACCTTTTTCTCTCAAGTGTGATGCAAGATAATATCACATGGTCCACCAAAATAAAAAAGCTTGTAGAGAAAAACATAGGGTTTCTCTACAAGCTGAGGAACAGGTTGTAACCACCTGTTCCTTTTTGTTGCTTCTTCCTGTAAATTTCTCGGGAAATGGTAGAGAATTTTGTTTTTTGCGTCGAATGCTGACAGCGTAATTCTAATCATCTGCAGAGGTTCCTAAATTTCTATCGTGACAGGCATGTTGGAATGCTATACTATATATCTAGTTAAATTTTAACAGTTTCAAGGAGAGATTGGATGAGTAAAAGAAATTTTTGGTGGATGTGTGTTTCTTGGGCATCCGTTCTTGTTTGGATGGGAACCATTTTCTTCTTATCTGCTCAGCATGGGGATCAATCTGCTGATTTAAGTGGAGGAATAACGGAAGCGATTAATGAAATTCTTCAAAATGTGGCCCCTGATGCAAGCTTAAATATAGAATCGATTAGTTTTTTTGTAAGGAAAAATGCCCATTTTCTTGCGTATCTAGTGCTTGGACTATTAACTTTTTTTGCATTTCGTAAAAGTGGTGTGGGGCATAAAAAGGGAGCAATACTAGCGTTTATAGTATCTATTCTGTACGCCGTTTCTGACGAGGTCCACCAGCTGTTTGTGCCTGGGAGAAGTGGGCAGGTAAGCGATGTGGTGCTGGATAGCGTTGGGGCACTAACTGGAATCGGCATTTATTTTATGGTGGTTGCGCTTTGGAAAAAGAAGAAGGGCGAGGTTGACGAACAGTAGTCCGTCTCTCCTCTAACCCTCACAAGTCTTTTCCTTTTTCAGTACAATTTTCCCTGTCTAAATAAAACCGTTGATAGCTTCATCACTGAATGGATGTAACAGTTTTGTCTTAATGGAAACGGGTCTCCAAAGAAAACAGGTAAGATAGTTTCAAAGGTGTGTGTCATTTTCTCGATCAGAAGCTTATACACCTGTTCTTCTGTGTAGAATTGCGTTTCACGGCCTTGAATCCATTCAAAATAGGAGACAATTACTCCGCCTGCGTTAGCAAGAATATCAGGAATGATGATAACCCCTTTCTCGCTAAGGTAGTTATCCGCTTCACTTGTAATAGGAGCATTGGCACCTTCCACGATGATGCTTGCTTTTATTTTTTCCTTGTTATCATTGTGAATTTGGTCTTCAAGGGCAGCTAAGATTAGAACATCTACCTCGAGCTGGAGAACCTCGTCGCGATTTCGAATCTCCGCTTTAATCTCTGCATCTAGCAGTTGCTGTTCTGATGTTGGCAGGTCACCCCCGCTAACAGAAACAAATTTCACAAGCGCAGGAATATCCAGGCCATCTCCATTATAGAGGGTGACATTCCGATCGCTGACAGCGACTACTTTGTTTTGGAGGTGTTGGCACTGGTAGGCTTCTAAAGCAGCTACTGATCCGACATTTCCAAAGCCCTGCACGGCAAGCTTTAATGGCTTCTCCTCAAATTCAAGCGCCGTTTTTGCAAAAATATTGCTAGTGCCGTTTAGGAATTTTCTTTGCTGTTTGACAAAGTCATGGAGCAAATAGCGGAAGCTAAAGTAGACCCCTTTTCCCGTTGCCTCTCGCCTGCCTAAGGAGCCTCCATTCACCACGCTTTTTCCAGTAAAGCTTCCCTTGTAGACCTGTCCCGGGCGAATGCTTTTGTATTCTGCCATCATCCAGTCCATTTCGCGTTCGCCAGAGCCTACATCAGGAGCAGGTATATCCTTATCCGGTCCAAGAATATCGCTAAAGTATTGGACGTATTTTTTGCAAATCAAGTGGAGTTCTTTTTCTGAGTAGGAGCGAGAGTCGATGACAATGCCACCTTTTCCACCGCCGAATGGGACATCATGTAGTGCATTTTTTAACGTCATTAGGGAAGCAAGGTTGATTACTTCCTCTTCGTTAACTGATTCATGAAAGCGAATTCCACCCTTGTATGGGCCTAGCGCGTTATTGTGCTGAGCACGAAAAGCAGGAATCCTGACAACGCTTCCATTTTCAAGGGCAATTCGCAGGAATGATTTATGTAAGTGGTTTGGTGTGGAAAGAATGGCGCCAAGTGACGTAAATGCTTGTTTTCTGGCAGCATCCTTTAGAGAAGGAAGAAAGGTGGTATCCTCCATCAATGCATCGAGTGATTCCTGAACAATGAATCTTGTTTGATTAGACATGTTTTTACCTCCTAAATTCTTAGTGAAAAAGAACCTTCTTCTATGAGCACCAGTATAACATTAGAAAAAATAAAAACCACCTCATAAGTCTTTAGCTTGTGGTGGTTTAAATAACGCTGTTGATTTCCGCAAATGAATCGCGTCCTGCATGGGGATTTGTAAGTCTCCTCGGGCTTTGCCCTGTAGGGTCTCCAGTCCATCGCTTCATCCCCGAGGGAGTCTTCCGCCTTTGCTCCAATCAACAGCTAAATATTCTCATGATCAACAATCTTCAATCTACAATTTCGAAACTATAAACGTCAAGCACTGCTGATGCAAAACCCGTTTTTGCCTGAATTTTTTACAGAGTAGAGGGCTTGGTCCGCTTTTCTGAAAAGCTGTTTGACCGTGCTTCCGTTGGCAGGGTAGGTGGAAATACCAATGGATGAGGTGGAAGCAAACTGTTGCCCTTTAATGCTGTAGGGCGCATTTAAGGTTGCAAGAATGCGGTTTGCCACTTTGTCAATCATGTCCATTGTTTCAATGTCATGCAAAAGGATGACAAATTCATCTCCCCCAAGGCGTGCCACCATATCACGATTTCGTATGCATTTCTCCAGGCGCTTAGCATAGGCAACAAGCAAATCATCGCCAACCTCATGACCAAATGTATCATTTACTTTCTTGAAATGGTCGCAGTCAAGAAAAAGGAGCGCAAGCATTTTTCCGCTTAGCTGGGCTTCGATAATGGCTTCTTCCAATTTGTCCTCTAAAAGTCGGCGGTTCGGAAGGTTGGTCAAGCTGTCATGGTAGGCAAGGAAGGTCAGCTTTTCCTGTAGCTTTTGTCGCTCGTGTTCCACCTCTCGTTGCTGTGTAATATCCTGTGCAATTACATACATCCCTTTAATATCTTTTTTTACGATGATGGGCACATGAGTGACATTTAGATATAGGTCCGCACCTGTGGCAGTCATGATGTTGAGCTCGTAATTTGTCACCTTTTCGTCCAAGGCGAGGTGTAAGCCAGGCAATTCATTTTTTACATAGTCGATGAAAGGAAAGCCTTTTATGGCGACTTTTGAAAAGCCAGTGATCTGTTCGCATGCCTTGTTCACATTGACAATTTTTCCTTCGGTATCAAGCATACAGATTGCGTTTTTATGATAGGAAAATAAGGATTTATATGCTTCATTACTCTCCTCAAGCCTCGCCTCTAACACCTTTAAATGTTCAATGTCACGATAGATCATGGAGATTGCGACTACTTCTTCTTGTTCATTCCGAATGGCAGAATAACTGATTGAAGTATGAACAGGTTGTCTTCCTTTTGTTAGTCTTATGGTTTCTTGTGAGGAAACAGAGGTGCCTTGCTTTAGGCGCTTCATTGTTTCTGTTGATTGCGCTTTCAAACTATCTGGAATGATTTGAATATTTTCCCAATACTGGCCCATCAGCTCTGGTGGTCTCCAACCAAATTGCTGGATAAATGCCTCGTTAAATCGTAGGATGACACCTTTTGTATCAATAACAAGCATCGCATCTACGGTGTTATGTACTAATGATTCTAGGAATATGTAATCTTCTGTTTTTTCTTTTAGGGCGTTGACATTTTTTGTGATGGCAAGCACATAGGTTTTGCTGTTTTCTTCTATGAGCGTAAGACTCGTTTCTGAAGCTGGGAGGTTCGCTACAAACAGGTTAAGGTCAGAGTAATTGACAGGCTCTTTCAGACGCACACAGGATAAATAATGAGGATTTAACGTTTGAAATATGGAGGAGGGCAGAACATCCACAAGCTTCTTGCCTACCATTTCTATCCCTAATTTATTCTGAGCGGAAGGATTAACTTTTGTATACCAAAATTCGTCATTCTTCCACTCTACGAGAAAGACCATATCAGCCATCTGGTCAAAAAATAACGAAAATTGCTGTTCAATATTCATGGAACTCCTTCTTTTCTAATGAGATTTAATGGTGAATTTCTTCCATTATAGCAAAATAATTGAATAAACTGAAAGATTTATAGATAAGTATATTATACTATTTGTAAAGGGATTAAAAAAATATTAATATTAAATTATTAAATGTAATAATAGTGAAATGTCCTTGATGGGAGAAAATAATGAAAACAATAAATGGTTGGAGTGGAAATTCGAAAGAAGAGGAAGGTTCCAACGAGACGCATTTACATCAAGAAGAACTCTTTCATCAATTGAAAAAGGAGCTATCGCAAAAAGAGGAAGAGCTAAAGAACATGAGTGAAAGCTTGGAGAGGCAAATTATGCATCAGGCGAATCATGATTATCTAACTGGTCTTCCAAACAGAAAACTCCTAAAGGAATCGATGGAAAAACTAATGGAAAGTGATGAGAAGAATCCAGATGAGTTTGCGGTTCTTTCTATTAATCTTGACCGTTTTAAACATACAAACGATACTTTAGGGCATGGGGTAGGAGATGCCCTGTTGCAGGAGGCTGCGACCAGGCTGCAACAGCTTGAGCATGAACATTCCCATTCGTTCGTCTTTCGAGTAGGCGGAGATGAATTTATCCTTCTTTTTCAGGCACAGAATGTACTTGAGAGGGTAAAAGAGCTTGCAAAAGACGTGATGGACTCTTTAAAAAAACCATTTCATATTAATAACCACGAGCTGTTTATCACGGCATGTGTCGGTGTAAGCCTTTATCCAAATGATGGAGAAAGTGTGGACATGCTGCTGAAACACGCAGATGTTGCTCTTTCTCGTGCGAAAGAATTGGGAAAGAACTATTTGGAAATTTACACCCCAAGCATTAGTGTACAATCCTATCAGGAGTACACGTTAGAACGGGATATGCACAAAGCAATAAAAGAGGAACAGTTTGAGGTGTATTTTCAAGCAAAGGTCCTTGCAAGTTCCTACAAAATTGTTGGGGCAGAGGCACTCATCCGTTGGAATCACCCGATTTGGGGGATGATTTCGCCTGTGGAATTTATTCCCCTAGCAGAAGAATACGGGATGATCAATGAAATAGGCGATTATGTGATGGAAAAGGTACTTAAGCAGCTTAGCACTTGGAAACGGCAGGCTTTACCATTAGTTCCGATTTCTATAAATGTGGCTCCACAACGGTTCTTGCGGAAAAATTACTCTAATATGGTAAAGAGAATCATTGAGCATTATGAGGTGAGTCCAAGTTTATTGGAGCTAGAAATCACCGAGTCTACCTTTCTTCAACAATCAGAAGATGTCTTGAAAATGGTCCAGGATTTACGTGAATTTGGTGTAAAAGTGGCGCTCGATGATTTCGGTACCGGCTACTCTTCGATGACCAGATTAACCGAGCTTGATATTGATGTATTGAAGGTAGACAAGTCGTTCGTAAAAGATGTAGAAGTGAATCGGAAAAATGCCGTTATTCTTGAGTCCCTCATTGTGATTGCGAAAGAGCTGAAAATGGAATTGGTCGTAGAAGGCGTTGAAACCATCGGCCAGCTGCAGTTTATGAAAGAAAAAAACTGTGATATCATCCAAGGCTTTATTTTTAGTAGACCAGTGCCTGTGTCAGAGTTCACAGAGCTATTAGAGATTGGAAGTCTGGAACCAAAAAGTTTGGAAGAGAAGAAATCGTTAGAAGACCAAAGGCAATACTTCAGAATGGAGCTTCCGCAGCCAATTCGAGGAGATATAACGATTCGTAAAATTAAGGATAAAGAGGTCAGCCTTGGCCGAACAGGAATTGTTATTGATAATATTGGACCGGGTGGGTTACGCTTCTTATCTCATATTCAGTTTCCAGTTAGGGAGGATGTCATTCTTTCTATTGAATTCAAGCTCCTAGGTGAGCATAAATCGTTAAATGGACGGATCTTTTGGAAAACGGATGTGAAGGAATGCTTCTTCGGGTACGGCCTCGCGTTTCTATTAGATGATAAAGAAAGAGCCGAGGTAACAAAGCTCTTAAATCATACAGCGATTCACTTAAGCGGCAACAAAATTTTGCCTGACAGTCAGGTCCTTGATGAACCTGTAGAGGCATTTTTAAACAGAATGAAATAAACAGACTACCTTCTTTGTAGCGAATGCTATCACAAAGGGGGTAGTTTTTTGTTCTGTTGCTCATTCATCAATTCTCTACCCCTAACAGGTCAATTCAGTTACCCCGAAAAAAAGCAAGCCCAGCATATAATGGAAGAAAGCGTTTACAACAGGTGGTGGGAGAATGGAAACGAAATTGGAGCCTGCGGTGAAAAGTACCTCAGGGAGAACAAAGCTTCGGGATGTAAAAGGAAAACCTGGAAAGATGAAATGGAAAAATATCTTAACGTATACGGCGTTTGTGGGGCCGGCCTTACTCTTTTTCCTTGTGATTCAAATCATTCCGTTTCTAATGGGAATCTATTATTCTTTTACTTCATGGAATGGAGTCAGCTCGGTAGTGGAATGGGTGGGACTGGCAAACTACAAGAAGATTTTTACGAATGATGATGGGTTCTTTCACTCATTTATGTTTACCACAAAATTCATGTTTGCAGCAGTAATCATCAGTAATTTGATTGGTTTTGGCCTTGCCTTATTGCTCAACGCCGCGCTAAAAACGAGAAACATTCTGCGGACAGTTTTCTTTATTCCCAATGTAATTGGTGGACTATTGCTCGGTTTTATCTGGCAGTTTATTTTTGTCAGAGGGTTTGCAAGTGTTGGAGAGTTAACCGGCCTTTCGTTTTTCCAGCTACCTTGGCTTGGAGATGAAACGACCGCGTTTTGGGGAATTGTCATTGTGTTTGCTTGGCAGATAAGTGGTTATATGATGATCATTTACATTGCAGCCTTGCAAGGGGTGGACAATTCTTTACTAGAAGCGGCCCGTATAGATGGAGCTTCTAACTTCACCCTAATTACAAAAATCATCATACCGTTAATTTTGCCAGCTTTTACGATTTGTTTTTTCTTAACGATTGCGATGGCATTCAAGATATTCGATTTGAATTTAAGTTTAACAGGTGGAGGGCCTTTCAATTCCACGCAGTCAGTAGCGATTAATATTTATCAGGAAGCCTTCCAAAATAACCGCTATGGCTTAGGGACAGCAAAAGCCATTATCTTCTTTGTTGTCGTAGCTATCTTTACAACATTCCAGGTCATGACGACCAAAAAGCGGGAGGTGGAGGCATAATGGACCAAAAGTATACGAAGAAAACCTTTGTGCTGGAGGTTCTCGGAATTCTACTCGGCCTTCTCTTTTTGATACCGTTTTATTTTGTCGCCATTAACTCGGTAAAAAGCTTTAGTGAAATATTGGTGGATGCAGCTGCATTCCCAACAGAAATATTGTTCAGCAACTACGTTAAGGTATGGGAGATTATCCAATTTCCTCGAGCGTTTTGGAACTCGCTTGTGATCACGGTAATCAGTAATATCGGAATTGTGGTTATTAGTTCGATGGCGGCCTGGAAAATGGTCCGCACACCAGGAAAGTTTAGTAAACTATTATTTGTCCTAATCGTTTCGGCGATGGTTATTCCGTTTCAGACAGTGATGATTCCTCTAATGAAGCTTGGAGGTACCTTAAATCTCATTAATAGCATTCCAGGGATCATTATTATGTACTTCGGTTTTGGGGTACCGCTTTCCTTATTTTTATATCACGGCTTTGTCAAAACAGTGCCGCTTGAGATTGAGGAAGCAGCCAGAATTGACGGGTGTAGTCAGTTTGGAGTGTTCTGGAGAATTGTATTTCCGTTGTTAAAGCCAATAACGGTTACAGTGGTTATTTTGAACACGCTTTGGATTTGGAATGATTACCTGCTTCCATTGCTTGTGCTTCAAGCGCCAGAGCTACGAACGATTCCACTTGCAACAAGCTCCTTCTTTGCACAATACACAAAGCAGTGGGATATGGGGCTAGCAGCCTTAGTGCTCGGGATTGCTCCCATTATCATTTTCTTCTTATTTCTACAAAAGCACATTATTAAGGGAATTGCTGCAGGTTCCGTTAAGTAATCTTTTACGAGACTGCCTAGCGGTTCTCGTAAAATTACTATATAATTTTCAACTAAAACAAGGGGGATTATTCTAATGAAACGAATCGTACTTCTTTTCTTATCGTTGTCCTTAGTGATAGGAATTTTCGCAGGCTGCTCAAGTGACAATTCTTCAGGCGACAAATCGAAGGATGGAGATGTTGTCACATTAAATTTGTTCCAATTTAAAGTGGAAATTGCAGACCAACTTCAGGCACTTATTGATGAATTTGAGGCTGAGCACCCTAATATTAAAGTGAAATTAGAAACAGTTGGTGGCGGTGCGGACTACGGCGCTGCGTTGAAAGCGAAATTTGCATCTGGCGAACAGCCTGATATTTTCAATAACGGTGGGTTTAAAGAGCTTGAGCTATGGAAGGAACATTTAACTGATCTTTCTGATGAGCCTTGGGCAGAGCACGTTCTTCCTATCGGAAAGGTACCAATGACTGATCCTGATGATGGGAAATTGTATGGTATGCCAGTAAACCTTGAAGGTTATGGATTTATTTATAACAAGGATCTTTTTGAAGAGGCTGGCATTAAAGAGCCACCAAAAACAATCTCCGAACTTAAGGCTGCTGCGGAAAAATTAAAAGCAGCGGGAATTACACCTTTCTCTGCTGGTTATGCAGAATGGTGGGTAATTGGGCAACATTTACTTAACCTTGGCTTTGCACAACAGGATGATCCAGAAGCATTCATTGCTGGTTTATATGACGGATCTGAAAAAATCGTCGGAAACAAAACGTTCGAGGAGTTCCAATCTGTTCTAGACACTGAAATCAATTTCGGAAACGCAAACCCGTTAACTACAGACTACAACACACAGGTGACACAGTTTGCTAGTGGAAAAACGGCGATGCTTCAACAAGGTAACTGGGTAGAAAACATGATTTATGAAATCAATCCTGACATGAACATGGGCTTCCTCCCAATTCCAGTGAACGATGACGCCGATGCGGACCGACTGCCAGTTGGCGTACCAAACAACTGGGCAATCAACAACAAATCAGAGAACATAGATGAAGCAAAAACATTCTTAAACTGGATGGTTTCCTCTGAAACTGGTAAGCGATACATTACAGAAGAGTTTGCCTTTATCCCTGCATTCGACAATATCGAGCCAACGGGACTTGGTGACCTTGGGCAATCCATTCTCGAATATTCTACAGAAGAAAAAACGGTTCCTTGGACTTGGTTTATGTGGCCAGATGGGGCAAATAAAGAATTTGCTGCCACGATCCAAGAATACGCTGCAGGCAGAATCGACTATGACACAGTCCTTGAGCGCTTCCAAACTACATGGGATAATTTAAAGTAATACATTTACGAAAAGCATGTCTCTTAGCAGGCATGCTTTTCTGCTATAATGAATAAAAGGGAAGGGAAAAGCATTTGGGGGTGAGCAATGTTTCGCAATAGTATCCGCAACAAACTGATTATCTTATTAATGATCATCACCATCCTGCCTTTTGGAACATCCATCATTATTACCTACTATCAATCAAAGGAAGCCTTCAAGGATTTGGTTGTTCAGGAAAACAGTAATCTTCTTTATCAAGGGAAAATAAATCTTGAAAGCTATTTAGCGGAGCTTAACAATCTTTCTCTATCACTCTATAATAATCCTGAATTTATTAACTATATGCGGGCACCAAACAAAGAGGACAACTACCTCACTATCGGCATTGTCCGAAATGTATTACAGACGATTCTTTATGCGGAAGATAATATTACGAGAGTACAAATTTCCTTTGAAGAGGTGAACAGAGGCATTACTGCTTCCAAGCGCTCGACGGTTGTTTTTTCTGATAGAGTTACAGACAGCTATGAAGACGCTTATAAAAAAGCCCAGCTCAGTCCTTACTTGTTCCACATCGATACAGAACAGCTTCAAAAGGGAGGAAATGTCCTTTATGTACACCGGGCACTAACGAATGTACCTTCCGAAAAAGTGCTTGCTTACATTACCCTTGTAGTAGGCTCAGAAAAAATTTTAAGTTTAAGTGAAAATCTTTTTAACAGGCAAACCGAGGAGCTCTTCATCCTTTCTCCAAACGGTGAATTCATTTATAGTTCCAATCCGATGGTTCAGAAATTACCGGATGAGCAAAAATGGATCAAGCCCATCCTCCAATCCGAAGCTACAAGCGGAACGATGGAATGGGAAACCGGCGAGTTCCAGGGTGTGATGATGTATGACCGCACAGACCTTTCAACTGGTGGTTGGATTCTTGTCAAACGGGTCCCGTATGCAACCCTTTATGACAACGCTTTCTCTGTGACGAAAATTAATATCCTATTCGGTGTTATTGGCCTATCTCTCGTTATTCTAGCTTCCTTAATTGTATCTTTTAAAATAACAAACCCAATTCGTGTACTTCTCCAAAATATTCAACAGGTCAAAGAAGGAAATATGAGGGTGCAATTTCAAACGCTTGGTAAGGATGAGATTGGACTTTTAGGCATACGATTCAAAGAAATGGTGGAGAGAATAAATCTGTTGATTAACCGCGAGTATAAGCTTGAAATCGAAAACAAAAATAATCAGCTGAAGGTCCTTCAATCGCAGTTAAATCCTCATTTTCTATATAATGCCCTGCAATCAATTGGCACGTTAGCCTTAAAAAACAATGTACCGCAAATCTACAAGCTGCTCACCGATCTTTCTAAAATCATGCGCTATGGCATGAATATGGAGGAAGACATGGTACCTCTAAATCGGGAGATAAATTATTTGAAGGCTTTCTTGCTATTACAAAAGGAGCGGTTTGGAGAGAGCTTTGATTATCATATCCAGGCAGACGAGGAAGCACTTAAGGTAAAAGTGCCGAAAATGCTCTTACAGCCCATTGTGGAAAATTATTTTAAACACGGCTTTGACCGTCGTGAGGATATTGGAAGAATAGACATAAAAGCAGAAACAGACGAAGAAAAGCTGACCATTGTTATCCGTGATAATGGGACAGGAGTGGATGCTGAGAGACTGAAAGAAATTAATGCTCTTTTATGGGAAGGAAAATCTTTGCAGCATGGAGAAGAAACAAATATAGGCTTACGCAATATTCAAGCACGCATACAGCTTTACTACCAACATTTAGCCTCCCTTCATTTAGAAAATCATCCAGATGGTGGCTTTATGGTAACAATAAAGCTGCCGCTTGAAGCTGGGGGTGAAGAGCATGAAAGCAATAATCATTGACGATGAACAGCATGTAAGGGAAGGCTTGCAATTGCTTGCTAATTGGAATGAGTTTGGTATAGAGACAGTGCTAGAGGCCGGTGATGGCGATGAAGCGATCAGCCTTATAAAACATCATCAGCCAGAGATTATTTTTACCGATATGCAGATGCCTAAGCGGGATGGGATTTCCCTCTTAAAATGGCTAGCAGAATCAGAGCTTGCAGCAATAACCATTGTGGTTAGCGGACATGATGATTATAAATACATGCGTAACGCGATTACTTACAAAAGCTTTGATTATATTTTAAAACCGATCGATCCAGAGCTACTGAATGAAACCTTAGGGCGTGCTGTTAACAGGTGGAAGGAGAATGCCCTAATAAAACGGTCTACGTTGGATGTGGAACCGATTCCTTCTTCTGCTGAAACGGAATCAAGTATGCAACAAATTGAAGCTTTCTTAAGGGTCAATTATAAACAAGAGATAACGCTTCAGGATATTGCCGACCAGTTTTACTTAAGCAGAGAGCATATCTCCCGCAAGTTCAAGCAGGAGTATCACGAAACCATTACAGATTATGTGACAAGAATCCGAATGGAAAAAGCGAAGGAGCTCCTTGGTAATCCGAATTTAAAAATTTACGAGATTGCCTATCATGTGGGCTATCAAAATGAGAAGTATTTTAGCAAGGTTTACAAAAAATTCTTCCATTTGACGCCAAATGAATATCGCAACAAACTAGTAAAATGACTGCTAAGAGGTGTGTAAAATGAAACGTATCAAAATGGGTATTATCGGAGTGGGCGGAATTGCCCAAAACCGCCACATTCCAACTTTCTTATCAATGAAGGATAAAGTAGAAATCGTTGCCATTAGCGATGTGAATGAAGAAACGGCGCAATCTGTTGGCGAGCGTTTTGGAATTCCTCACGTGTATACTCACTATGCAGATATGTTTGCTCATGTGGATGCTGTGACGATTTGTACCCCAAATAAATTTCATGCAGAGATTTCGGTTGCCGCTCTAGAAGCTGGCTTGCACGTTTTTTGTGAAAAGCCAATGGCCATGCGACCTGATGAGTGCGAGGCGATGATTGCCGCTGCAAAAAATAATGAGAAGCAGCTTGCCATTGCCTATCATTACCGTTTTATGAAAGAAGCGATCGCCGGAAAACGCGTCGTGACAGAAGGGGAAATCGGCCGTCCAATTGTTGCCCGCGCCAAAGGCATTCGCCGCCGTAAAGTACCTGGGTGGGGAGTGTTTACAAACAAAGAGCTGCAAGGTGGGGGAAGCTTAATTGACTACGGCTGCCATTTATTAGACCTCTCTTTATGGTTGTTAGGAAATCCAAAGCCAGTGGAGGTAATGGGCAGTACGTACAACGAATTGAGTAAGGTTCCTGGCCAAGTGAATCAGTGGGGCAGTTTTGATCATGAAAGCTTTGAAGTAGATGACCACGTCACCGCCTATATCAAATTTGAAAACGGGGCTTCATTGCTCTTTGAAACCTCCTGGTCGGCTAATGTGAAAGGAGACGAAGAGTCCATCAGCATCTCCGGTTTAGAGGGTGGAGTTGATTTGTTTCCATTCCACTTAAACCAGGTGAAGCACGGCATGCTCCTCAATACAGAAGCCGATTGGATTCCTGGGGAAGATGACCCAAGTCTGCCTCAAGCGCAAAACTTTATTAACAGCTGCCTTGGGTTAGAAGAGCTTGTTGTAAAGCCAGAGCAGGCGATGCAGGTGTCCCAGGTAATCGACGCAATCTACCGCAGTAGTGAGACGGGTAGAAGCGTTAGTTTATAGGATGGGGCAAAACTGCCGGATGCTTCTGATAGTTTACATTTGCGGACAACCCGAAGGAAACCCGGAGAGTGAAAGTCCGCATAGTCGATGTAGGAAGACAACCGAAATGAAAACCCAAGTCGTGGAGTCCTCCTATATTGTAAAATTCTAAAATATTCTCCATCATGCAAAAAGAACTGCCAAGAAAGTGGCTAACTACAACTTTCTTGGCAGTTCTTATTTGTTATTCTCCAAAAGGCTTTCTCCCCTGACCAGGGCTTTCGTCTGTTACCGTTTTCTCAACTCGTAATGAACCATCTTCCATCACTCGTTTGTCATACACATCTTCCTCTTCTGGCTCTGTCATTTCAAAGGGTTGTCCATGGTGATAACGCAGGGCGGTTTCCACATCAGTATCGGTAGCGTTTTCTGCATACTTTTTCCCGTTATTGTATCTGCTTTCTCTTGTAGCACTCGCTTCTCCACGAACGGCTCCTACTTCTTCTTCCATATAGACACGCTCGGCATCACCCAATGTGTCACTGCGGAGTAATTGCTCATCAAGTGGCAGTGAGGAATCAATGTTTTCATCTGGCATAGGACGATTAACAGATGTCACCTTTGGCTCTGGAGGCTTCTCAAAGTTTCTCTCAATTTTTGCTTCTTCTTTTTCTTCCATTAGCACTGCTGACTCGTATTCCGCATTATAGCGATCCTGTCTGCTAAAAGTCTTCTCATGCTTCTCGCCGGGCACCTTGTCTGCTACTATCAATATCTTTCCAACCTTCACATCAAATTCATAACGATAGGCATCCTCTTTGCCGACACCTAAATCCATTAAGGTAGCTGACACACTTTTCATCTCTGGATTAAGCAGGCTACCAGGGGAAACGAAATTGCTTTCAGACTGCAGACTATCATAGGCTTGCTCGTTATCGTTCCATCTATTATCACGTGTGATTGGTCCATCCTCTAAAGGCTCCAACACGCCACGGCGGTCGCGAATTACCCAAATTTGATCTGCGGTGTATCCTTCATCCTTTAACCAATTCACCTTATTCATCGCATCTTCTTCCATCAAATAAGAACCAATGATTTCTTTCGGTTGCAGTGTCATGCTTTTTCCTCCTCTATCGTTCTTTACTCCCTACATACCCTTTATGGAAAAAAAGCTAAACCAAACTAGAAATTTTTTCAAATGATAGATGCGTGCAGGACAATAAAAAACCACAATGGTATTGTAGACCATTATGGTTTGTTTGTTTTATTCATTCGAATGTTTTTTGGCAGAATTAGGGGCGAAGGTGATGGCAGTGAGGGAGCGGTCCTGAATCTCGACACTATCAATATTTTGATCTGGAAGCGTGATATGATTAACTTCTACCAAATACGTATACGTGCCTGGGGTAGGAACGATGTCTGTCCAGGTTATTTTTGTTGTGTTCATGATTGTTTTTTCACAATCCGGTTGGCCAAGCTGATTGATCATTGCAAAGCTCTCACTTGTGATGGGGGTGGTTTTTCGCAGTAGGGAAAACTCAACAATAAAGCTAAAGTTTGATTCTAAACCTGTAAGGATGAAGGTTTCAAACATGGAATCTAATTTAACAATGCTATTTGGAACATGAGTGGTTACCTCAATTTCGATAGCGCTTGTCGGTGTATCAGGCAGGATGGTCAACATTTCATCAGACTGATTAAAAAAATACTTTTCTTTCCCTTGCATGGGTGGCAGGGTTTCGCAATTACAAGCCTCCCTGCAGCCACAGCTTTTTCTCCATTCAAAATACAAAGACATATAAAATGCCTCCTTTAAACTTACTATCCATTCCATACCATATGCATGTCTATCCCCTTTGGCGAGGGTGAGTGTCCTATTATTAAATGTTGAATTTAGGAAAAGGTTAAACATTCTGCGGTTAGGATGTCTTAAGTAAGGAGAGTTGGGACAGAAATTGGCGATTGAAAGGAAAAGAGGTCTTGAGCAGGGGCATCAAGGACAAAAATTGGCGTGTGAAGGGAAAAGAGGTCTTGAGTGAGGTCATTTCGGACAAAAATGGGCGCTTGAGGGGAAAAGAGGTCTTGAGCGAGCGGATATCGGACAAAGTTTGGGTGAATGGAAGAAAAGAGGTCTTGAGCGAGCGGTTATCGGACAAAGTTTGGGTCAATGGAGAAAAAGAGGTCTTGAGCGAGCGGTTATCGGACAAAGTTTGGGTCAATGGAGAAAAAGAGGTCTTGAGCGAGCGGTTATCGGACAAAGTTTGGGTCAATGGAGAAAAAGAGGTCTTGAGCGAGCGGATATCGGACAAAGTTTGGGTCAATGGAGAAAAAGAGGTCTTGAGCGAGCGGTTATCGGACAAAATTTGGGTGAATGGAAGAAAAGAGGTCTTGAGTGAGGGCATCAAGGACAAAAATGGAAAAAAGGGGGCTGGCACTAATTAACTGCCTTCCCCCTGATTAGAACAGTCCCAGGCTTGCACCTGCAAAACCAAAGCACCTCTACCTTTAGCTTCCCCTACCCATACAACTCTTGATATATAATTGCTTTCAATGCTAGAAGCTCTTCCTCGCTCAGCTTGTGTTCGAACTTTTGGATCAGTTCAAGAGCCTCCTCATCTGTCATACCATTAGCAGCTTGTGCTTGGATTTGCTGCATTTCTTGAAGTGTGAGCTTTTGCATCACAAGTCTTGTTGCCTCTTCTCGAGTTTGGAAAGGTAGCTGACTGAGATCAGCATCTGCCCCTTCTGCAATATAGGACTTTAATGCAGGGGAATTATCGACGTATTCCCTCGCAGCTGCTATGTCATTGGACGTAGCAAGGTCCTTTTCTACATACTCAACTGCTTTGTTTTCGATAAATTTATTAAATATAAAGTAACCGCCAAAGCCAAGTAGACCTAGAACAACGGCTGTTATGAATAAACCTTTGAAAAATTTCAAATGAGTCACCTTCTTTCTACATTACTATATAAAATTTGTCACTTTAACGCAATTTTACCCACAAAAACAGGTTTTAAACCTTCTGTTAGTGGCTATGGAAGAGTATGAAGAATTGGTGACATTTTTCCCTGTGAATTGTGAATTTTTTCAAAAAATGCTTGTATTTTTGGTATAAAATAGTAGAATTGTAATATATTTTGGTGGATTAAGGTGGTGAAATCTTTGAAATGAGCGATTTTAATAGTATAAATAGCGAGGATGAAATCATTAAAGTTCTCCAATATGCTTACCAGCAAGGGGTAGAGCGGGAGAATATCTCCATGATGGAGTTAGTGAATGAAATGAGAGAAAAACTACAAATGTTGATTAAATAAGACATTATTGGTCTTTTATATAATAATAGATTCTTAGTTTACACTTCTATTTTTAATAGAGGTGTTTTTATTTGGCTTTCTCACTGGTACAAGAAGTATGTTAGAATAAAACTCGTTGTCTTAAATGACAATCAACTATGAAACTACAAACAAGGTGATAGAATGATTGGAAGAAATGAACCCTGTCTTTGTGGCAGTGGAAGAAAATACAAGAAATGCTGTGAGAAAAAAGAGAACATGCTGGAAAAAGTACTAGAGTCTGAATTAATGGGCTTGCAGGTCGATATTATGCGGTTTGCTTATGATAAGTATGCAACGGAGCTTCAGGAAGTCAGTTCTAGGTACATAACCAGGTTTTCCTTTGATGAAATGAAGGCAGAAGCATACCAGGAGCTCCTGCATCTTTGGTACATTTTTACGGTAAAACTGAAAAATGAAAAATCGATTTTTGAAGAGTATGTATCGACAAATCAAGAAAAGTTTCAACGGTCTCAGCTACGCGATTGGGCAGAAAGCTGGCAAGGGGCGTCTCCTTCCGTCTATAAAGTAGCGAACATTCGCGGGGAAATGTACACGATGGAGGATTTTTTCACGAAAGATAAAGTAAAAGTAACGTATATAGGTAGGGAAGATAAACTGCAGAAGAACGAGTTAGTGGTTGGAATGTTCGTGCCATACCAACAGGCGAATGTGGTATTTATGTCAACCTTTGAGCGAGGTACGCTAGAAGCAATACGGATAGAGGAAATGCTTCAAGAAATGGAAGGAGATTGGAATAAAAATTCCTTCCCTGAGCTTGCAGGTCGAGTAATTGAATTTGAATTAAGGGAAGAGGATGTTCAAGACCTTCCTGTTCAAGATGAAGCGCAAGAGCAAGTATTGGCGCTCCTAACAGAGGCGTCAGCAAAACGAAAATATCCAAAAAAGCTCCTGCAATTTACCCAAACGCTTTGGTCCATTTATTGCATGAAGGAAAGCCCAAGTATACGTAATTCGCAAAACTATGCAGCAGCGATGATCTACTTTTTGGACAGTCACTTTATGAAGGAACAAGTGGAAACGCAAAAGGCGCTATCTGAGGAATTTGGGGTGTCTCCTGGAAGTGTGTCCTCTACCTATCGTAAGCTTGAAGAGGTATTACAGCCTGTCCTGGAGACGTTTGCGGACGATATTGAAACAGCATTTAATGCTTCATAAGAATAGGCTCTTTTCAAAAAGATTGTTGCTATCAACTAGGAAAAAGTCGACTTTAAGACTTTTTCCAATCTTTAAACAAAGAAAAATGGCCATAAACTAAAAATTTTTCTAAGTAAAGAGCACGACAGCAGCGATAATTACATTACGTGTATCATCACACAGCTTAAAAATAAAAAGCAGCCTTTTCTTATAATGAAGGCTGCTTTTTGTATATATTTCCCATGCTTGCACATCCTACTAGCAAAGTGATGTGAAACAATTACGGGAGGTTTGTCATGATGAAGCGTTTGGTTATGTGTGTGAGTTGTCTTGTTTTCACATTATGCTTAGCTATTCCTATAGAGGGGAATGCTGCACCATCTGAGGATGAAGTGAATGCCTACTTAAAGGAGATTGGTTGGACGAAAGAGGATTTGCAACGCTATTTGTCTTTTTATGAAGTGAAGCTAGAGAACTTTCAAGATATTTCCCATTTGAAAGAAGAGCTAGGAACTCCGATAAATGAAAAGAATTTGCATGATATGTTAGAACGCTACGAGTTGACAAAGGAAGAGCTGGAAATTTTGCTTTCGAAAGTGGGAGAAAAAGTTCAGGATTATACTTTTCTTGAGGACCTGGAATTGGCTGTGGACTTTTATTTAACTCACGAAGAGGAAATAGCAAGGGCAGAGGATTTTTTTGTATCCATGGGCTTTAAAGAAAAGGAAGCACATCAAATCTTTGAGCATATTTTAAGTCTGCCAAAGGATGTATTAGCTGATGAATTAGCTAGACTTGAGGGGAAATTGAAAGAAGAGCCAACCTCTGTTGATCAGATTTTTACACTGTGGACGGAATTTATGGAGGCCTTTCAGGTGGATGCGAATTTACATGTAAACGACAGCGATGAAACAAAGGTGTCTCAGCAGGAATTAATGCAACCAGGCTGGCTGGAAGGCAAGGAAGTGCATTTGGATTTGTATAGTAATGATGGCACTCATTTGGCTTCCACGGTAATGGATGAAAAGGCAGTTTCCCCAACCTATGTAAAGAAAACAGGTACAGAGCTAGTGCATTTAGGGAAGGTTGGCGTAAAGATGAGTGATGAATTATATCAAAACAGAATGCCGGAAACTGCCCCGATGACCAAATAGTAAAAAGCCCCGTAGTCAACCGTACGGGGCTTTTTACTTACTTATTTTTTTCTAACACAGGCTTTTCTTTTACTTTGTTTTTGAAGGCATGAACGAGGTCTTCGCCGGAATACCCTTCCATTACTAGTCTTTCTAATAGCTTTTCGTGATAATTGGAATTTTTGCGGAAGAGCTCGCCTTCAAAGAGAATGCTCATTCGATCCTCTAATACTGCAACATTCCGGATGACAACCTCAAAGGAAGCAGGGTCGTTTGTTGGTTTGGAAATAGTAGCTTGAACATGAAGGAGTTTGCCATTTTCCTGAAACGTTTGAAATTTTTCTGGCTCTACTTTTGGCAATAGAACTTCTATCAACCAGTTCTCTTTTCCGTATTCTCTATTAATGATTAATCCATCTTGTAAATCCAGCTGTTCCACTTCTTCACCATGTACAAGGGATAGGGCTACAAGTTTGAATGTTTTCATGTTATTCCTCCAACGGTTATATTCTCGCACAAGTATATTAATAGTTTGTATTATAGCATATAAAAAAATTCAAATGGAGGGAAAGATTGTAGTTGGTTTGTTAGAACTGGATGAAAAATGGTTTTTTGTTTTAGATAAAACAATCTTTTAGCACTAAAAACTACTAGAAAACGATGGGATGCTGATTTTACGTGTCGAATGAAGGCGGTTTATGATAGCGATGTAGCATGAAATTTGTAGAAAAGGAGGGAAAAAAATGATTAATGAAGTGGTGCTTGTTGGTCGAATGGTGAAGGATCCGGAGCTTCGTTATACAGGAGAAGGTACTCCTGTTGCCACCTTTCGTTTAGCGGTAAACCGAAACTACAAAAATCAAGAGGGCGTCATAGAGGCAGATTTTGTGTCGTGTACGGCATGGAGAAATCTCGCAAAGACTACTGCTGATTATTGTCGCAAAGGCCAGCTCGTTGGAGTGACAGGCAGAATCCAAACAAGAAGATTTGAGGCCAAGGACGGTACAACCGTGTATGTGACAGATATTGTCGTGGATAATGTTCGATTTCTCGAGAAGAAAAGAGACGCAAAGACCAATGCTTCTGCAAGTGGGAAAGAAGTCAAGGCTCCTTCCGCGGAGAATCAGGAATTTCCACCACCACCACAAAATCCTCCACAGGAACAAGCAGAACAACCTGTGGAGCAAGTAAGAACGCCTGAAAAAGTTGGTATGTAGCTAACTCAAATTTTAGTAAAGCAAATGGGCTCCCCTCCCTATATGCTTTAGCCTTTCTTATAAAGGCAGCCTGTTCCATACAAGTTGCCTTTTCTTTTTGCTTATTCTCAGTTAGAGGATAAGCCCTCTGTTTTCTTCATAGAGACCTTGCCCCGTGGGTTCTCCAGTTTTGTTGGTGCCAGCCTTACCGGTTGGCCTTTTTCAATTATTTTTATTAACTAAGGGTGGTTTTCCTAACTTTGTTGCTACTGCTAATAGTTAAGCAACACGTAATCAATAAATCATCTGTTGGAGGAGTGTGATAGTAGTGGATTATAGGTTAAGCTCGGTAAACTTTCAGCCTAGTCAGTCCAAGAATGTACAGGAAAATGAGATTTATAGCGTCTATATAAAGGAATCGTTATCCTCAAGTGAAGAGCAAGGACTCTCTTTTTACGATGCGTTGGGATTTTTTAAGGAAGAACCTCCCTTAGACCATGAAGAGTGGCGCTGTATTTCTACCAAAAACAATCAAGCTCTAGAATTACATTTTCGTTCTCACTCGGAAAAACGAATAATCGCTGTAACCATTGACCTCTTACACTATCACCTTGATATATCCTCTTTCGTTTGGTATCAACACAAAAAAGCATTTCTTAAAATTGATTACCCAGAAACCTTAGATAGCAAGCTTATAGAATTACTGCTGCAAAGAATTCTTATCAAATATAAAGGAAAGACAGCCTTTCTATCAATGAATGAGATAAGGGGCGGCGTTACTAGCTGGAAAATTTAACTTAGCAAGTGTATAAGGTATCACAGGAAAGGACACACCGTTAATAAGAAGAAAATACGGTGGTGGCCTCCATTGAAAAAGAAAAATGTTTTCTATTATTTGTTTATAGCTGTTGGATGGACGCTTTTGCTTTTTTACTTGTCGTCTATGTCTTATTCAGAACAGACCATCCGTCCTTATTTGCAGGTGCTTGTAACGGAGCAGCAAATTGAGCTTGTTTTTTCCAAGCTTCCTTTTTACATAATTAACGATAAAATTACCATAGAAAATTTAGGGGCTTATGGTCTTGTGGAATATTTGATTCGAAAAGGGGCTCATCTGTTTTTCTACAGCGTGTTAGGCTATACCATTGTTCGTTATTTTACCTGTTCGATTGGATTAAAAATAAGGAGGTTGCTTTTCTTAAGTATTACCACACTGCTTATCATTTCGATGATGGATGAATTTCTCCAGCACCTTCATCATGGTAGAAGTGGCCAATGGTCCGATGTATTTTTAAATGGCATGGGCGGAATCAAGGGAATGATTACCGGGCTCATAGCAGGATATCGAATAAAGCATGCGGCTACAAAACAAAAAAGCGCAAACCCAAATTTATAGGGTTGCGCTTTTTTCATCTCAACGTTAACAGGTCTTCTAATTCTGCGTTTGTTAGTTCGGTAATCCAGCCTTCACTTGTAATGATTTGATCATTTAATGCTTGTTTTGACTCAATCATGGCATCAATTTTTTCTTCTAGGGTTCCAGTGGCGATGAACTTGTGAACATGAACGAAACGGTTTTGACCAATTCGGTACGCTCTGTCGGTAGCTTGGTTTTCTACTGCTGGGTTCCACCATCGATCATAGTGAATTACATGATTAGCAGCAGTGAGGTTAAGTCCTGTTCCCCCAGCTTTTAGGGAAAGAATCAAGATATGAAACTTGCTTTCCTGAAAATCGAGAATAAGCTGGTCTCTGTCTTTTTTCACCACACTGCCATTAAGGAATCTTCCTTTTTCTCCAAGCGCCGTTTCTAACGCCTCCATAATCATGTTCCCCATGGATATATACTGTGTGAAAATAAGACAGCTTTCCCCGTTTTGGCGAATTTGATCCACTAATTCCACAAGCTTTTCCATTTTACTGGAGCGGGATAAAATTTCGTGTGGCGTTTCTTCCTTAAGATATAATGCTGGGTGGTCGCAAACTTGCTTCAACTGACCAAGCATTTTTAATACAAGTCCACGTCTTTGGATGCCACCTAACGTTTCCACCTTATCCAAGGTTTCTTTTACAAGCTGTTCGTAAATAGACGCTTGTTCAATAGTTAGAGGACAATATTCCTTTTGCTCGAGCTTCTCAGGTAAATTTAGAGCTACCTGTTCGTCCTGCTTTGTTCGTCGTAGTAAAAATGGCTGAATTAACGTTTGCAATTGTTGAATTTTCTTTTTATCCTGGTCCTTTTCAATCGGTAAAACAAATTGCTTTTGAAAGGATCCGAGTGACCCGAGATAGCCTGGATTAACAAAATCAAAAATCGCCCACAGCTCTGTTAGCCTGTTTTCCATCGGTGTCCCCGTTAAGGCGATATGATGTTCTCCGCTTAAATTGCGAACTGCTTGAGATTGCTTTGTGTCTGCATTTTTAATATTTTGTGCTTCATCAAGGCAAATGGTATGCCACTTTATACTAGCCAACTCATCTTCGTCTAGATGTGATAAGGCATAAGAGGTTAATACAACGTCTGCACCAAGAATGGATTGACGGAACAAAGAGCCCTTTTTCCGTGAAGGACCATAATGGAGCATTACCTCTAAGCTTGGTGCAAACTTTTCCAGTTCTTTTTGCCAGTTACCAAGAACAGATGTTGGGCAAATAATGAGAACAGGGGAGCTGTTGTCAGGCTTACTTTTGCTTGAAAGAAAATAGGCAATAAGCTGAATGGTTTTTCCTAGTCCCATATCATCTGCCAAGACAGCACCAAACCCATGTTTTCGCAAAAATAACAGCCATGCTGCTCCTTGTTCCTGATAAGGACGAAGCTCTCCTTTAAAGGTGTCAGGAGCTTCAAAAGAGGGAAGTCCCTTTCCTTGATACAGCTGCTCCATTAGTTTTTGAGCAGAGCCTGTAAGCTCGTAGGTGATATCCTCTACAGCGTAGCTTTCCCCTTCTTCGCCATTAGTGGGTAGTTCTGTATCGGGAAAGCTTGCTGCATTGCTTTTTAGAAGATCCTCGATTCTAATGCCACTTTCCTCTGCGGTTTTCATCATTCTTTTTATTTCTTCAATGAAATGAGGGTCGAGTGCCACCCATTCTCCTTTAATCTGAACGAGGCGCCGGTTTTGTTCAACAAGTGACAAAAACTCCTCCTCGGAAATTTCGGTATTTCTGGTGGAGAACCGCCATTCGAAGTTTACCAAAGATTGAAGTCCGACAAATGATGGGGAATGACCTCCAGATTTGGAGCTATTCACTCTTGCTTTTACCTTCAATTTAGAATTTTTGACAGCATGCCACCAAGGAGGTAGATGAATGAAGCTCCCGATAGCAAGCAATCTCTCACTGCCGTCGATGAGAAATCTCCAAGCATCCTCCTCTGTAAGCGCCTCTCTAATTTGTCCATTTGAAAATAAAGAAGGGGTAAGAAGCTGCCATTTTTTGAAGCCTCTATGAATTTCCTTTTCATATTTCTCAAATGCCGTTGGAAGAGCGTCTGTCTGCCAGTTGTATAGCTTTTCTGTTTTCTTATCCATCAGTAACGTTTCAAGCTGCCAATCTTGCTCTTCTTTTGATGGTTCTAAGAGTCTTAGTCCCATCTTAAATGGAGTGGTATCTTTGTTCCAGCCAATATCACGTAACCAGTCTTCCTCATCTAAGAAGGTCTGAAAGATTTCTTCTTGCTCTGAAGTAGATGGATAGGCATGATAATCCATCCAGTATGTTTCTAAATGCTCCCACTTTTCATTATGCTGCCAATCTTTCATCATTGCGTCAATCCAGCTCTCCATTCGTTCCTGATGAGCCGGTAAGAGTGGATTTTTTTCTATGTATGCCAAGCCTTCTTGCGTTAACTTAAACGCGAGCTTCCCTTCCTGGTAAGAAGAGTAGCTTGGTTGGAAGGAACGTTGGTTTAAAATATGGGCAACGGCAGGAGCGATTAAGCGATACTGTTCTGATTGGTCACACCATTCTAACTCTTGAAAGGAGTTTTCTGTGTTTTGGGCGAATAGCTCCAAGGCTTCCTCAGGATTCAAATAAACGCCGGTTATCCCGTTATAGGAAGCTTCTTGTAGAAAAGTTCCAAAAAATGAACTCTCGTGCCATGTGAAAACATGGGGGATAAAACGAGAGGGAGGCAGCACCGATGATTTCCGTTTTACATATAGGAAAAACTGGTTTTTCTCTTCAATAAATATGGAATTAGCATGAAGTGCATCATTAATCATAGCTGAATCTTCCCTTTTTTAATTCTTCCTGGAAGGAGCGTAGGCGTTTGGTGCTTTCTTTTAGGTGTTGAAAATAACGAATCCAAACATCCTCAAGCTTTTCTTTTTTGTAGAGTGAATGCAGCGTTTTTAAAAGTGCTGCTGCTTCTTTGTAGGCCGCTTTGTTTCGGTTTTCCAAGGCTTTTTGAATGGCCGTGTGATAGAGCGGAAACAAGGTGAACGGAGCGGTCTTTTTTATTTCTTTTAACTTATAGGATTCAAGTCCATTTATCTCAAAGCCCATCCAAAGCTGAAGCTCCACCCATTTACGGTAGTTCTTTGTCTCAAAAAGATACCATTCGTATTCTCCGTAGCTGTAGGGCATTAAAACCCTCATTGCTTCTATGTAGATGGCATCGTGCTTTGTTTCTAATGCAAAGTCGGTCAGAAGCTTTAACAGGTGCTTCGTTAATTGTCTTTTGCGATCGTAAGTAGCTTCAGCGTGAATATAGGCTGATAGAATCGGAAGAGCAACGCTGAGCCAGCTTTCTAACCGGTGTCTTGCCTTTGCAGAAACCAAGGTTTGAATCCAATGAAAAAGGTAAGGAGCAAAGTCGCTCCCATGCTGTTTAACGAGTTGGATTGCTTGTTCATCCTTTTTTTGTAAAAAGAACAGATGAGTTTTGGCTAGATCTCCTTGAAGGGAATTTATGTTTTCTAAATCCTTCAATTCTGCAGTCATCCAATTGCGCCGCTGAAACACATCGTTCCACACAAACTGATAGACATAAAAGATTTCCCGAACAAATGGCTCCTTTTGATTCAGAAGCTTTGTGCGGATTATCTGTCTGCTTTCTTTTAGAAGAGAATCTAATTGAAAGGCGATGGCACTGTGAAACAATCCTTTTGCTTCTTCCTCCACTATATCTACAAAGCGATGAACGATGTCTGAAATATACTGATAGGGCTGAGTGTTATCATAGCTATCTATGACTTTTTCCATGCAAAACAAGGACGCATGCAAAAGAAACAAAGGTCGTATCTCAGCTTTTTTAGGTGCTTTTAGCTTTAATTTTGGGAAAAATGCATGCGTTAAGCCAGTTAAATAGGTACTTTTCGTTGGGATGGATTGTTGAAAGTGAAGGTGCTGGTTTTCCACAAACGCTAACCAACTCGACAAGGAATCCTCCTCATAGGTTTCCTTATTTTTCTTCACTAAAAGCATATCCGTTCTATTTGCGTTTCCTGTTTCTAATTTCCATTCATCAATTAGTGAAGCGACTGTTTTTGATTCGGACCAAACGGAGAGAAAGGCTGCAAGCTGGTGAGAGCATAGTTTTTCCAAGCCGCATGTGCATCTGCTAACGTCTCCAATTTCTAAGTCAATTAGCACGTGCTTTGGACCATTGTCCTGCACTTTTCCAGTGATGCTTGCTTCTTCTTTGTAGGCATTAATGACGTTTCCTTGCCTAAAAAGCTTTAAGCCCTGCTTGAGCATTTGTCTGTTTTCTTCATCAGAGAGCGGATATGTTTTCATTAGCCATGCTGCGAAATGCTCCATTTAAGTCACCATCCTCTTTCACGTAAACCTATGTATGAATATCCATTAAATAGCAAAAGGCCTACAACGTGGGTAGACCTTTTTCAGAAGGCTGTTATTTTTATCGCCGCTGTTGATTTCGCAAAATGGCTCATCATTCAACGGACCGATGCTTGAGCCACTTCTGCTTCGCCTGTGGGGTCGCTTCATCCATGAAGGAGTCTCCACCCATTGTTCCAATCAACAGCTAGATTACTTCTATTTGTAAGCATTGCTTTTAAAAATTAGTTAATATTATTTAACGGAAAAATCTTCTTCTTTCTATTATAGTTTTTTTGTAGTTCAGTTACAACCTTATGCGAGGGAGTTGCTTATTCAACAGTGAATTCCTCTTCCGCCATCGCAAAGTGATTGGTGTCGGTAAAGGTGAAGTGAATTTTATATGTTCCTGGTGAGAGATCTCTTGCTACTTCCTCGTAGGCAACTGGATACTCTAGTGTTTCCCCCGGTTGTAAAATAAGTTCTTTCGTTGCTTGGATAAACATCGCGCTTGCAGAAAGCTGTTTCACCGTCGCTCCAGATTCATCAAACACAACATAATCATATTCCTGACCAGAGGTGAAGAATATCTCTGCGTCTTCCTCATTATTATTCGTTACAGTAAACAAAAATTCGTTGTTGGGGGTTAGTTCCAGCTGACCCTCAAGCTCTCCTTCTTTAAAATTTTGGTCTAGCCCCTTTTCTTTTTCTTCTTCATTCTGCTCTTCTCCATTTCCTTGCCCATCCCCTCTTACATTTTCCTCCGAGTTGTTATTCGTGTCTCCGGTTTGATTTTGCGAAGAGTCTCCAGCAGTTCCACAAGCAGCTAATAAAAGAAAAACAGATAGAAAAGCAATAATTTTATACATATTTGTACCTCCAAATGGTTTAAATTTTCTTATCGAACGGCTCATTTACTACTCTTATTCCCCTGATAAACGAAGAAAATCCTTCTTTGTAAGGTTAGACGGAAAATTATATAAAAGGTTACGGGAGGTACAGTGGAAGTATATAGTTCAAAAAAATAGCAAAAGAGGTGGAAGGATTGAAAATAGTGTTAGATGCAGGTCATGGTTATCAAACTCCAGGAAAACGGACCCCAGATGGAATGAAAGAATATGAATTCAATCGGGTTGTCGCAACTTATGCTAGAGAAGAATTGCTGCAATTCCCAGACGTAGATGTCATGTTCACTCATTCAGACAAGCTTGATGTGCCCTTACAACAAAGAACAAGTAGGGCGAATCAATCTCAGGTGGATGCTTTTGTATCCATCCACGCTAATGCCTTTGGAAATGGGGGATGGAATTCAGCGCATGGTATAGAAACCTATACACCATTAGTTGAGTCCCCAAATTCCAATAAGTTAGCAGCTCTCGTACACCAAAAGCTGATTAAAAAAACAGGAAGAAAAGACAGGGGAATAAAGTCTGCGGATTTCCACGTGCTTCGTGAAACGAAGATGGCTTCTATTCTTTGTGAATGTGGGTTTATGACCAATATGGAGGAAGCTCAGTTGTTGAAAACAGATCGTTATCGGAAAATCTGTGGGGTAGCGATTGCAGAGGGGGTTGCAGAATACTTTCAGTTAAAGCGAGAGCATATCCCAAAAGCAGCAAAAAGATTGTATAAAGTTCAAGTAGGGGCGTTTCACACAAAAGAAAATGCGGAAAGGCTTGCACAAGAACTTCAGCAAAAGGGATACCCAACCTTTATCCAGTTTTAATCGCTATTTATAGTTAAACACGGAATCAACGCTGCTGTCCTGCTCTTTTCGTGGAGGAATCTTCCTGTATGTGGCAACTTTTCTTCGAATAATAACTGGAAAAAGCCTTAAAGCAGAAAAGAACTTTTTAAATAGTAGGAGGGGGACACCCCTCTCTACAAATATATGACAAAAAAACAGGAAATTTGTCCTTGTTTAGCGAATGTAATGAAATAAAGTTATAATTATCGTATATTTAGGAGGAGAAAGATAGATGGGGAAGTTTACATTGGGGCCAAGAATGAAAGGTTTCCTAAACTTTATTTTCTTTGCATTATCATTGCTATTATTAATTTATAACATTAGTATTGTTGGTTTTTTCTATTTGCTCGTTACCTATGGAGAAGCAGATGGCACGCTATATTATTCGTTAATTAGTGTTACTGGAATCGTGCTTATTTTAATACCACTGGTTTTTCGACTTGCAAAAAATAAGTTTTATCATGTTGCATTAATCGTTTTACATTTGTTTGCATCACTGCTACCAATGTTGATGAAGAATATGACCGTGATTTTTGATAGAATATTCTAAAAGGGGACGGGACAAGTTGAGAAAGGGAATGTTTGCTGCCATTGTGCTGATAATGACAGGACTTGCGCTCATTGGATATGGTTATTTTGAGAAAATAACGATGGATCGGAAAATGGAAGCCGCAAGAAAGGATGCTGTAGCTATTACGAAACAGGCTGGTAAACTAGGAGTATCGGAAAAATCAAATCCAGATAAAACTCGCCCTACGAAACCAGATGATTTTCAACCCACCACTGGTGAAGTAGTTGGCATGCTAGAAATTCCAAAGCTTGAGGCAGAGCTGCCAATTGTGGAAGGAACAGATCCTGCTGAGCTAAAAAAAGGAGTGGGACACTACAAAGGCGCCTCGTTTCCTGGTGAATTAGGTCAAATCGTTTTCTCGGGGCATCGTGATACAGTATTTCTCCGTTTAGGGGAGCTTGAGATAGGAGACAGGTTTTTTGTATCAATGCCTTACGGAGAGTATATGTACGAAATTTATGATACAAAAATTGTAGATGAGGATGATCGAACGATTATCACTCTGCAAAAAGAGAAAGAGGATTTACTACTTACAACCTGTTACCCTTTTACGCTAACAGGTGCTGCTCCAGAGAGATATATCTTATATGCGAAGCCAGTAGATTCAAGATAAGACATATTTTTACCATTTATGTCAAATAGTTCCTTATGTCTACAAAAAAATAACGCCTGATTAGGTGTATTTTTTTTATCAAATCCCATTCGACAAAGTATTGAAAAAGTTTATAGGAAAAAAGTAGTTTTTTTGGAAAAATATTATGATTGTTTTGTTCGCATTTTCCAGTATAATGTAGTGGTTTGAGGTATTTTAATATAATAAAAGTGAAGATTGATAGTAATTATATTGGTGTAAATAGTGGAAAAAGACTATTTCGACAAAATACACCCATTTCTCAAAGTAATATCGTGTGATAACATAATAATAGATGAAAAGAGAATAGTGTAAAAGTACTATTTTTGGAGGGGATAACATGATAGATATACATTGCCACATTCTACCTTCTGTAGATGATGGAGCTAGACATATGACAGAAAGCCTAGAAATGGCACGAGCAGCAGCAAAAGAGGGAATTACAGCAATAATCGCAACCCCGCACCATAACAATGGACAATTTATGAATCCAAAGGAAGAAGTTCTTGAAAAAGTGAAAGAACTTAATAATCGAATTGCTAAAGAAGGCATCGATCTTACTATACTTCCTGGGATGGAATGTAGAATTTCTGGTGAAATGCTTGAACAGTACGAAAAGGGAGAATTATTAACCTTAAATAATATGGATAAATACATCTTTGTTGAACTTCCTTCCAGCCAAGTCCCTTTGTACACGGAAAAAATCATTTATGATATTCAGTTAAAGGGCCTTACACCCATTATCGTTCACCCTGAGCGTAATGCGGAGCTAGTGGAGAACCCGGAGAAGCTATATCAGCTTGTGAAAAAAGGTGCCTGTACACAGATTACCGCTGCAAGTGTGGCAGGTAAATTTGGCAAAAAAATTAAGAAGTTTTGCATAGACATGATTGATGCAAACTTAACTCATTTTGTTGCATCGGATGCACATAATTTGAAAAATCGAAGCTTCCAAATGAAAGAAGCATTCAAGGTGATTGAGAAGGAATGCGGAAGTGATGCTACTTACTTTTTCATGGAAAACGCAGAATTGCTTGCTGAAGGTTCTATGATTATGAAAGAGATACCTGAGAGAATCAAAAAGAAAAAGCTTTTTGGGATTCTTGGCTAATATTTAGGCTATCTAAAGAAGACTGTTGATAAATTGAGTTTTTTAGCAGTTGATTGGAGCAAATGGCGGAGACTCTTCTCGGGAATGAAGCGAAAGACTTGTGACCCCGCAGGGCAAGCCCGAGGAGGCTTACAAATCGCAGCGCGGACGCGGAGCCAATTCGGCGGAAATCAACAGCGAAGTTTAACAAAGTCATTATTAAAAGGGCTAACCATAAATGGTTAGCCCTTTTGCTATTGTTAATTCTTCGCTACACCAGAATCAAGCTCTAAATGTTCTTTTAACAGGTTGGAAATATTTAAACGATCTTCTTCTGTTACCAATAAATAATAGATGTCGTCAATCATGGTCCCAGAACCTATAATTTGATGTTGTGTTAAGTTGTGACGGGCATTTTTATAGTTGGCTTGAATGTCAACCATTTCCTCAAAGGTTAAATTTGTGCGAACATTGTTCCCAAGCACATCAAGGATATCATCAAATTTTGTAACAGATGAAATGGAAGCTCCCTTCTCAATAACTCCTAGGATTACCTCGCGATGTCTTTCCTGTCGTCCGAAATCACTATCTAGTTTCCTCATTCTTGAATAAGTTAAAGCGGAATCCCCATCTAGTTGAATTTCCCCAAGCGGGAAGTCATGACCTCCGTGGCTAAATGCAAGCTGATTATTAACGGTAACACCACCAACGGCGTCCACTATATCTTTAAAGCTTTCCATATTAACTTGAACAAAGTAGTCAATAGGAATGTCGAGGAAGTTTTCAACAGTTGCAATCGACATTTCTGGGCCGCCAAATGCATAAGCGTGATTTATTTTATCATCAAAGCCTTTTCCGATGATTTGCGTTCTCGTATCACGAGGGATACTAACCATTTGCATTGATTTTTTGTTTGGGTTTACTGTCAGTACAATCATGGAATCGGAGCGTCCTTTGTCTCCAGGTCTTTCATCCACTCCCAAAATCAAAAAGGATAACGGGTCTTGTTTATTAAAATCTACTTCTGAGTTTCTTCGTTCAGAATTGTCTCGATCCAAAGGGGTATGCATATTAGCTGCTGTGTTTTCTAAAGATTTATAGACATTGAAGGCAAAAATGCCAACAACAATTGTTGCTATTCCAAGGAAACTTACTAATAGGAGAAACCATTTCTTTTTAAACATAAATACACTCTTCCTTCTTATAATCATTAATTTTGATTATATTGGCATTTCATCTATTATACAATCATTTGTTTGCAATTTTCTGCATGAGCATGAAAATTATTGAAGTTTTTTTACAAATTTCCTGTAAATATGACAAACCTGCCTTTGATAAATGATAGAATAGTAGTATATTTGGTAAGAGGTGGTAATGTATGAGAGCTCTATTGACAATCGTTATCTTAGTCTGTATAGGTTCAATTGTATATGGAAATTATCATTGGAAAGATAAAGTTGCTTCAGCAGGTGATAGCAGAAGCGGTATGCAGGTGGAAAGTAAGGCGGATGCTAGTGAAAAGTCCTCCAAGGAACAAGACGAAGATGAGAAATTAGAGTCAACAGCTAGCAGCTTCCCAAACCTTCCAATGGACCTTGCCGATTTTCTAATTCAAAAAGAAAAAAATGAGGAATCGGTTGAATTACTATTAATAGGTTCGAGTGTGCTTGAAAGTGGAGAAGCTCCTTGGACTGCTCTTTTTAAGCAAGAGTTAGAAAAGACATTTGGAGATTTTTTTCAGATAACCGTTCAATCTATTGCTGGAGAAGTGTATACGAGTGATGTTGTGGAAAAAGATTTGTTATTACATAATGTAAGTGTGAAGCCTGATATTGTTATTTTGGAGCCATTTCTTTTAGATAGCAATGGATATATTTTGATTGAAGATTCGTTAGATAATATTGAGATCATGATTGAAGAAATTGAAGCTTTAAATCCTGATGTGTATTTGTTTTTGCAGCCAGGACAGCCAATATATAATGCTAGCTACTACCCAAATGATGTAGCAGCATTAAAGGATTTCGCAAACGAAAAAGGGGTCACCTTTATTGATCACTGGACAAGCTGGCCTGATTATCAGGATGAGGTATTTAATGAATATATTATTCCTGATAGCTATCTCCCAAACGAAAAAGGGCATGAATTATGGGCAGGGCATCTAGTAGAATTATTTGTAGCAACAAATTAAATTGTTGAAAAAGAAAAAGCGCTTGTTGGTATATAAACCAATGTAGCGCTTTTTTTTGTTTGGTTATAAAGGAACAGCAAAAATCCAAATGATATAGCTAACCAGCAATAGACCCGCGTATACGAAAGAGGCAATGATTCCAAACTTAGACCGATTGGTTAGATGCTGAATAAATAATGTTGGTATGACTATCCATGGAATGAGCAAAATAAGAGCAAGGAGAAATCCTGTGAAAGAAGCAGCTTCGATTGCTAGATTTGTTGCGAAAGCAGGGACGATTGTTAATATGGGACATAAACATGTCAGAAAAATTAACCGGAATCCAAAAGCATTCATGACAGCATGAATTTCTGACCAATTCCAGTCAGGTCTCATGCTTTTTATATGTGTTACTTTGCTCTTCATCATGGGAAGCAATTTTTCGTTAATAGTATGCATGATAGTTCCCCCTTTTCCTCCATTCTATGATTTCATTGCCTAATCTATGAACGCTTGAAATAGAAAACTTTGTTTTATATACCCGAATGTAAATAATAGTTAAACATTATTACAAAAAATCATTTTCACGTTGTAATTTGATTAATAAATATTACTTTCCAGTTACATCCTATGTTGTAAGTGGATTTTCTAAATATCCGTAATTATAATTGGGGATTAGTAATGAGCATTTTACATAAGGTTAGCTTTTATCCAAGGAGGAAGCACGAATCATGAATAAAAAGATTGCGGTAGTTGGTTTAGGCTACGTTGGTTTACCAGTTGCAGTTGAATTCGGAAAAAGCCAGAGAATTATTGGATTTGATATTAATGAACATCGTATAAATACATTAAAGAATGGAATAGATTATACAAATGAAGTAGCTTCCGAAGAGCTAGTGAAAGCGGATATTGATTTTACGACTAATCCTGCAAGCTTAAAAGAAGCAGATTTTATCATTGTTGCGGTGCCAACTCCCATTAATCAAAACAATCAACCAGATTTAACACCGCTAATTAAAGCATCTGAAACGGTTGGTAGTAATTTGACCAAAGGTACTATTGTTGTTTATGAATCAACGGTTTACCCAGGAGCTACCGAGGAAGAATGTCTCCCTATTTTAGAAGAAAAATCAGGCTTAAAGGGTGGAGTGGACTTCTTTATTGGTTATTCACCAGAACGTATCAACCCCGGTGACAAGGAGCGCACGTTCAGAACTATTACCAAGGTTGTGTCTGGTCAAAATGAAGAGGTGTTAGAAGTAATTGCTGCAGTTTATGGCTCAGTGGTGGAAGCTGGAGTATATCGAGCGAGCTCAATTAAAGTGGCAGAAGCGGCAAAGGTAATCGAAAACACGCAGCGAGATGTGAATATTGCCCTAATGAATGAGCTGGCATTAATTTTTGATAGGTTAGACATTGACACGGAGGAAGTTTTAAAAGCAGCTGGAACCAAATGGAACTTTCTTCCTTTTTCTCCGGGGTTAGTAGGGGGACACTGTATTGGTGTCGATCCCTACTATCTTACGTCTAAAGCGGAAAGTGTCGGCTATCACCCTGAGGTCATACTTTCCGGACGAAGAATTAATGGGAATATGGGCAAATTTATTGCAACATCATTAATTAAGCAAATGATTCATAAGAAAATGACGATTCAAGGAGCGAAAGTGACCATTCTTGGAATAACCTTTAAAGAGAATGTTCCAGATCAACGCAATTCAAGGGTCATTGATGTTATCAATGAGCTGAAAGAGTTTGGGATTGATGTGCAGGTAACAGACGCTTTGTCTGATAAAGAAGAAGTTTACAAGGAATATGGTGTAGAACTTGTGGACTATGAAAAGCTTGAACCAGCAGATGCGGTTGTCTTTGCCGTTCCACATCATGCTTATGTGGAAAAAGGCTGGAGTCAATTTACTAGGCTGTTAAAGAATGGAAATGGTGTGGTGGTCGACATCAAGAGCAAGCTTCCGAAAGAAGAATGTCCAGAAGGAGTAACTCTTTGGAGATTGTAAAAAATTCAAAATAAGATAAAGCCTTAGTCACCTTTTATCGTGACTGAGGCTTTTTGATATACAGGAGAAAACTTTACGCTTTCCTAATAATTCGAATACAAGTAGAATAAAGAGCATTGAGAGAATAGAGGTGTACGTGGTGAAAAAAATAAAAGTAATGACCGTATTTGGAACAAGGCCAGAAGCGATAAAAATGGCACCTGTCATTAAAGAGCTAGAAAAGAATACAGACGTGTTCGAATCTATTGTAGCGGTAACTGGTCAGCATAGAGAGATGCTTGATCAAGTGTTAGAACTGTTTAACATTAAACCTAATTATGATTTGAATATCATGAAACAAGCGCAAACATTAGTAAATATCACTTCCAAAGCTTTAGAAGATTTAGATAGAGTAATAAAAGAATCCCAACCTGATATCATTCTTGTTCATGGAGACACCACTACGTCTTTTGTAGCAGGATTAGCCGCGTTTTATAATAAAATTACGCTTGCACATGTGGAGGCTGGTTTACGAACAAATCATAAATATTCTCCATTTCCAGAAGAAATCAATCGAAGGCTGACAGCGGTAATGGCAGATATTCACTTTGCACCAACCAAACATGCCTCCTTCAATTTACTTTCTGAAGGATATATAGAAGAAAGCATCTACGTTACAGGTAACACGGTCATGGATGCATTAAAAACGACAGTAGCTGCAGAATGTACTTTACCTGTACAGGAAGAGATAAACGATAAAAGGGTCATATTATTAACTGCTCATCGAAGAGAGAACTTAGGAGAACCTTTGCGAAACATCTTCGCTGCAGTAAAAAGAATTGTTTCTGACTTTGAAGATGTAAGGGTCGTTTTCCCCGTTCATAAAAACCCGGAGATTAGAAAAATTGTCCAGGAAGAACTATCTGGATATCCAAATGTCATTCAAACAGAACCTTTGGATCCCATTCAATTTCATCAATTATTAAAGCTTTCTGATCTGGTATTAACAGACTCGGGTGGGATTCAAGAAGAAGCCTCCTATTTTAATAAAAAAGTCATTGTATTGAGGAAAAATACGGAAAGACCAGAAGGAATTGAAGCAGGCTTTTTAAAGCTAGCTGGAACAGACCCAGGTGAGGTATATGCTGCAGTTGAGGAAGCACTAAGTGAATCTAAGGGTCATGGCACAAACCAGAAGCGCGTATTAAGTCCTTATGGAGATGGTTTTGCATCGGAACGAATCATCGAAGTTATTAAATACCATTTTGGAAAAATACCGAACAGACCTATGAACTTTGAATGGGAGAAAAACCCTGAAGAATAGTTTCTCTTCAGGGTTTTCCATGGCTAGAAATTTTTATTTTGGTTATTTTTGATTTTATAAATATTCTTCTTGGTTAGCTTAGAGAAAATTTTCACGATAAAGACAGGTATGGCAAGTGCTCTTTTTATCCGAATCGGCTCTTTAATGATTCTGTAAGCCCATTCTAAATGAAGATCCCGCCAAAGCCTCGGTGCCCTTTTGGTTACGCCGGCCCAGATATTAAAGCAACCGCCAAGCCCAATAAACATGCCTTTATCGAATTGGTGGATATTATCATAAATCCACTTTTCCTGTTTAGGAAATCCTAATCCAACTAAAACAATGTCAGGCTTCTCGGTTCGTATTTTATCCAGGATGGCTTTTTCATCCTCTCCGCCAGCTTCAAAGTAACCGTGGTGGTATCCTGCGATTTCAATGTCAGGAAACCTTTCTTTAATGTTTTGGGCAGTTAAATCTATTACATTTGGTTTTGTTCCTAAAAGATAGATACTATATTTCTGCTTGTTGGAAACATTCAATAGTTCCTCCATAAAATCGAATCCGGTTAATCTTTCTTTTAAGGGAGTTTTGAATAGTTTGGAGGCCATAACAATGCCAACCCCATCAGGGATAATATAATCGGCACTTCTCAATACTTCCTCATACCAAGCATTTTTATTTGCAAAGGTAATAATCTCAGGATTTGCGGTTACAATAACGGTCTTTTTGTTTGAATTAATTCTTTCAACCGAATGATCGACAAACTCATCCATTGTACTATTTACAAAGTTATATCCTATCACGTTTTGATAATTAAGCATTTTTGTACTCCAGTTGTGACATCTTAAAGTAATATTCTTTACAAAATATATATTTTATCTTTACATTTATATCATTGTGCCATATTTATGTGGATATATCGATACCTTTTTATGTATAAAATTTTTACAATTTATGCACAGATTTAAATGCTTAGAGGAAAGAGGGATAATATGATACGAGAATTGATAGTAACCGTGTACCTTTTCCTATTTAAATGTATCTATATGTTCGCTAGTTTGCTTCCACTGAAAAAGAAAGTGGTAATAATTGCCACTTTTGAAGAGAATGCTAACTTTCTACTTAGGGAGTTTAAAAACCAGGAAAGTTTGGGTAACGTTATTTTGCTGCATGAGTACACAAAGAGAGATTGCCAAGACAACTCCCCAACATGTATCCATTTTAGCAACAAAAAACCCTTGGACTTGATAAAAGCTATCTACTATATTGGAACCTCTAAAACCATTATCCTTGATAATTACTTTGCGTTTTTATCTGTGATAAAGGTAAGAAAAGGGGTAGAGTTTATTCAAATCTGGCATGCGGCTGGGGCAATCAAGCATTTTGGTTTATTAGATAAATCTGTTGTAACTAGGAGTCAAAACGCTAAAAATCGTTTCATTCGTGTTTATGAAAAATTTGACAAGGTTGTCGTAGGGTCTGAAAAAATGGTCGAGGTGTTTAAGGAAGCTTTTCAAATAAATGAGGGGAAATTTCTACGAACAGGCGTCCCAAGAACAGATATTTTCTACAACCATGAGATAAAAGAACTTACTACATCAAAACTCTATGAAGAATATCCGCAATTACAAGGCAAGAAGGTTATTCTTTATTCTCCGACCTATCGGGATGGTGAGCTCTCCTCTTTTAAATTAAAGCTCGACTTAAAAAAAATGAAGCAGTTACAAGAGAAAAACTATTTTCTAATTATGAAGTTGCACCCTGCGATTAAACATGAAAAAGGGACCCTTATGAAAGACCACCCTGACTTTATTTTGGATCTTTCTCATTATAGGAGGATGAATGATTTACTGCTCATTACAGATATATTAGTGACAGATTATTCCTCGATTCCATTTGAATTTGCATTACGGAATAAGCCGATGGTGTTTTTCCCTTATGATCTGAAGGAGTACCAATTGAAAAGAGGGATCTTTGGAGATTATCTTACGTCTGTGCCTGGTCCTGTTGCATATACAACAGAGGAATTAATAACGATAATCTTGAATGATAACTTTCCATATGAGATGATTTCAAAGTATTCTGAGGAATGGAATACGTATTCAACAGGGAATTCAAGCAGAAATCTTGTTCATTATGTACAAAATAGAACCAACTAAGAATGGGCAGGGAGGCTACGTACGTTGAAAAGAATGTTAGGGAAAACCAAAATAATACAATGGATTTATAAAAAACTATTTGATATTATTGCAAAAGTGCCAGCTAAAAAGAAAATCATTGTTTTTGAGAGCTTCATGGGGAAACAATATAGTTGCAACCCGCGAGCTATCTATGAATACTTAAAGGTACAACCATCAGATTATGTTATCTTTTGGAGTGTAGATAAAAGATATAGAAACGACATTAAAGAAACAGATTTAAACATCTTATCGAGATTTTCTCTTCAGTGGCTTTGGATTATGCCAAGGGCTACCTATTGGGTAACGAATTCCCGTTTACCAGAATGGATAAAAAAGCCTAAAAATACAGTTTACTTGCAAACTTGGCACGGGACACCATTGAAAAAGCTAGGAGTAGATATTGAAGAGGTGGTCATGCCTGGTACTACCACGGAGAACTACAAAAAGAATTTTCTCAAAGAAACAAAGAAATGGGATTATTTAATAGCTCCTAATCAGTATTCTGCTGAAATTTTTCAGCGAGCGTTTGGCTTTGAAGGAAATATGCTTGTATCTGGCTATCCAAGGAACGATTATTTGATCAATGAAAACAATCAACATACAATAGAGCAAATAAAAAAGAAGCTGGGTATCCCTTCCTCCAAAAAAGTGATTCTTTATGCGCCAACCTGGCGTGATGATCTTTATTATGAGGTAGGAAAGTATAAAATGAAGCTTCAACTTGATTTGGAACAAATGTACCACGAGTTAAAGGAAGACTATGTTATTATCTTAAGAATGCACTACTTGGTTTCTGAAAATTTGTCGGAGTATATAGATAAGTTTAAAGGGTTTGTTTATGACACCAGTAATTATGAGGATATCAAGGAGCTATACCTTATTTCTGATTTGCTCATTACTGACTATTCTTCTGTGTTTTTCGATTACTTATGCTTGGACAGGCCCATCTTGTTTTTTACGTATGATTTTCAGAAATATCAACAGGAGATTAGAGGCTTTTATTTTGATCTTCATACAGAATCTCCAGGCCCGCTTTTAGTAAATACAGCCGAAATCCTAGCGGCAATACGTGGCCTAGAAGCAAAGAATTTTAAGGTTGAAGAACCACATTTTACATTTAAGCAAAAGTTCTGTGAGTTAGAGGATGGACATGCTACTAAAAGAGTAGTGGAAACGGTGTTTAACACGTAACACTTTCTTGCTTTATTATTCATGTACTTTTGTAAACAGGAAGGGCTAAACTATGCGTTCGTTAATGAAGGTTTTGAAGGAACATAGTGATAATCTATACTTGATTAACCGATTATCCTTGTATGAAATGAAAAGTTTAAATAATAACACATTTCTTGGATTTTGGTGGGAGGTTCTTAATCCACTTATTTTAATATCCATTTACTGGTTTGTTTTTGGTTTTGGAATCTTTAGCAATCGGGGAAATATTGAATTATACGGAACTGAAATAGATTTTTTACCTTGGATGCTGTCAGGAATTGTGGTCTGGTTTTTTATTAGTCCAGCAATTTTGCAATCCTCCAAATCCATTTATTCTAAAATTAAGATTATCTCAAAAATGAGTTTTCCAATGAGTGTCATTCCTACTTACGTCATTATGTCGAAAATTTATCAGCATATTGTGTTGTTACTCATCATAATTGTTATGTTGATTTATTTAGATTTTCCTATTAACATTCACTACTTGCAATTACCATACTTTATTTTTTGCACCGTGATCCTTTTAATGGCGATAGGGTTTATTACCTCAACATTAACCACCTTGCTTCGAGATATACAAATGGTTATTCAGGCCATTGTGCGGGTACTAATATATATGACACCGTTTCTTTGGCCGCCTTATCACATGAAGCCGGAGATTATCGTGACTATCATGAAGCTTAATCCGCTCTTCTACTTAGCGGAAGGGTACCGAGCATCGCTGCTTGGTTTAGCATGGTACCCTGTAGAGCATTGGCAATATACCATATATTTTTGGGTTGTTACCATCACTCTATTAATGATGGGATCGTTTTTACACCTGAAATTTAGAAAGAGATTTGTGGATTTTTTATAAAAGGCTTTTAAAAATGGAGAGAAATCATGAGCGCAACAGTCATTTTCAAAGATGTTGAAAAAGTATACAAAATCTATAAGAAAAACATTGATAAAATCATTGATATTTTCCACCCAAGTGGCCATGGAAAAGAGTTTTACGCTTTGCAAAACATCAACTTTGAAGCGAATGAAGGGGATGTTATTGGTGTGCTTGGAGTAAATGGAGCAGGTAAATCTACCTTATCCAATTTAATTACAGGTGTCATTCCTCCGACCAAAGGATCGATAGAAATTAAGGGGAAGGCTTCCTTAATTGCTATTTCTTCTGGCTTAAACAATCAATTGACTGGCTTGGAAAATATCGAGTTAAAATGTTTGATGCTTGGGTATTCCAAGAAACAAATAGAAAAACTACTGCCTGAAATAATTGACTTCGCGGATATTGGAGAGTTTATTGATCAACCAGTAAAAAACTATTCCAGTGGGATGAAATCAAGGCTCGGATTTGCTGTATCGGTAACAATGGATCCAGACATAATTGTCATTGATGAAGCCTTATCTGTTGGTGATCAGGTATTTGCGGAAAAATGCTTTGATAAAATGAAAGAATTTAAAAGCAGTGGGAAAACCATCTTCTTTATAAGTCATTCTATAAAACAAGTGAAGAAATTTTGTGATAAAGCTTTATGGCTTGAAGGTGGGGAAATAAGGGATTACGGTAGCTTGGAAACCGTTGTACCGGAATACGAAAAATTCGTAAAACATTATAAAAAGATGTCAGTGGATGAACAAAAAGAGTTTAAACGAAAAATTGCTGAAAAAAGAGCAGGGAAAAAGGCGTCATCAGTAAAAGGCTAGTAGCTGCTACTAGCCTTTTACACGGGAAAAGCATCTAGAGATATTGTTTTATTGTTTACTTTCCTTAAGCTCCTTAATGTCTGAAACGATTTTCTCACAATCCCATTGCTCTGATGCAACATTCTCAAAAAAGGATAACATTTGGTTAATCTGAGTGATGGATAATTTCTTCTCGAGCTCTGATGGAGCTGTTTTCATGCCTTTTGCAAGTTCAGTGGAACGCTTGTTTTCTAACAATATAGTCATAACATTTTCAAAAATATAGCTATCCATAGTAGGGATGGACTGGTGTTCATCGAAAAAGCTCACTAGCTCTTTAACTTTTGGTTCTTGTTTTTCCATTACTTCTGATTCTAACTCTTCTTCTGGCGTTTCGTTGTTAGAAGTTTGCTCTTGTGAAGACTGATTTTCCGTTTGAGGCTGTGACGGAGTGGTGTTCGTATCTGTTGGTGGTTCCACTACAGGATCGGGTTTTTCTTTAGGAGGATTTTCTTCGTCAGGATTTTCCTCTTCTGGCTCTTCAGGCACCTCTGGCTTCTCAGGTTCTTCCGGCTCTTCCGGTTCTTTAGGTTCCTCAGGATCGTCAATTGGTTCCTCTGGGTTTTCTATCGGTTCAGGGTCAGGCTCTTCAATCGGATCTGTAATTGGTGGCGTTGTTTGATTGGTAAAATGGTAGTGTTGCGCGGAATAAGCCACGTTGCTTCCGCCAATTAAGACCAATAAAAGTGATAAAATAAGTAAAATATTACTTTTCTGTCGCATAAACGCCTCCAAAATAATTCATTTTTGCAATAATTTTAACACACTTATAAATATAGAAGATTAGATTTAATACAAATTTTAAACTTGGGGGTTTATGATGAAGAGAGTGCTTGTAGTATCTTTTTGCTTGCTCGGGGTACTCCTGTTAATGATCGGAAAGTCACATTACGACAAAAAAATCCAAAGCTTTAGGGTGGAAGCCGGTAGCAATGAAGCAACATGGAACAGTAGTTTACTAAGAAACATGAGCAAGGACGTTAAGGAGAAAATAGAGGATGCTGACGAAGCAGCAAAGTTACCAGTTAAATTGCTCATTATCTCTTCATCATCTAATAAGACTGACAAGGAAAAAAAGCTAACATGGCCTCTACAGTTACAATCTGAATTAGAAAAAGAATATGGAGAGAGCTTTTTTTATGTGGAAGTTCTTGATATTAAAAATAGTAGTACTGCCTATTTGGTTGAAAATAAGTTTCAAAAACAAATCATTTCTAAAAGCCCAGATATCATCATAATGGAAGCACCGCTACTAAATGACCACGGATTTATTAAATTAGAAGATAGTTTTAAAAATATTAGTAAAATAGTAATGGATGTTCAGAAAGATTTAAAGGACTCTCATCTAATCATCCAGCCTAGTAACCCGGCTAATGGTTCAGAAGATTATGCACAAAGCGTGGAAGAACTGGAAGCTTTAGCAGCAGAATTAAGGGTGGAGTATTTAAATCACTGGGAAGCTTGGCCTGATATGGATGATCCAGAATTAAGGAAGTACCTAGATAACATGTATCCCAATGCTATGGGACAAGAGCTTTGGGCAAGCTATTTTATTGGGTATTTCACAGGGAAAAAATAAGAAATAAAATAATCTTACACATATAGGTGTGAATTATGAAAAAAGTATGGTAATATTTTACCTGTTGATTTTTAGCAGATTATGAGACTACAATATAATTTAAATTTAAACCTGACTATTTGACAGGGAGGAGAATTTTCATGACGAAGGTTTTGACTTATGGTACATTTGATTTGCTTCATTGGGGGCATATTAATCTTTTAAAGCGAGCTAAAAGCTTAGGAGACGAACTCATTGTTGCAATCTCTACAGATGAATTTAATACATTGAAAAATAAAGTATCCTACCATTCCTATGAAAACCGTAAAATTATTCTGGAATCTATTAAATATGTGGATAAAGTAATTCCTGAAAACACTTGGGATCAAAAAATCAGTGATGTTGTAGAAAACAATATTGATATTTTTGTTATGGGTGATGACTGGAAAGGGAAATTTGATTTCCTTAAAGAGTATTGTGAAGTAGTTTACTTACCTCGTACAGTCGGTATTTCAACCACTCAAATAAAGAAGGATTTACTCGCTGTTAACAGGGCTTAATTTTGCAATGTGATGGGGAATGAGCGAAAACAGCCTAGAACGTGTAAGTAAGGGAGCCGCATGAACAATGAAGTTAGTAAGTATTATTATACCTGTATATAATAAAAGCGACTATTTAGATAGATGTATAAATTCTGTCTTATCTCAAACGTACAAAAATATAGAAGTAATTATAGTAAATGACGGCTCAACGGATGATAGCAAAACAATCATTAATGATTATTGCGTAGATCATCCTTTTTTTCAGTGCTATCATTTCGATGAGAACAGTGGAGTAGGGAAAGCTAGGAATTTTGGACTAGGGAAAGCAAGTGGGGAATATATCTACTTCCTGGATGCGGATGACTTTTTAGCACCCTATACGATTGAGGTTATGTTAGAACATATTGAAGAACATGACGCAATTGTTGGTCCGCTATCTAAAAGAAAAGCAATTATTCCAGCAGAAATCGAAAGCATCCATGTTAAGAAAATTACCTTAACAAATGGCAAGAAAACAAGGGCGCTTCGAGGAAGAAGTGCTGTTAATTTCTTAATAAAAACAAGCTTTGTTAAAGAGAACAACTTAGCCTTTGATGAAAGCGTTAAATTTTTCTCAGATATGGCTTTTTCCATTCCTGCCATCTTGAATTTGGAAACGATACCTATGATAAAAAAGCTGCCTTTATATATTAAAGGAGAGTGCTTTGATCCTATAGATAACCCTTCTCTATCTTTAATAGATGAAGAAGAGAAAATTGAAGATTTCCTTTACTTGTTTAATAAGTTAAAGGATACGTATGAACATAACACAAGCATCGCCAATTATCTTGATCGCCAAATGATTAATTTTTACTTTTGGAAAATGAAAAAGAATAAAGAGCGAGAACTGTCGACTATCAGCAATTGGTATGAAGAAATAAGCGACGCGATGAACAGGGTAAACGAATCAAGCCTTCGCAAACGAACATTCTTTGAAAAGATGGAGCTAAAAACCATCATGAAGAAGAAAAAGAACACAACTTTAAGAATTGCTAAGTTTAAAACGTCGATGAAGAGCTGGAAAAAAGCGTTTAAATCTAGACAATCCTTGTACAAGGAGCTTTATTCCAAATTTATGATAAAGATGCCTATTCGTACAAATCGTGTTCTATTCGAAAGCTTTGCTGGGAAAAGCTATTCTGATAGTCCGAAAGCTATTTATGAAGAGCTACTAAATGAAAAGCAGAATTATGATTTAATCTGGGTTTTTAATGATACCTCTAAACAAATTCCAGGTAACGCGAAAAAAATCCAAAGAAACAGTTTAGCTTATTACTATTATTTAGCTACTTCTAAGTATTGGGTTATAAATGCAAGAATGCCTAATTTTGTGATTAAAAGAGAAGAGAATGTTTATTTGCAAACTTGGCATGGGACACCATTGAAGAGATTAGCCTCTGATATGAAAGAAGTTCGGATGCCAGGAACGACGACCGAGCGTTATAAACGCAATTTCTTTAATGAAACACAAAAATGGGATTTCTTAGTATCACCTAACTCCTATTCAACAGAAATCTTTAGAAGAGCCTTCAAGTTTAATAAGGAATTTCTTGAGTTTGGTTACCCGCGAAATGATTCGCTATATTTAGAAAGTGAACAGAAAGCAGCAAGAACCTCAGAGTTAAAAGACTCCATTGGGATACCTAAAGATAAAAAAGTGATCCTATATGCACCTACTTGGAGAGATGATGAATTCCATTCAAAGGGTAAATACAAGTTCGAAATAAAGTTAGATCTTCAAAAAATGCAAGAAAGTCTTGGCGAAGACTATGTTGTTATTTTACGAATGCATTATCTAATCGCAGAAAACCTAGATATAAGTGAGTTCAAAGGATTTGCTTATGACTTATCCACTTATGAGGATATCGCCGAGCTTTATCTAATATCTGATCTTTTAATTACCGATTATTCCTCTGTATTCTTTGACTTTGCTAATTTGCGAAAGCCAATCTTATTTTTCACCTATGATATTGAAAAGTACAGAGATACTTTAAGAGGTTTTTATATGGATTTTGAAGAAGAAGCGCCAGGTCCTATTTTAAGAACGGGCGAAGAGGTATTGGAAGCGATCCTAAACATAGATGAGATTGAAGAACAATATCACGCTAAGTCCTTAGACTTTTATAACAAATATTGTGAGTTCGATAATGGCCTTGCATCTAATAACATCATCAAGCAAGTATTTCATTAAAACTCTTTTCTAGAAGTTTGTTGCTAAAACCTAAGAAAAAGTTGGCTTTAGAAAGAAAGAAAATTTGTCACATACTTAATTCTCCTTCAACGAAAAGAGCACGACGGCAACTTTGATTACGTTAGATTTATTTATACGCAGAGCAACAAAATTTGCGAGAATAGTGTAAATTAAAAAGCTTGCAGCACACCCAAATAGAGGGAGTGCCTGCAAGCTTTTTTCATTCTAACAAGTACCCTTGTAAAAAGAATCATGGTCTACAAACGAGATACATATTTAGAATTTATATAGATTAGCAAATGTTACTGCTATTCTTGTAAAATTTTGTTATGATAATAAATGGAAAACACTAACAAGGGGAATAGGATTAACTCTAGCAAATGAGGAACGGTATTCAAAGCCATCGTTTGAAGAGATAGATAGTTTGCTAATAACAGAGGCTCTTGCTAAGGACATTCCACCTGAAGTGGGTAAAGCAATTTTTAAAGGAGGACATTTCTTTGAGAAAAGTTAAATTTATGGTAGCGCTACTAACATTCGCTCTACTATTTCCGCAAACACATCTCGTTAAAGCAACGAATGAATGTACACAACCGACTACAAGAAACGAAATAGATCGTTTATTAACAAACGAAGCGTTAAAGCAGGGCGTGCCTCCTGAGGTGGTAAAGGCCGTCGCTTTTGCAGAATCTAAAGGCTGGAAGCATTGTGATAACAAAGGAGAGGTTCTCGTATCTGGTGATGGTGGAATCGGAATTATGCAAGTAACTGACCACGAAAACGAGTATGGCCTTGATAGAGAAAAGCTAAAGGATATCGACTATAACATAGAAAAAGGGGTGTATATTCTTAAGCAAAAATTTAAGCAAAGCAATCTGCCAAAAATCAATGATCATAATCCAGCTATTATAGAAAATTGGTATTTTGCAGTAATGGCATATAATGCACTTGTTCCCATTAACAGTCCTATTTACAAAAATGATAAGGAAAAAGTAGGGCAAGTCAACACTGGTTCCTATCAGTACAAAGTATTCCAAGCTTTAGTGGACAATAATCCGGGCATGGATCTGAATCTTGTCGCACAGCATGTTAATGTAGAAGATTTGGAGTATGTACCTAAAGGAAATTCTGAGTTTGTCCGCTTTAAGAAACTCCAATATTCGTACGATGGCCCTTTTCATTATTCTAGTCATCGTTTTCAGGTGAATGACCTGGTAAGACTTGATGATAAAGTGAGTAGAAGACCTGAACCAAGAACAGACAAAAAGAGTTATACCACTGGTTTTTCACCAGGAGTGTTAACCATTGAAAGCACCTTGCATACGGATTTAACACCAAAGGACCATTTAACGTCCTTTAATCATTTCGGCTGGTATGAAGCTTCTGATGGGATAAAAGGTGGGTTATCTGGTTATGTTGCTTCTTCTTATTTGCAACCATTTGGAAAAAGACTTTCAGGTGCTGATCGCTTTTTAACTGCTTCAGCAATTGCGCAGGAAGGCTGGGATACAGCAGATACCGTTGTTTTAGCAAACGGTAGTAACTTTCCTGATGCGTTATCAGGGGCACCATTGGCTTATAAATTAAACGCACCAATTTTGTTAACTTCTGGGAAAAAAGTAGAGTTAAATTTGGATACTAAGGATAGAATCAAGCAGCTTGGAGCGAAAAAGGTGATTATTCTCGGCAGTGAGGCTGCTGTTTCCGCACAAGTTGAAAGCACACTAAAAAAGGAAATGAAGCTTGAGGTAGAGCGAATTGGTGGAAAGGATCGCTACGAGACAGCTGCTCTTATCGCCAAGAAGTTGGGAGGAAAGCCTGAAAAAGCGATCATCACTAATGGTTCTAAATATCCAGATGCCCTTGCGATTGCACCTTACGCAGCCAAACATGGCTATCCTATCCTATTGACAAAAGGTCAAGATAAAAATAATAAAAGGTATGATTTGAATTCTCATACTGCTAAGCTTTTGAAGGAACTAAATATTTCTACAACCATTGCATTAGGGGGAGAGTCGGCGGTAAGTCCCCAAGCTTACAAGGCTTTGCCTGGAGCAACTAGGATTGCCGGAGAAAATCGCTATGAAACTACGACAAAAATTATTGAAGAACTAAATCTCTCTACAGAAACTTTATATATTGCTAGAGGAAATGATTACCCTGATGCACTTACAGGTTCTGTTTTAGCAGCAAAAAGTGGATCTGCCGTGCTCCTTGTGAAGGAAAATGCAGATGAAGATATTATAAATCTGCAAAAAAATCTTTTAACGAAAAAGCCAGCTCATACCTTTATAGCTTTGGGTGGAAGTAATGTAGTAAGCAATGAATTATTAGCTAGCCTCATCATAAAATAATCTTCTTGAAATTTGCAGCTTTTTGCGGAAACCAATAGCGTAGTATGAAAGAATTTTCTAAATAATGGCATCAAATGGACAATGGTCTATTTGATGCTTTTTTTGTAGTTAATAACATAAATGCGACAAAAAAGTAAAATTATAGACAAATTACCTATTCATGATTATGTAATAATTTTGTTACTATTATTATCGTAATGAAATAAAAGTTATATATTTTTAAGGAGGAAAGCGTTTCGTGCAAAAATGTATTATTGCTGCAAAGTTGTGTTTGCTATGGATGCTGATACTGACTGTGGATAAAGGATATGCGGAGTGGAATGTGAAGGAACATTCTTTAAGTCCAGTTGAATCTAGCAAAATTACGCTTAGTGATTACGAAATATCCATTGTTAACGGAGAAAACTCAACCGCCACTGTAAACTATGCTGGTAAAGAGCTGGAAAAAATAGATATAGATTTTGCTAGTTTCTCTACTGTCCATACCTGGAATGTGAAAGATAAAGTGTATGTTTTGTTTGAAAATAAGAAGCAGGGTACTGGAGGATACACTCAGTTCTTTGTAATGGAACTAGCAGAAGGTCATGCAGAGCAAGTGTATCTTTCTGAAGAATATCCCTCTGGTATTGTGAAGCTTAATGAGGATAAGATAGATGTAACTTATATGGATGCAAATACTAATCAAATAGATCGTGTTAGCTTCCTTAAAGATACATATCACCAAAAACAAGATGGGACAATCACACGAATTGCAACTGGTGAGAAGGCAGTAGCTCCTCAAGAATGGACACCTCAAGCTTATAGCTTCCAGTCTGCAGGAGCATCGATTAAAGGAGAAAACCCAACTGTTTCTCAATTTAATTCGATGTTAACCGAAGAAGCCATAAGTGCAGGTGTTCCTCCAGAACTTATCAAAGCAATTGCTTGGCAAGAGAGTACCTGGAAGCAGTTTCGCACCAATGACGAGCCATCTGGCCTTTGGAAAAAAGGTGACCCTATCGTTTCCTTTGACGGTGGAATTGGAATAATGCAAATTACCGAGCCTAATATGAAAGCAGACCGCGAAAGAAGGCTTAAAGAAGACATCCGTTATAATATTCAAGAAGGTATTCGAATCCTTAAGGAAAAATGGAGCTATAGCAGTTGGAGCCGTATACCAAAAATTAATGGTAATGATATGAATGTTTTGGAAGATTGGTATTTTTCTGTGATGGCCTATAACGGTATTTCACGTCGAAATGATCCTCAATACTATCCAAATAATACGTATCAGGATGTTGTTTATCGACATATAGAAAATTACGCACAAATGAGTGTCACCAAATTTCCTGTCACACAGCTTCAACAAGATATTTATTATAATCCTTCTGGCTCCTTGCTTTTTAGAAAAGATCATTATCATATTAGTGGTCCTTATAAGCAATCAAAGCATGCCTTTGAGAAGAATGAATTGGTAAAAGCAACGGAGAGTGGGGTAAGATTAAGAAATGCTCCAGAAGGGTCGCAAGTTAGATTGACTGTTGCGGGGGAAGTACTTCAAGTGGTTGGGCCTTATCAGGCAGGCTCCAATAGTTCGAATCATTTTGTCTGGTATCCTGTGAAGGATATGCAATCGAATGAAGTTTACTATATTGCCTCCAGTTACCTTGAAAGTGTTCGTATTTCTGGCGCTAATCGTTATGCAACTGCAGTAAGTATCTCAAAGCAAGGATGGGATAAGGCTAATACCGTTATACTTGCACGTGGAGATAACTTCCCTGATGCATTAGCTGGAACGCCTCTAGCATATAAACTGAATGCGCCTATCTTGTTGACGAGAGGAAATGACATACCAGAAGAAACACGCAAGGAATTAATTCGATTGAACGCAAAAAATGTTATTATCCTTGGAGGAACTGGTGCTATTTCTAATTCTGTTTCAAACACCGTTCGTGACATGAGTATCGAAGTGAGAAGGATTGCTGGACAAAACAGGTTTGAAACGGCAAAGTTAATTGCCAATGAACTAGGGAAAAAGTTTGACACGGTTATTGTTGCTAATGGATATGGGTTTCCTGATGCGTTAGCCATTGCTCCATATGCAGCAAGAAATGGAATTCCTATTTTGCTAACAGAAAAAAGTTATATTCCCGGTGCAACAAAAACCATCCTTCAATCAGCAAATAAAACAATTGTTGTTGGTGGAGGAGCTGTTGTTAATCAAAGTCTATTAAAAGGAATGCCTAAAGCTTCCAGAATTTCAGGCAACACGAGATATGAAACTGCCTATAAAATAGGGACGCAGTTTAGCTTTGAAGCTGGGGAAGGTTTTGCAGTGAATGGAACAGATTTTCCTGATGCTCTTACAGGATCTGTCTTGGCAGCAAAACGAAACACCCCTTTATTACTGATGAACCCATCGTATCTTCCAACAGAAACACTGAGCTTAGCTAGAAACAAGTCGTTTAATCAGCTATCTGTATTTGGGGGCACTGCTGCAGTGCGTACAGATATAGTCCTTCCGTTAGTCCGTTAAATTAGATAATCTTTAACAAAGAAACAGAGTCTATTATATTACATAATAGACTCTGTTTTGTTACATATCTTTAATATTTCTCTTATTTTTATAATGTTATAATAATGAAGTAAAATATGTAACAATATGTAGATTTAGGGGGAAACATGAATATTCTTACACAAAAACGATCCTTTGTTGCTTTAGTTTTTGGATTGATCTTACTACTCTCCTTGCCATCTATAGGCAATGCCAGTGGTTTTAATGTTGACAGAATCAGCGGTGATACTAGATATAAAACTGCTGTAGAAATATCAAAAAAAGGGTGGAGTAGCTCCAACACCGTTATCATTGCTGCAGGAAATCAATTTCCAGATGCATTAACAGGTACACCGCTTGCTTATTCACTCAATGCACCAATACTGTTAACACAAAACAAATCTTTGCCTGCGGAAACAAAAAATGAAATTACAAGATTAAAGGCAAAGCGTGCTATTATTCTTGGAGGAACAAGCGTAGTAACTGATGCCGTACATAATGAATTAAAAAATATGGGACTAACTGTGGAGAGAATTCATGGAACAGACCGTTATGAGACTTCTGTAAAAATAGCGGAGGAGCTTGCAGGTCAAACGGATACAGCGATTGTTGTTTACGGTAAAAATTTTCCGGACAGTTTATCTATTGCTGCATATGCTGCCCAAAAAGGCTACCCAATTCTATTAACAAAATCTGATACACTTCCAGCTGCAACAAAGAAAGTGTTATCCAAATATAAGAATACCATTGTGGTAGGCGGAACAAGTGTTATTTCACAATCACAATTAAAGGACATGCCGAATGCAAAACGACTTTCAGGAAATGATCGCTACGATACATTATCCAATGTTATTAGCGAATTGAATATTAAATTTGGTGAGGAAGTCTATGTGGCAACAGGTCAAAGCTTCGCCGATGCATTGACGGGCTCGGTTCTTGCTGCAAAGAGAAATTCCTCTCTCGTCTTAGTAAAGAAGGAAGCAGTTCCTGGTAAGGTGCAAACCATTCTAAGTAATGTAAACTCTGAAAAAGCCTCTATTATTGGTGGAACAAGTGCCGTGTCAACACAGGTTGAAGAAGCATTAGGTTTTAACATGGGAGCGCTAATCAACACAGCAAAGCAATATCTAGGTGCCCCTTATCAGTACGGAGGAGCAACACCTTCAGGATTTGATTGCAGTGGCTTTATCCAATATGTGTTCGCTAAACATGGATTAAGTACTCCTCGAACTACTTCAGATTTGTATGCTGGAGGCAAGTCAGTATCTAGTCTTGAAGCTGGAGATATCGTATTTTTCAAGACAGATCCGTCTAAGAACGGTGCTTCTCATGCAGGAATTTATATTGGAGACAATAAGTTCATTCATGCAAAATCTGCAGGCTCTAACATTGGAGTCACAATCGATGAGATGTCTAATGTATATTTTGCTCCTAGATACCTTGGAGCCAAACGATATCATTAATCATAAAAAAACCGACGCGTTTGCGTCGGTTTTTTGTATTAATGATGATACTTACTTTCAAAGCTTTTTCTTGCAGTTTGAAAGTATTTTGGGACCGAGATTTGACCAATGGAATAATTCTTATTTTCCGGCTCCCAAACACCGTACGCATCTAATGCCTTTAAAACCCTCTGTCTTTCTTGTTTTGAAGAAGCTTTTGCACTGTCCTGGTAAGGCAGCTTATCATGCTCTTGGATAGGAAGGTAAAATTTACCGTGTTCCACAACTTTATCATGCAATAATTGCCTTAAGGCTTCTCCTGTAGCCGCATGGTCAGAATGCGGATCCAGATCAGACATAACATGATGTATGACATGATGATGCTCTTTTTCTTTCCTCATCATTAGTTCATTTATATCCTCTTTTGTGATCTTTCCATCTGGAAGGTCCAAAATGGTGATAGAACTTTCCTTTACACCTAATGCTTGGACAGCGTCTTTAAATTCTTGAACACGAGCTTGACCGAACTCAGCTGTGTTGAGTGAGTCAATTCCTTCTTCGTCTAGTCGTTTATTAATGTTATGAATGGCTTTACTCGCCTTTCCTTCTGAGAGCAAAATAATATGTATATTCTTGCTTTCATCTATGGCTTTCACTATAGCAGGACCCATACTAAGCACTTCATCATCAGCATGCGGGACATAAAACACTTCCAAAACGTCCTGTTTAGCACCACAGCCCGTAAGAAAAACTAATATTAAAATCAACAGGTATCTCATTGCCTTTTCCTCTCTACTAAACTATTATGTTACAATTATTCTAACAAATTATGCAGGAGAAAGTTAGAAATGATGAGAAAATCTACTATCGTTCAGAGTAAAAGATATAGGTCAATAGATGTTACTAGGGGTATTGTAGTATTATTAGCAGTATTTGTTAGTGCACTCCCTGGTGGTGGCTATGAGTATTTCCGTCATGCATATTGGTATGGAGTTACGATTACCGATCTCATTTTTCCTGCCTTTTTAACACTGTATGGGCTTGGGCTGTCGATTGCTTATCGAAGAGGTGTGAATTGGAAGGGGTTATTTCGCAGAACGGTGTTACTGCTTGTTTATGGGCTTCTATTTAACTTTGTTGCCGCGTGGAGCTTTGACTTTGACACCTTAAGGTTTACTGGAGTGTTACAGCTATTTGCGATCACTGGATTGGTAGTAGTGGTGATTAGCAGAACATTTCGAAACTGGAAATGGCCAATAGCCGTTGGAATTGGGATTGCGATTGTTTACACAGCTTTTCTGGTTGTTAGTAGTGCACATTGTGAAGGTGGCGTACCTCGGACAAGCTGTAATTACTCTGGCATTGTAGATTCCTTCGTGTTTGGGGAAAATCATATGTATGCAGATGGAGAGCGCGGATTTGATCCAGAGGGTATCTTTTCAATTATAAGCGCACTTTCCAATGTTTTGTTTGGCTATGCTATCGGAATGGTGATCCTGAGTAGAAAGCATATTAAAAGGACACTTCTAACAAGCGCTGCTGGACTTATGGTGCTTGCCTTTGTTTTACAGCAATTTATTGATTTTAACAAAAGATTATGGAGTCCGTCTTTTGCGCTGCTTGCAAGCTCCATCACTTTTTTCCTATTGGTCATGTTGTTTTATTTAATCGATGAAAAAAGGAACCATTCCAAGCCTTGGAAGGCAATGATTTGGTATGTAGAGTCTTTTGGTAGAAACAGCTTGCTTATCTATTTTGGGAAAATGGTTGTATTTATTATTTTTGCTAACCTTACTATCTCCATCCTTGGATTAGAAGGTACGCTAAGGGATCTATTTTTCCGCTTTTTAAGTGAAAGCATCTCTTATCCACATTTATTCTACAGCCTATTCTTTGTTTGTATGTGGTCGTTTGTTGCAGTTATTTTACACTGGAAGAAAAAGTATATAAGAGTTTGAGGGCATAACAGAGGTTATGCTCTTTTTTTGTTTGTTAATGTTATCAGGCAAAAAAAAAATTAATTTTTAGTATCTTGTTCATAGAAAATACTGTTATAATATTCTAGTATTTAGTAAAAACTTCTAAATATTTCTAGTTATGCAGTTTTCTAATTTAACAGAAGGAAGAGAGGAAATTGTAATGAAGCGCTGGGGAAAATGGAGTAAAGCTGTTATACCGCTTGCCATTACTGCTGTAGTAGCATCTTCACCTCTACAGGCTTTTGCCTATACAGGTGGAGAAAAGCATGTCGAAACAGACTATAGTGCAATGGTAAATCACTTTAAGAGAATAGCCGGAGAAAATGTCGAGAAGAACTCTTATCAAAAAGTAAAAGATGTCGAAGAGGTAAGTGATAATACCTTTGTTGTAAGGTATAAGGAAAAGCTTACAGCACTTGACCACAGAAACGCAGGTGCCACGCTTGTAAAAAGCTATTCCAAGCTTGGATATGATGTTGTCAGAGTGAATGCAAAATCTAACTTATCAAAAACGTTGCAGGCTTATGAAAAATCAAACAAAGTTTTATCGGTAACACCAAGTGTTCTTTATAAAAAGCTTGGAACAGTGGATCCGAAAATAAATGATATGTATCATCTAGAACAATTAGACATTCTTAAAGCACAAGGGTTAGTTGGGGATGATGGTGTTAAAGTAGCTGTCATTGACACTGGTTTGGATAAAAATCACCCTGAACTAAAAAATAGAGTGGTGGAATCAGTAAATATTGTCGATCCGATGAGAAAGCCAGTACCAGATTTACATGCTACTCATGTGGCTGGAATCATTGCTGGTGAGAAGAATAATGGTGTTGGAGGAACTGGAGTTAATCCTAACGCAGAAATTCTTTCCATTGATGTATTTAATGGAGATCTAGGTGCCTATGATTTTGCAATTGCAGAAGGGATTGTGTATGCAGTCGATCATGGTGCAAAAGTAATCAACATGAGTTTAGGTGGATTTTTTCCTTCTACTATCATTGAAGAAGCTGTAAACTACGCACTTGCTTCAGATGTAGTAGTGGTAGCAGCAGCAGGTAACTCATCTACTAATATGAAAGAATATCCTGCTTCCTATAAGGGTGTTATTAGTGTAGGAGCGACAAATGAAAACAAGGAACTTGCATCCTTTTCTACGTATGGCGCATCGGTTGATGTTGTAGCACCTGGTGAGGATATTTATAACGCAGCCTACATCAATGGGGAGTCTACGTTTATGAATTTGAGTGGTACGTCGATGGCCTCACCAGTAGTAGCTGGTATTGCTTCATTATTACTGGCAAAAAATCCGGATCTTACTCCATATGAGATAGAATACTTGCTGAAATCAACAGCAGAGGACTTGGGGAGTAAAGGGTATGACACTACCTTTGGATATGGATTAGTCAATCCTTTGGAAGCTTTAAAAGCAGATGTTTCTAAAATTCCAGCAAACCCTATTATATATGAAGAAGATATACTAGACCAAGCAAAGAAGCTAACCTTCTCCCAAAATCAAGCGGTTGTTTCTGATACTATCACGCAAGCCTATCAGCAAGAATTTTTCAAGACTACGGTAAAAGAAGGGGAACTTACACAAATCTTCTTAGAGACACCTGTTAAGCATGACTATCAAGTGGATGTTCGTTTTTATCCTGAAGGCGAAGATAGCTACATTGACATGTTTACCATAAACAATGCAGATATTGGACAACCAGAGGGTTATTTATTTGAAGCTTATATGGATGGTACGTTAGTCATTGGTGTTTCTGATGTAAATGATAATGCAGGTAAAAATACTACTCCTTTCACTTTAAAAGTAGAGAAAGCGACAGAATGGAAAGAGGATGGAAATGACTGGGAAAATCCACACGTCATTACAAATCTCCCATATGAAACATCTGGAGAAGCTTATCTAACTGGAGGAGAGGGAGACCAGGATTTTTATGATGTTGAAGTAGAAGAAGCGCAAACGGTTAAAGCGAAGGTGAATGGTGTTCCAGGCTTAGATATTGGTTTAAACCTCTATATGTACGATGAGGTGGAAGAAGATTGGTATCTGATGGAATATAGCAATAGGAATGGTTATAGCCAAGGCGAAGCACTTATTTTTGAAGGAATTCCAGGTGGCAAATATCGAGTAGAAGTAACAAGTATGCCAGAGTATTTTGATGAATTTTTTGGCATGTGGTTTGAAGGAGTAGCATCGTTCTCTTCCCACCTTCCTTATACACTTTCTATAGATGGAAAAGTGTTACCAGCTGACGAAGACGGTTTTCCTCATGAGTTTTGGGAAGAGGAAGAAGAAGTAGTGGACGATAAACTGTCCGTTAAGGAATATGCAAAAAAACATTTAGCGAGAAAATCTGAGGAGTTCGAACCAATTGGTGAGGATATTCAAGAAGAAGAGATGGAAGATATCCTTTGGGAGGCGGCAATTCCTTTGGAAATTGGTTCCTCTGCAACTGGATATATGCAGTATAAGGATGATATAGATATATTTAAATTTGAAACAACATCATCCGGCCTCTATCATTTTGAAATAGACACTCCAGAAGACATGACTGCTTTCTTCGAGTTGTATGAGTATGATGAGTTGTTTGGCTGGTGGCCAGTTCAAGCTAATATAGGAATGATGAGTCTCGAAAATTATATACAATCAGGCTTGAAGGAAAATAAAAGATATATGCTTATGGTTTATAATGATCAAATGCAACCAGCATTTGAGCCGTTTACTATCAGCTCTAAAATCCTTCAAGAAGGCACAAATGATCCAAACGAAAGCAATGATACGGAAATGGAAGCGACGATCCTAAATGGAGAAACAATAACAGGAAACTTTGACCTTACGAACGATGTCGACATGTTCTATATCGAGCCGAGCGAAAAAGAAGAGATTTATGGTTTTTATGTAGATGTTCAAAAGCGTAGTGAAGTAAAAGGGTATCCAGATAACTACAAAATGTCTGCGATTGACCCAATGGTGTATATTGTGGAAGATACAAATGGCAATGGAGTAATGGATGAAAATGAGTACGATACCTTTAGAGCATTTGACAGAGGCTGGGATTTTGAAGGAGAGCATGGTTCTTTTACAAAGAAAATGGATGCAGGCTACTTTATTGTGCTAATGAATTATACGTGGGAAATCAATAAAATTCCTCTAGCATCTTATGACTTGATGGCTGGCCCAGTTGATAAAGTGGATGAGGACAAGGATTCTGTTGTGAAAAACAACATCCCATCTAAACCTCTTAAAATGGAAAAAATTCAATCCCAGGAATGGCAAGCAACTGGCTATTTCAACTATAATAAGAACAGTGAAGACACAGACTGGTATGTTGTACCTGCGTGGGCAAATAGTCATATGGAAGTAAAACTTGATGTGCCATCTGATATTAATGGAGAGCTGAAACTCTTTGATAAAAATGGCAAGCTTCTTGCACAATCAAGCTACTACGGATATGGAGATGCAGAAATTATTCATGGTGTTGGCAAAGCAGCAGGCCCTTACTATCTCGCTGTTTCCAGTGCAGACGGTAATCCAAGCTTAAAGCCTTACCAACTATCAGTTAATAGTACCATCCTTCCTAAAGAAGGAAATGTAGAACGAGTATCAGGCCCTACAAGATATGAGACTGCTCTTGCATTTTCATCTAAAATAGCAGATCACTCGTTGGATCGAGTTATACTAGCGAGTGGGAAAAATTTCCCTGACGCACTTTCTGGAGTGGTGTTGAATCAAGCTCTAAATGGAACCGTGCTACTAATCAATGATGATGCAGCAGTTCAGAAAAAAGTGGTAAATGAAGCCAAAAGGCTATTGAAAGAGAATGGCAAAATTATCATTTTAGGTGGGGTAAATGCAGTTACAGCAAGCACTGAGGCCCATTTCAAGAAGCATTTCAAAGTAGAAAGAATTTCTGGTGCAACCCGCACAGAAACCTCTATTAAAATAGCAAATGAAGTTGTCTCAAAACCAGAAGAAGTTATTGTAGTATCAGGTTTGACCTTTGCAGATGCGCTTTCCATTGCACCATATGCAGCGGAAAATCAAATTCCAATTCTACTTAACACTTCCAAAACAGCTCTCACAAAGGAAATTAGTGATTACTTGAAACAAAAATCAGTCAAAAAAGTGACTGTGATAGGTGGAGCTGCAGCTGTAACAGAAGAAGCCGTGAAACAAATGAAACAAGCTGGAGTGAAAGAAGTAAATAGAGTTTCAGGAAAGAACAGATATTTGACCTCTGTAGAGATTGCAAAAAAATTCTATCCAGAAGCTTCTGTAGTTGGTGTTGCTAGTGGTAAAACATTCCCAGATGCACTAAGCGGAAGTCATTTCGCTTCTGAGAATAGCATGCCAATTGTCCTAGTGGATGGTAAAGCAATGACAGCAGAATTAAAGGAATTTGTAAAAAAATCTAACATTAAACATTTTTACCTCTTTGGTGGGGAAAAAGCCATTAATGGAAATATAGTAAAATAGTTTTTGAAAAGGGACCTCACGTCAAAAGAGGTCCTTTTTTGCTGTCGAGAAATAGTATTCTAAATATTATAAATATAAACAATTGACTAAAAAGTAACGCAGTTGTAAAATTATAGTGTAATTTGAAATGTTATGTAGGAGGAAAGAATTAGCGTCTTTTTACACAATACTTCATTTACAAACAACATTCGGGGGAGGTTTTTGTAAGTGCAACTACGTAAGTACTTTATAGGGTTCGTTGCTTTCTTACTAGTTTTCTCCAATCTGCAATTTGCAGTTGGTGCACAAACAGTAACGAAAACAACTAACGGAGCCGATCTTAACGAAGTAAGAGAAATGCTGTCCGAAAGGCAAAAGTTTGAAGGGGCCGCTGAGGCAGCAAAATCTGATTTTGCCGCAACAGATAAAGTTCGTGTAATTGTTGAACTGGAGGGAGATGCTCCAATTCAATATGCAACAGAACAAAACGTGCTTTATAAGGATTTAGATGAATCCACAAAGAAATCCTTAACAGATGCAGTAAAAAAAGAACAATCATCTGTTAAAAATGCGATTGCTTCTAAAGGGGTAGCAATGAGCTATAACCACCAATATACTACTGCATTCAACGGATTCAGTGGAGAAGTAGCGTTTGGTGACATTGCGAAAATTGAGGCAATCAAGGGTGTTTCTAACGTATACTTAGCGAATGAGTACAACCGCCCTGTGTTTGAACCTAATATGGATACAAGTCATGACTATATCCAATCCATGCAAGTATGGGCAGATGCTCATTTTAAAGGGGAAGGAATGGTTGTCTCCGTTATTGACTCCGGAGTAGACCCTTCTCACAAAGATTTCGTGTTAAGTGAAGACACGGAAGAATACTTAACGGAAGATCTTGTAGGAGATATGGTAAGTTCTGAAGGACTTAAAGGGAAATTCTATACAGAAAAAGTACCTTATGGCTATAACTACTACGATCAAAACGCTGAAATTAAAGATGTAGGACCATCTCCATCCGAGCACGGAATGCACGTTGCTGGTACTGTTGTTGCGAATGGAGAAATCATGGGAGTTGCTCCTGAAGCGCAAGTACTAGGGATGAAGGTATTCTCAAACGATCCAAACTATCCATCCACATGGTCTGACATCTACCTAGCAGCAATCGATGATTCTATTAAACTAGGTGCAGATGTACTGAACATGAGTCTTGGTTCTACAGCTTCTTTCTATGAAGTGAATAGCGCTGAGGATGTTGCAATTACTCGTGCAGTAGAAAACGGTATCGTTTCTTCTGTATCTGCTGGAAACTCCGGTCATATTGGCCGTGGATGGGGCAACCCATTCTTCAAAAATCCTGATATTGGGGTTGTAGGAGCTCCTGGTTTAAACAAAGATACCATCCAGGTAGCTGCTTCTGGAAATACAGCATATTTGTATCAGCATGAATTAACAGTTGATGGAACTGACTTCTCAGGCGTAGGTTTTGGTATTGATAGCTGGGAAGGTTTAGAAAATGTTGAATTAGTTCTAATCGGAGGCTTTGGTCGTCCAGCTGATTATGAAGGTGTTGATGTTGAAGGGAAAGTGGCAGTGGTTTCTCGTGGACAATTGTCATTCTTCGATAAAACTCAAAACGCTGCAGCAGCCGGAGCAGCTGGAATCGTTGTTTATAACAACTCCGCTTCTGGAATCTTCTACAAGGATCAAGGTGGCTGGGCTGTTCCATTCATGAAACTGAGCTACGGTGACGGTCAAAAGATCCTTCAAGCCCTTGAAGGTGGAACTGGAACAGGAACTGTTGCTCCATTAAATCAAGAAGAAAGTCCAGAAATGGGCCGCATGACAGACTTCACTTCTTGGGGTACTACTCCAAGCTTAGAGTTAAAACCAGAAATCACTGCGCCGGGTGGTAACATCTATTCCACTCTTAATGATGACAAATATGGGGTGAAAAGTGGTACTTCTATGGCTGCTCCTCACGTAGCTGGTGGAGCTGCACTTGTTCAACAATATTTGAAATCAGATGAAAGATTTGCAGATCTAAACGCAGAAATGCGTACAAGATTGGCAAAAGCTTTAATGATGAATACTGCAAAGAGCATTGTTGACTTAAATGGTAATGATTTCTCTCCACGCCGCCAAGGAGCTGGAATGATGCAATTGTTTGCAGCTGTAGATACACCAGTGGTAGTGGTAGAAAAGAATTCTGGTGAAGGTAAAGTAGAATTAAAAGCTTTTGATTCTAAAACAATTAGCTTCACACTTACAGCTAAAAACATTCAAAACTATGACGTGACTTACACAGTTGACACTTCTGTGTTAACGGACACGTTTGCAGAGCGAAAAAATGCCCCAACTCTAAATGCGTTAACAACTGGTGCTCTAGAAGGAGCAACGGTTAATGCGCCGAAAGAGGTAACGATTGGTGCAGGCGAAGAAAAAGATATCGTTGTAACAATTGATCTTACAAATGCTAAGATTCCTGGTTTCGATGCTGACGGAAATGCAAAAACGATGGATCTAATGAAAGATATCTTTGTAGAAGGTTTTGTTACACTTTCTCATGAGTTAGAAGCTGATCTTTCTGTTCCATTCTTAGGTTTCTACGGTGATTGGAGCGAGCCTTCTGTATTAGACGGCTTCCAAGTATTTGGAGAAGCAAAGTACTATGATTTAAGTAGTAGAGGTTTCAAGGACGGATTGGACGACCGTGGCTACTTTATGGATTACTTAACAGATGGGGAAAACAATAATTTCTATGCCATTAGTCCGAATGGTGACACATACAATGATGGAATCAACTTCCTCACTGCTTACCTTCGTAATGCAAAAGAAGTTCAATACAATGTATTGGATGAAAATGAAAAACAAGTACGTCGAATCCTCACATCTAATTATGTTAGGAAGAGCTACTATAATGCAGGGAATGGCTCTAACTATTCTTATGTGGATGCAAGAACATGGGATGGTAAAGTAGGAGGCAAAACTGCTGCTGACGGTAAATACTTCTACGAAATCAAAGCACTTGTAGATGGCACAGACAAATGGCAATCCAAAAAGATTCCAGTTGTTGTCGATACAACTGCTCCTGAAGTAGAAATCACTTCTTTTGACGAGGAAACTGGTGAACTTACTTGGACTGCAACTGATAGTGGAGTAGGCCTAAATTCAATCGTCGTATCTGTCAATGGAGAGCTTATAACACTTCCTGCAGATGCAACAAGCACTGTATTAAAAGATGCTGAAACAAATGACATTGAAGTCCTAGCTGCTGATAAAGTGATGAACATTGGTTTTGATACTTTATTAACAGGTGATTCCACCAAACCAGTACTATTCTTGCCAGCTGGTGATGAGGAAGGAATTCCTGGTACTCCAGAGCCATTTGGAGCTTATAACACGAACGACATTAAAGTAGCAGGTTATGCAACTGATGATGTACGTGTAGAAAAAGTATTGGTAAATGGAAAAGAAGTTGCTTTAACTACCTCAACGGTAGAAAATGAAACTCGTTATAACTTCGATACGTATGCTACCTTCAATAAAGATGGCTACCATGATATCATCATCACTGCCATCGATGGAGCAGGTAATGAGTTCGGTATCTCAAGAAAAGTATTTGTCGATACAACAGGTCCAACACTAACTGTTGATGTACCGGAGTTTGTTGACATGGATGTAGAAGAAGTAACTGCTTCTGCACTACTAGAAGACAACTTTAACTATGTATCTCTTTATGTGGATGATAACCATGAATTCGAACAGCCATTTACTAGCCCAGTAAAAGTCATGGAGCCAGCAAACTTTGAGCATGAAACTACATTGAGCTTAGAGCCTGGTCATAACCAATTTGTGTTTACATTAACAGACCTTGGTGGAAACACTGTAACAAAAGAAGTAAATGTTTACCGTAATGAAGTTGCAGAGCGTGTGGATCGCGTAAGAGGAGCGGACCGTTATGCTACTGCAGTGGAGTTAAGTAAAGAAGGTTGGGAACAGTCTGATGTTGTAGTAATTGCTCGTGGAGATAACTATGCTGATGCACTTGCTGGTGTACCGCTAGCTCATAAACACAACGCACCATTACTATTAACGAAAACTTCTTCTCTACCAGATGCAACAAAAGCGGAGATTGAAAGATTAGGAGCGAAGAAAGTTTACATCCTAGGTGGCGAAGCTGCTGTAAGTAAGGATGTAGAAAAGATGTTCAAAGCTCATGGTCTTGAAGTGAAGCGTTTATCTGGTCCTGATAGATGGTCTACTGCTGGAGCAATTGCTACTGAGGTTGCACCAAATGGAGCAAATGGAGTCGTTGTCGTAAACGGCAAAAACTTCCCAGATGCATTATCTGTTGCTTCTTATGCGGCTCAAAATGGTATGCCAATCCTATTAACAAATAAAGATGAGTTACCGAAGCAAACAAATGCAGCATTAATCTCACTAAGCCCGAAAAAAGCAATCGTGGTTGGTGGAAACGCAGCAGTTTCTGATAACGTATTGAAATCTCTTCCAAATCCTATGAGAATTGGTGGAAAAGATCGTTATGAAACAGCAGTAAATGTTGCGAAGCATTTTGACCTTGATACAAACCATTACTATGTGGCAACAGGCAAACAGTTTGCTGATGCATTAGCTGGTGCTGCCCTAGCTGCAAACCACAACACAGGTATTCTACTTGTAGGTACAAGTGTTTCTGGACATGTTCAAGGATTCTTAACTTCTGAAGAGGTTGATACTTTAACTGTAATTGGTGGCGAAAATGCAGTATCTGCTTCCGTACTTGAAGCATTAGCAAAAATCGTAAAATAAGCTAGATAGTGAGAACTAGCCACCAGAGGGGCGATCCCCTCTGGTGGCTTTTTTAGGTCTATATTCCCCTTTTTTGTAACAAACATCTGATTATAGCAGTATCACCAACACTGGTTTTTTTTGTAAATTAAAATCTTGTAAAAAACGACACAATTCTGTAATCTTCGATGGTATAATATAACAAGATTCGATAAATTTATCATTCTTGGGAGGTATAGTACTAATTGTGAATTATTATAAGATTTGTAGCTTGCTAGTAATCCTGTTTTTTATGGCTCCTATTGTCTCTTTTGCAGAAAAGGTACTGGTAATCGATCCGGGTCATGGAGGAAAGTTTTCTGGTACATGTGGCTTTTCCGGAAATCAAACTGGATATTGTGAAAAACATGCTAACTTAGACGTGTCCCTTCGCCTACAGGAATTACTGAAAAACACTGATATCAAAGTGTATATGACCCGTGAAACAAACAGCAAAGATTTTGCTGCTACTGTTAAAGAAGATTTAATTAACAGAATGGTGGTTGCTAATGACTTTGTGAGAGGCAATAATAACGACAGCCTGTTCCTTTCCATTCATCACAACGCACACCCAAGTAACCCTTTAACTAGAGGGTTTGAAACATACTACTATAACTACAATGCCATGAGCGAAACCGAAAAGCAGTATCCACCAGATCCAATCCAGGTTGGGTTAGCTGAAGAGAGTGGAAGACTTGCTCATTTAGTACATAATGCAACTCTTGAAAAAATTAAATTCCTAGACAGAGGTGTCCGAAACAATCAGGCCTTTTTTGTTATCAGAAATGCACAAATGCCTGCGGTTCTTTTGGAGTTAGGGTTTATGACAAATAAAGACGAAGAGAAAACGATTAAAACATCTTCTTTCCATCAAAACTCTGCAGAAGGAATTGCTGCAGCAGTCATTCAATATTTTAAAATCTTTGAAGTTTTTGATCAAAACGATAAAAAGCTTGCTACCTTTGACAAACGTGAAGATGCCTTAAACTATGCCAAAAAACAAACGAAATTTGCAAAGGTTTGGGATAAAGATAAGCAAGAAATTATTTACACAAGCGATAAATTTAAAGCCTACGATAAGATGGATGGCTTTTTAAAGGAATTCTATACCTTAGAGGATGCAATTAAATATGGAAAGACTCACAGCGACATAAGAGTTGTTCAAGATAAAACAGACTTTATTGTCTGGTCAAACTATATTTCTCAAAAATATGAAGTCTATCATAAAGACTCTTTAGTTGGTAAATATTTTGACTATGAGCATGCGCTAAGTGTTGCACAAACAAACAAAAGTGCAAAGGTCACTACGCTAAATAAAAAAGAAGTCATTTGGACGAACATCAAGGGTATTCCAGTTGATAGAAATGTAACAGTAGATCGACTCTCAGGACCTGACAGATATGTCACAGCTATTGAAACGTCTAAACAGGTTTATCCAGATGGGTTTGCAAGTGACAAAGCACAAAAAACGGTCATTTTGGCCACTGGAAGTAAATTCGCTGATGCACTTTCAGCAGGACCACTTGCCTCGAAACTAGATGGTGCGCCAATCCTATTAACAAAAGCAACTGAGCTTCATCAAGGCGTGCTAGAAGAAGTAAACCGTCTTGGAGCTGAAAAGGTAGTAATCATTGGCGGAAAAAGTGCAGTACCAAAGAATGCTGAATCTATTTTCAAATCGAAGGGTCTAAAGGTTGAGAGAATTTCAGGTGAAGACCGTTACGCTACTAACAGAGCCATTTTAGAAAGATTAGGAGAGATGAATGGTGTATTCCTAGCATCTGGACAAGGGTTTGCAGATGCGCTTGCAGCTGCACCTATTGCTGCAAAAAAAGGCTGGGGAATTCTTCTTTCTGAACAAAGCTGGATCTCTCAACAATCCCTTCCATATGTAAAGGGTGAAGAAGTAGTCATTGTAGGAGGAAATGCTGCAATTTCAGAAAACGTTGAAGACTCACTGTCTGGAGCTGCTAAAGTTACTAGATTATCTGGTTCTGACAGATATGAAACATTAGCCAAGTTACTTTGGGCCTTCTCAAGCGATTTACAAGGAGAATCAGTCCTTGTTTCTACAGGAAGTAACTTCCCGGATGCACTAGTATCTGCACCGCTAGCAGTTCACTATGATGCTCCGCTTGTGCTAGTAGGGAAAAATCGTAACAGAAGCGTAGAGTCATTCTTAATGGCGCATACGAATGATGTTCGTGTCAATCAGATTGCAGCAATTGGTGGCACTGGTGCGATAAATGACACTCAAATTTCAACCATATCTTATAAACTAAAATAACAAAAATAGACAAAACAGAGGACTCGATAAGAATTATTCTTATCGAGCTTCTTTGAAAGGTGATTGATTTGCAAAAAATTATTCTAATTTTCCTAACAGCATGCTTGCTTTCTTTTATCTTGGGATGTTCCAAAACGGAGCAAAAAGAAGTATCCAACACGAACGAAAATGAAATGGAAAATACAACTGGAGAAAACGATTCAGCGGTAGATAATGAAGACCCAGAAGAAAAAGAAGAAGAAACAAACGAGGAAACAAAGGCTTCTGAAGAAGAAAAAGAGGAAGAACCTGAACAGGATCCAGGACTAACTGTTTACCGTCCAGAAGTAGGCAGTATCAAGAAATTCTCTGACGGAGAAGACATTGTTCTTACAGAGGAAGTTATTGCAAGTAATGACCAATATGTACAACTGTCCTTAACTCTTGGAGGCAATCAATCTATTCAAATATATGAATGGACAGCAGAGCGAATTTCCCTTGTTTATGAAGAAGTTTCTGTAGCTGATTCCAAACAAAATATTTTAGATTCCTTTACCCCAAAGAATGATAGCGAGATCTTGCTTTCTGTCAATGGAGAAAGTTCAATGTGGGAAGTGAAGGAAAGTGGAGCAAAGCTTGAGCTTTCAGTCGGTAGTTATGAAGAAGTTTATGTGCTGCAAAAAGTTACAGATGAAGTACAAGGAGAAGACACCATTTATACCCGCTATTATGCGCCGGGCGTAGGTCTAATTAAAGAAGAATTTGAAGTGACTGGGGAGTATGGTTATACCGGTGAAATGGAAGTAGCAACCATGGAAAATAAAGAGGAATAACTGGGGGGAGTAACGTGAAAAAATTTATTACGATGGTGCTTGCAGTCTGTCTAATTTTAGTACCAAGTTTATCAGGTTTAAACAACGCACATGCAGCAGGTACAATACCTAATGAGGTTTCTGTTAAACTGAAGTATCATCTAAAAGACAAAAAAACAATTCCATTTGAAATTAAAGGAACGTATCAACAAGCTGGAAACAGCGATCGTAAACTAAGCAATACAAGCTTTGAAGTAAAAGTGAATGGTAGTGTTATAGAGTTATATGAAAACGGCAAGAAGATTGCAAGCTATAACAACCAATTTGAAATTAATCCCGTTAAATACGGAAAAGAAAATTACATTAGGTTGAACGGACGTCCTTATCTGGGTAGTATTCGCTTCACCATTGAAAAAGGGTACTTGGTTCCGGTGAATACATTACCGATGGAGGACTACCTTAAAGGAGTACTACCTAGTGAGATATATCCAAGCTGGCATATGGAATCGTTGAAGGCACAAGCAGTTGCAGCAAGAACGTATGCGCTTAAAAGAATTCACACAGTAATGACAGACGATGTAGGCTCTCAGCGCTATGATGGCTATATTTGGTGGGATAAAACAAAATATGCAAACACCAATGAAGCGGTTGATACAACAAAAGGACAAGTTCTTACCTATAAAGATTCACTTATCGATGCTGTGTTCAGCTCCAACAACGGTGGCCACATTGAAAGCAATAAAGGAGCTTGGCCAGGTGGTAGTCAGCTTGACTATTTAAAAGCAAAAAAAGATAATTACGATCCAGCATTTGATTGGGGCCTGCAATTTAAAGAAACACAAATCAATTCAAAGGAACTTGATTTGACTAAGCCACAAGAGTGGTGGAACGTTACGACTGAGGCTGGTTTTAAAAAGCCACTCGAAAAAGAAGCCAATGTTTTAAACAACCTGAAGAACAACATTAAAACCAACCATGCTGCTTTAAAAGATGCAGATATTAAAATCGTAGCACTTCAGGATGTGGCGGTATCCAATACCTATACTCCTGGACAAAGAAGAACGCACGGAAACTATACGATCAACTATTTTGTTAAAAATAAAGATGGAAGCTTCGTGATGGAAGAAGTCGAAGTGAACGGGAAGAAAGTAACTCAGCTCAAGCTGCATTCTTGGAAGCAAGAACTAGTTCCAATCGCAACGATGCGCAATGCTTTTGGGCTGAATGACTTTAAAAGCCATTTTGTTACCACGATCAATCTTAAAGACGGAGTATATGATGTAAAAGGTAAAGGCTGGGGCCATGGTGTCGGAATGAGTCAGTATGGTGCCAAGGGAATGGCGGAAAAAGGGAAGACTTATAAAGAAATACTAGCATTCTACTATGAAGGAACAGCTTTCACAAACTATATTACAAGTCATGTTAATAATAGTTTGAGTGGAGAGAATCGCTATGAAACAAGTGTAGCCATTGCAGAATATGGTTGGGCTAACTTTCAGAATGTAGTAATTGGACGCGGAGATAATCCAGTTGATGCCTTGACAGGAAGTGTTTTGGCGAAAAAGCATGATGCACCATTACTTTTAATTAAAACAGATGAAATTCCTCAAGCAGTTAAAGAGTTACTCTCTAAGCAAACCATACACGAGATTTATGTGCTTGGTGGTCAGGCAGCGATCTCCAATGGAACAGTTAGTGAACTAGAGAAGTACGCAACAAAGGTAACACGAGTGAAAGGCGCAAACCGATACGACACTTCTGTAGAGGTTGCTAAGAAAATTGGAAGCACAAAGGAAGTTATTATTACTTCCGGTAAATCTAATTCACCAGATGCCTTATCTATTGCGTCGCACGCGGCATTAAATCAGGTGCCAATCCTTTTCACAAAAGCAGAGGAGCTTTCTACAAATGTGAAAGCCTATTTAGCTGAAAACAATATTAGTACAGTAACCATTATCGGTGGTAAAGCTGCAGTTTCAGTTGAGGTAGAAGAAGAGCTTAAAACCCTAGCAGGAAATGTAAAGCGTGTAAGTGGTGCAGACCGTTATGCAACAAGTATCGCTATTGTAAATGAGTTTAGCCTCGACCCGCGCAATTTGTTTTTTGCAAGAGGAGAACAATTTATTGATGCTCTTCCTGGTTCTGTACTTGCAGCCAACATGGAAGCTCCTCTTATCTTAACGAAAAAAGATGAGCTGCCAGATGCGGTAAAAGAATACCTAGATGAAAGCATTCATTTTGTACCAGCCATTCACTATCTTGGTGGGACAGGTGCCATATCAACTGATACAAGGCAAGCAATTCAGAATGAAATCTTAAAGTAATAATGCTCTTTTCTAAAAGATTGTTGTGATTATCCAGGAAAAAATCGGCTTTAAGACTTTTCCAATCTTTCGTGGAAGAAAATTGCCATATATTTTAATCTTCCTCCACGAAAAGAGCACGAGAGCAACATTGATTACGTGTATGTTAACGATACCCAGTAGCCTTACGGTTGCGACTACAATCAATAATAAGAAGCAAGGCTCGTAAAGAAAAATCGCGAGCCTTGCTTTTTTGTTTTAATGGAAGTTTATAGCTGTGGATTGTAGCAAGGGCGAAGACTTAAGCGGGAATGAAGCGGTTGACTTGAGACTTCACAGGCGTAGCCGAAGCATCGCCTCGTGGACGCGGAGCCATTTGGGGAAGGCAACTGCGGTGTCTAACAAAGTTGGCCTAAAAGACATTATACAGCATTTTCCTAAAGTTTTCGTAAACACTCGAATTATGTATAATAAGGAAGGTATGCACTAATTTTGATTCAAGTTATGGAGGACCATATGTATGATGTCTAAGCATGCTTTTGCATATTTTTTATCGCATGGCGTACCTGCACTCGTTAGCTTCGCAAGTATTGCTATTTTCACAAGGATGTTATCACCAGAAGAATATGGAATGTATGCGTTAGTTTTCGCAATTGCAGGGATGATAAACGCAGTCGTTTTTGAATGGCTGAAGCTAAGTTTGCTTCGTTACTATCCAAGGTATAAAGAAGATATCCGCTTTTTTGAAACCATAAAGCTGTCGTTTCTTGGATTAGTGGCAGCAACGCTTGTGGTTGGTGTAGTGACGATGTTCTTTTTTCAAGGAAAAGACTTTTCACCTGTCTTTATCCTGTTAACCTTATTGTTTTCTTGGACACAGTCATGGAATTCCCTGAACCTAACATTAATGCGAGCGAAGCTATCTCCAAAATCTTATGGAATGCTGGCTTTTAGCAGAACAACATTAGGACTTGTGTTAGGAACGGCTTTTATTTATGCCGGCTTTGCAGAAATAGGTTTATTGGTTGGATTGATGGTGGCGTTTTGGATCACTTTATTAAGACCAACCTTGAAATATTGGAAGCTTGGAATCAATGTTCAGGCCTTCCAAAAAGAGTATATGCAGCAGTTTTTGAAATATGGAATGCCTTTGACCATTACATTATTGTTAAGTGTGGTTATTCATAACTCAGATAGGCTGATCATTGATTATCTACTAAATACTAGTGCCACGGGTATTTATTCTGTTACATACGACCTATCAGAGCAAACGATTTTTACGTTAATGATGGTCATCAATTTAGCCGCTTATCCTATTGCAGTAAAAGTAATGGAAGATAAAGGGGAATTGGCTGCATATGAACAAGTAAAGAAGAATACAAGCCTTATATTTTTGGTTGCGATTCCAGCCGTGACGGGCTTTGTTTTAATATCAGCCAATGTGGCAAATCTTTTCCTTGGGGAATCCTTTCGGGAGGATGCGCTAACACTCATCCCCTATATTGCCATTGGAGCTTTGTTAAAAGGCTTTAAATTGTATTGTGTCGATATTATGTTCCACTTAAAACAGAAAACGGCGCTCCAAATCTATCCTGTTATTGGAGCTGCTTTACTAAATATTGGACTGAATTTTTGGCTCATTCCTCAATACGGAATAGAGGGCGCAGCAATGGCAACAGTAGCGGCGTATGCAGTGGCTGTTATAATTAGTTGGATCATCGTTCATATTCAAATTCATTCATTGCCTTTTCCAGTTATAGATTTTATCAAGGTTATGATTGCCTCGATTATCATGGGACTTGCCCTGTGGCCATTACAAGATAATATCGGTGTGTTAGCACTAATTTTGCAACTTGCTTCTGGCGGAATTGCCTTTGTGTTGGCTGCAATCCTGTTAAATCTTATGAATGCGCGCAATATAGTATGGAAGAAATGGAAAAAACAAACTGGAAGATAAGAGGGATATTACATGGAGAAAATGAGAATTGCCTTTATTTTAGCTAATCTCCGTGGCGGTGGGGTTGAGAGAATGACCCTAAATCTGTCAGAGGAGTTTGTCCATCGTGGTTATGAAGTAGACTTGTTAGTTGCTGAGGCGGAAGGTGAATACAAAGACCTTGTTCCAGCAGGTGTGAATTTAATTGATTTGAAGAAGCCTAGGCTGATATCTTGTATTCCAGACATCCGTAAATATATGTCTGAACAAAAACCCGACGCGTTTATTTCAGCAAAGGATTATATCAACTTAACTGTTATCTTTGCCAAGCTACTGGCGAGATCTAAAACAAATCTCATTGTCAGTACAAGGGTGAACATAAGCAGACAATTGGAGGTACTAAACTCCCGTAATTTCAAGGTTGTTGCTAAATTAGTAAAGCACTTTTATCGTTTTGCAGATCATGTGGTGGGTGTTTCTAAAGGTGTGGCAGATGACCTTTACAAAATTACAGGAATAGATAGAAAGAAAATTCATGTTGTTTATAATCCGGTTGTTACAGAAGGGCTTCTCGCTAAAGCAGAGGAAGAAGTGGAACACCCTTGGTTCCATGAAGAGGTTCCTGTTGTTGTTACAGTAGGGCGGTTTGACAAAGCGAAGGATTATCCAACTTTATTGAATGCATTTCGTGTCCTGCAGGATAGTAAGAAGGCGAGGCTGATGCTGGTGGGTGACGGACCGGAAAGAAGTCATTTAGAGTCGTTAGTAGAGGAATATAAATTGCAGGATGTTGTAGATTTCATCGGTTTCCAATCCAATCCTTATCCATTTATGAAAAAAGCAGATCTGTTTGTATTATCTTCCGCCTATGAGGGGTTTGGTAACGTAGTAGCAGAAGCACTTGCAGTAGGGACGCCCGTTGTTTCAACAGATTGCCCAAGCGGTCCGGGTGAAATTTTAGATAGAGGAAAGTATGGAACATTAGTAAGAGTGGGGGACTATATTGGACTGTCCAAAGCGATCAAAGAGACGTTAGAAAACCCTCTACCTAAAGAGAAGTTACTAGAACGCTCGTTATTTTTCACGATCAAAAATAGTGCTGACAGCTATGAACGCTTGATTTTAGACAAAGGTAAAGAATGAGCATGCATATTTCCTTGTTTATTCCAGTGTTAACCTATGGTGGGGCAGAAAAAGTGGTCATCACTATCGCGAATGGTTTAGCAGAAAAAGGCCATAGAGTGGACCTTGTTTTGGTTAAACGGGAAGGGGCTCTCATCGGACGGGTATCTCCAAGGGTGAATCTGGTCGATTTAGGGGCGAGTAAGACCTTTTATAGTATCTTTAAACTTCGCCACTATCTTCATTCCGAGCAGCCTGATATCTTCGTTTCTGGATTAGATAATGCCAATATTGTTGCAAGTATCGCCATGAGGATGTCGAAGGTACGAACGAAGCATATCATTACGTTTCATACTAATTTAAAGCAATCTTATCAACATCCTCGGACAAAGCTACACTATCTTTATCCAAGCGTGATGAGAAGATTGTTTAAGAAGGCAGATGGCTATGTTGCGGTATCAGAATGCGTGGCAAAAAACGCTGCAAGTTTCTTAGGTTTACAAAGGGAAAAAGTGAACGTTATCTATAATCCTGTGATAGACGAGAAGATAAAAGAGTTGGCTAACGAACCAGTAAAGCATCCATGGTTAGAAGATAAAAGCTTATTTACGATAGTGTCTGCTGGGAGACTATTTGAAGCAAAGGACTATCCCATGCTGCTGCACGCTTTTAAAAAAGTGCTAACTTCTGCTCCGCAGGCAAGGCTAATCATTTTGGGAGATGGAAAGAAAAAAATTAAGGATGAAATGGAGTCTATCATTTCAACGGAAAAAATGGACCATGCAATTGACATCCATGGCTTTGTAGATAATCCATATGCCTTCATCCATCGTGCCGACCTGTTTGTTCTGAGCTCTAAATGGGAGGGCTTTGGTAATGTTCTAGTAGAAGCATTATACGTAAATACTCCCGTAGTTTCGACAGATTGTGAATGTGGCCCTGCGGAAATTCTAAATGCTGGAGAATTTGGAACGCTCGTTAAAGTAGGGGATTCTAATGAAATGGCTGAAGCAATACAATCCCATTTGAACAAGAAGCAATTAGTGGAAGGTGAGGCACTTTCCAGACATTTAAATCAGATGGAAAATAAGTTTGTTGTAGATAAATATGAAACTGTTATTATGGAGAGAGTAGGAGAAATGAAGGGTTAAGGTGATAGGTTTATGAACAATATTTCTGTCATCATCCCTACGCATAACAGGCCGCATCTTTTGCTTCAAGCCTTACAGAGTATAGAGGAGCAAGTAGAAAAGCCGGATGAAGTTATTGTTGTGATGGATGGTGAAAATGAGGAAACGGAGAAGTTTCTGTCTAGTTATAAAACAAATCACTTTGCTTTCCAATACATGAAAGTTCCTAACAGTAAAGGGGCATGCTTTGCAAGAAACCTCGGTGCTGACAAAGCATCCGGTACTATCTTGATGTTCTTGGACGATGATGATACGTGGGAGAAGAAAAAAATACAAAGTCAAAAGAAGCTTTTTGAGCTGCACGATGACGTTGGATTAGTGTATTCGGGGAAACTGGTTGTGTATAATACCAACCGTAAGAAAGTGATTAGAAAAATTCCGGCCACCGTAAAGGGGAATTTATATCCGAAAATATTTGAAGATAACTATATTGGTACAACATCTTCTGTGGCGGTAAAAAAAGAAATCTTCCTTAAGGCAGGAGGATTTGATGTTAATTTGCCTGCCATGCAGGATTATGATCTGTGGATACGGTGCTGTGAGCTCACTAGGGTGTCACATGACAATGAGTTTAATGTAAGGTATACAATTAGTAAAAACGCCACCAATCAAATAAGTGGAAAAAGTGAGAATCATCACCGAGCATTGAGCTACTTGTTTCATAAATACTCGGATGTTTTAGGACATAAGGATGAATCCTTACAAAAAAAGTTTAAGTCATCAAGGTTTTTGCATTTATCCAAAGCTGTGCATCGGACGAGCTATGCTTACTCACTAAAGTATTCATTAAAAAGTTTTTATTATTATCCAAACATAAAGGCGATGGCGTTACTCTTACCGCCGTCCGTTCTTGCACTGCTTACAGTTTTCCAACCTGGTTATCGAAAATAAATCGGGATTTTAGGATTTAATAAAGAATGGTGAGGGCGATATAAATGATTAGTGTTGTAATTCCTACACTAGGAACGAGAGAAATAGAGCTAGAACGACTATTTCAAAGTCTCGAAAATCAAACATATAAAGATTTCGAAGCGATTGTCGTATCACAAGATAACCATGATAAAGTGGAGTCTTTGTTAAATAAATTTACTTTTCGAAAACATCATGTCTCTTTAACACGAAAAGGCTTGTCTTATTCGAGGAACGAGGGAATAGGGTACACGAATGGTCAAATTGTCACCTTTTCCGATGATGATTGCTGGTACGAGCCTAACGCTTTTCAAGAAGTGAGTAACTTTTTTCAAACTCATTCAGCAGGCATTGTCTGCTACCAAATATATGACCCAGATAAAAAAGAATATTATAAGGACTATCCATCAGGAGAACAGGCTTCCTTGCGCTTTCAAGATTTATTTAGAAAATCTTCCATCGAAATCTTCTTAAACCTAAATGTCGTGGATAAAGAAAAGGTGGTTTTTGATGAAGATTTTGGTCTTGGCGCTACCTATCCAAGTGGAGAAGAGAACATCTTCCTTCATATGATGTATAAGGAAGGGTATGAAATTAGCTATGTCCCTAAAATCGTGGTGTATCATGGGAAACCAAGCATGGATACAAGGTTAAACTATAAAGCGTTTTTAAGTAAGGGACCATTGTTTAAAAGGATCTTTAATACTCCTATCGGTTTTGCGATGCTGACATTTTTGTTTCTGAAAAAATACCGTCATCTCGAAAGACCTTTCCCTTTTTATATTGACTCAATAAAGGAAATGTTCAAATACAAAAAAAAGTAGAAAACGGCCTTTCGGCTGTTTTCTACTCCATATTTCCAGATGCATCATAGTTCGGAAAACCAAGCTCTTCTAATTTATAAACACCGTTTTCTTCTTTCCAATCGGTGTAATAGACCATTTTTCCATCCGTGTTAAATCGATATAACTCATTAGAAACCATAATGTAACTGGTTTTTTTGTTAACTTCTAAGGTTGTTTTTAGCTTTTGGAAATCTTCTTCTTTTATGTCACTATCACTTGCAATCATATCAGAAAAATGCTGCCAATTAAGAGACTCCATATTACTTCTAATATAATGATCTCCTTCAAGTGGTGTGCGGACAACTAAGACTTGATTTCCACATGCGGTTACTAGTATGGTGATCATTGCTAACAGACAGATTAATTTCAACTTCATGTTTTTCCCCCACAAGTAGTATTTTTTAGCCGCACTATTTGTCCGGATACATAATATTCTTTCCATATTATATAGTTTTTTTCCCATAAATCAAATGAGTTATAGTAATATGGGCAAACTATTTAAGTGTTAGGAATACATGTGCTATTATATCTAATTAGGTGAGTAGAAAAAAGTTTAAAAAGAAAAGTAAAGGATTGGTATGATTAAATGGGTTCTCTAATTACAGCCTTGAGGCAGCATAAGGAAAAGATAATTCTCCTCATTATGGGATTATTCATGTTATTGGCACCTTACTCAGTTTATGGGGTGTATCAAAAGCTGACACCAGTACTTCCAACTTCTGTTTTCGTGACTTTTTTAACCGCAGGTGTATTGTTCCTTTTGTTCCTTGTCCATTTTAAAGAAAGAAAGCAACTGCACCCATTAGGAATTGAACAAAAAGTATATTTAAGTGCAATTTACATACCTGGAATTGTAGCGATATTTGCTGCATTCTTTAATTTAACGGTCATGCTGTCTGTTCATTATGTGGACTACATGACACAGGCGATGCCAAATAGAATCATTAATCTCACATTATTTTTAATGGTATTTTATTTTTTCTTTAAATTTATGTCAATTTTAAGTAAAGAAACATTACTATCCATTTCGAAATGGTACTTGTATGGTGTAATGTTAATAACAGCTATCGGAATCTGGCAATTCCTTCACTTTATGTTTGGGTATCCGATGGTTGATTTGAATACTAGATCCTTTGTTCACAGTGTAGAATCCAATGTACTCTTTAATTTCAGATTAACATCGATTACGGATGAGCCTAGTTATTTAGTTCCTTACCTAATTGATGCCATGATAATAGGATTAATGATTTATGCGAGCAAAATGAGGTATTTCATCCTGATCTTTATCCCATGTTTGTTTGTATTAATTTTCTCCTTCTCTGTAAGTGGTTATGCTAATTTGGCGTTACTCATAGGCGCACTTATGGTGATCTTTTTAACAACAAAGGTTGAAAATAAGAAAAAAATTCTAAAAATCACCCTGTTGTTGCTTATACCAATCGCTATTTTTATGGTCGTCCAGTGGGACTTTGTATTAAGAATGTTAGAGCCAATCACTGGTCGCTTTGACACTTTGTTTGATATACATCGACACAGCAGATTGTATATGCTAGTGATGCCGTTGTTCTGGTTATTTGATTTCTCTTGGGTGAACAGTGTATTTGGCTTCGGTCCAGGAAGCTACTGGTTCTTAGCGCAAACGAAATTTTTACATCATCAGGGACCACTTAGCGTGACATCGAATAATATATTTATTGATTTGTTATTTGAACACGGGATATTTGGCTCGCTAGCCATTATGCTCATGTTCTTGTTTGTAGCATATCGATTGTTCAAGGTAAGAAATGAGCATAAGTATTTCCTATATTCGCTAATTTTATGGATTCATCTTACGATTACATCGATGTATCGATCTGACTTTGTATCTCCGAGATTCTGGGCAATTGTTATCATTATCTTTATTTTTGTCGAACTAGGGAAAAGAGAGAAAGGCATGCGTTCATTAACGTTAAAAAAATTGGAATAGAGGTGTTTGGGAATGAAAGTGAAAAAGGCAATTATTCCAGCGGCTGGATTAGGCACAAGATTCTTACCAGCAACAAAAGCCCAACCAAAAGAAATGCTACCGATTGTTGACAGACCAACGATACAATATATTATCGAGGAAGCTATTCAGTCTGGTATTGAGGAAATTCTGATTGTAACGGGACGAGGCAAGCGTGCAATCGAAGATCATTTTGACCGTTCCTTAGAGCTAGAAGAATCCTTATCAGCTAAGAAAAAGTTTGACCAATTAACAGAAATTAAAAACATTTCCGATATGGCGGATATCCATTACATCAGACAAAAAGAACCAAAAGGCTTAGGTCACGCTATATGGTGTGCACGAAAATTTATTGGGAATGAGCCGTTTGCTGTAATGTTAGGGGACGATATTGTCGTTTCCCAAAACGAGCCTTGCCTTAAGCAATTAATCAATGAGTTCGAATCGAAGAATGCATCTGTCATTGGAGTTCAAGAGGTTCCGGAGAAGGATTTATCCAGCTACGGAGTGATTGCGTACAATAAGAGTGAAAGCGGAAAAGATTCCTTTAAAGTAAACGCTCTTGTTGAAAAACCTGCAATTGAGGACGCTCCATCCAACTTGGCAATTATGGGGCGCTATGTGTTAACACCTGAAATCATTGATATTCTTGAAACCATTAAACCAGGAAGAGGCAATGAAATTCAGCTAACAGACGCACTACAGGAGCTAACAAAAACCCAAGATGTTTATGGCTATCATTTCAAAGGAACAAGGTATGATATTGGTAATAAATATGGATTTATCCAGGCTCAAATTGAGTTTGCTTTAATGAGAGATGACCTGAGAGGTCCTGTTATTAACCTGCTTAAGGATTTAGTCGGGAAATTAGACAACCAAGAATAACAGCCTAAAGAATAGCGAGCGAGGGATTATGATGAATATTTGTGTTATTGGAACAGGATATGTTGGCCTAGTTTCCGGTGTATGTTTTAGTGACATTGGCAACAAAGTAACATGTGTGGATATTGATGAAAACAAAATCAATAACTTAAAAAAAGGAATCATTCCCATTTATGAGCCGGGTTTGGAAGAGCTAGTTCTAAAAAATATTAATAAGAAACAGCTGTTTTTCACAACGGAATTAGAAGAAGCGATGGAGGATGCTGACATCATTATCATTGCTGTTGGAACGCCGCCAAAGGAGAATGGCGACGCAGATCTTCGCTTTGTGGAAGCAGTTGCTACCTCCATTGGTAAACACCTGACTGACTACAAGGTCATCGTAACGAAGAGCACGGTGCCTGTTGGAACAGGTAAATGGATAAAAGGTATTATTGAGAAGGAAGCAGGACATAGCAACTTTGATGTAGCTTCCAATCCTGAGTTTCTAAGAGAAGGCTCTGCCATTTATGACACAATGAATATGGAACGTGCTGTCATTGGCGTCGAGAGTGAAAAGGCAAAAGATGTGTTAACAAAGCTTCATGAGCCATTCCAAACAAACATCGTAGTTTCTGATATCGAAACTGCTGAAATGATTAAATATGCCGCAAATGCATTCTTGGCAACCAAAATCAGCTTTATTAATGAAATTGCCAATATATGCGAATTAGTAGGCGCTGACGTCACAAAAGTGGCAGAAGGCATGGGCTATGACAATCGTATTGGAAAAGCATTTCTTGCCGCTGGAATTGGTTATGGTGGTTCTTGCTTTCCTAAAGATACGAATGCGCTCATTAGCATTGCAGAAAAAGCAGGCTATAACCTTCGAATCGTGAAAGATGTAGAGAACGTGAATGCTAACCAGAGATTCCGCATCTACGATAAAGTTAAAGAAGCCTTTGGAGGAGATATTAAGGAGAAGAAGCTTGCCGTCTTAGGTCTTGCATTTAAACCAAACACAGACGACATGCGAGCAGCACCTTCTCTTGATATTATTCCAAAGCTTCAAGAAGAGGGAGCCAACGTTATTGCCTATGATCCTGTGGCAAGTAAAAATGCTCATAAAGAAATTCCCAATCTACAAACAGTCGATAGCTATGAGCAAGCTGTTCAGGATGCAGATGCAGCCATCGTCCTTACGGATTGGAAGGAATTTAAGGACATGGATTTACATGCGTTAAAAGGCAAGCTCAAACAACCGATCATCATTGACGGTAGAAATATGTTTACTCTTGATTTAATGGAAGAACTTGGTTTTTATTATTCATCCATCGGGAGAAAAACAGTAAAAGGTAATTAAGGATAACAGGGAGATGTGCATGTTTTATGCACATCTTTTGGTCATTATATAAAAGGGTAATGAGGTGTGCTGGAGATGAGGCGTTGGAAATCCATCTTGTTCATTATATTAAGCGTCATTTTTGTGTCAGGCTTTTTCTTTTTAAATAGTGAAGAAGTACTGTACAACAGAGAAGTAGAAGAAGAATTAGACATTAGTCCAGGACAGAAGAGAAATATCATGTCCTATATTGAAATAGCGAAATTCAAGTTCCACAATCTTACAATGGACGACGATCAACCAGACCCAGATTTGATGACACGCAAAGAGCTTGAGGACTATCTGTCTAACTATTTTGCAGAACCTATGCTATCAGAGTTTGTTGATTACTGGTCTGGCGATGAACCTGAGTTACAATCATTTGTAGAGCAATTCACTACACTGGACTCAGATATAGAAGAAGAACCTGAGTATATTCCAATAAATGAAAAAGAAGTGCTTGTCCGCTGGGTTGATTCTCGGTCTAACATTGAGGTATCTGTGATCGTAGAAAGAAACGGAAACGGCTGGATTATTAAAGACATGCAGTTCATATAAGAGGCCACATAAAAGGGGATAAAGGGAGAAAAGAGAATGAGAAAATGTGCAGGAATTCTGCTTTCGGTACTGCTAATATTTCTTGCCCTATTCACACATCACGAAAATGTAAACGCATCACAAATCGGGGAAAATGTTAGGGTAATAATCAAACATAAAAATAAAGAAAAACAGCATACCTTTGCAAATCATGGCGAAGACTTCGAGGTAAAGAACGTTTACCGTAAAGATTTGTCAAAGATAAAAAAACAGTATGAAAAAAGTAAAGAAGTGGAATATGTGGAAGAAGACTATCGGTATCACTATACAAAGGTGAACGATCCACATTTTCATTACCAAGAACAATCGTTTGAATCAATGAACATACAGCAGGCTTGGACAGGCTATACACCTACTGATCAAGTAACGGTGGCTGTGTTGGATTCAGGAATAGATCATACACACCCAGATTTAAAAGATACGATTTTCAAGCCATACAACGTACTTGCTCCTGGGAGCTTGCCACATGACGAACTTGGTCACGGAACACATGTAGCAGGAATTGTAGGAGCGAAAACAAATAATGGTATTGGCATTGCTTCCATTGCACAAAATGTACGCATGATGCCTATAAAAGTTGGAGATCAGCACGGTGCATATGCTTCTGACATCGCAAAGGGAATAGAGTATGCCGTTAGTAACGGTGCAGAGATTATTAACATCAGCATAGCAGGTCCAAAAAGCCAGGCGGTACAGGATGCTATTCAACAGGCTTTGAGTAAAGGAGTTTTAGTAGTAGCAGCTGCTGGAAACAAGACAAGTGAAACGGTCGAATACCCAGCAGGTTTTCCAGGAGTACTCTCTGTTGGAGCAAGCACGGCTTCTGGTGCTCTTGCAAGTTTTTCCAACTTTGGCGAGTCTGTTTCAGTAGTGGCAGTTGGCTCTAATGTTATTAGTACGTACCCAACAAACAAAAGTTCTACCCTTGAAGGGTATGCATGGATGGATGGAACCAGCATGGCAGCACCGATGGTAGCATCCCATGCAGCGCTTCTCAAGGGAATCGACAAATCGTTAACTTCTGAGCAAATCATAGAAATTATTGAGCAATCTAGTGTAAATCAAGACGTGTTTCCTGTTCAATATGGATCAGTCGATGTAGCGAGTTCTCTTGACTATTATCATAATAAAAGCAGAATTTATGGTGCAAACTCCTTGGAGACGGCTGTGAAAATTGCAGAGCAGGGTTGGAGCAATGTCGAAGAATCGACCCTGTCTAATGGTACAAGAAAATGGACAGGCAGCTTTGCAATCTTAGCTAGTAGCCAGCAATTTGCTGACAGTCTTGCTGTTGCCCCGTTAGCCTATAAATTAGATAGTCCGATCTACCTAACGGAAAAAAATTACCTTCCATCATCCTCTATTCAATCCATGAAAAAACTTGGAGTGAACAAAGTTTTATTAGTTGGAGGAGAGCAGGCCATCAGCTCCCAGATAGAAAAGAAGCTCAAAGAAAATGGACTAGAAAGCATAAGAATTTCAGGGAAAACAAGATATGACACAGCTGCAGAAATTGGCAAGTTTTTAAATACAAAAAATGGGGAAGTTTTGATTGTAAATGGCAAAAGCTTTCCTGATGCCTTGTCTGCTTCGGTTGTGGCTGCTAATAGAGAAATACCGATTTTATTTGTAGAGAACAATTGGATCCCAACCTCGTCAAAGGAATTTATTAGCAGTAAGAAATTTTCCAAAAAATACCTTATTGGTGGTACAGAAGTAATAAGCACGAATCTCGAAAAAAGCTTGAATGCCATTCGAATCTCTGGCACCAACCGTTATAAAACAAATATTGCAGTTGCAACTTTCTTCCCATCCGAAAAGAATGGTTATTATTTTGCAACGGGGTCAGATTTTAAAGATGCCCTTGCTGGTGGATTGCTTGCTGCAAAAGAGCATAAAAATCTGTTGTTAATTAAGCGCAATGGGTTAGACGATGCTACAAAAGCCTATTTACAGCAACATCAGTCCGAATCATATCAAATACTTGGCGGAAGAAAGGCAATTGAATCAGAAGTGATATGGAAAATTGACAAAATTCTTTATGCCAATTAGTATGTAAGAATCGTAGTTTTGTAGAAAAAATGGCTATCGTGTAAATTCGATAGCCATTTTGAATATTCTTGTCATTTTTGACAATTTACTGCAGAATTATAAATATAAGGTTAGGTAACGCTAAATAGTATCATTGCTCATTTTTGTAGGAGGAAATAAAATCATGAAAGAAACTGCAAAAACTCCTTTAGTTTCCATCGTTACACCTGTATATAATGCCGAAATGCATATTGCAAGCTGTATCGAATCGATTTTAAGCCAAACATACGAAAACTGGGAGTTAATTCTTGTCGATGACCAATCCACTGATAATAGTTATGCAATCATCAATCAGTATAAAGAAAAAGATGCTCGAATTCGCATCATACAGCTTGATCAAAACAGTGGGGCTGCTGTTGCCAGAAATACCGCAATAGATGCAGCTAAAGGAAAGTATGTCGCCTTTTTGGATAGTGATGATTTATGGGTGCCTACCAAATTAGAAAAACAGGTTGCTTTTATGGAAGAGCACGATGTGGCATTTTCGTTCACAAAGTATCTCATCATTGATGAACAAGGTAACGATTTAGATAAGGTGGTCGATGTTCCAGAAAAAATCGATTATGAAGGCTATCTGAGAAATACGATTATCGGTTGTTTAACGGTCATGTTAAATATAGAAAAAATCGGAAAAATGAAGATGCCTCTTATCCGAACAAGACAGGATTTTGCTTTTTGGCTTTCCATCTTGAAAAAAGGCTATATTGCCTATGGCATTCAGGAGCCTTTAGCAAAATATCGTTATGTTCAAGGGTCAATTTCCAGTAATAAATTTAAAACTGCGAAACGAAATTGGTATGTATATCGTCAAATAGAGAGACTGAGTTTTTTCAAGGCAGCATGGTGCTTTGTAAATTATGCCTACAATGGGGTTAAAAAAAGAGCATAACACGAAAAATGTGAGGATTTGACACGAGTCGACAATCTTTGTTAATTTAGCGTAAAAACCCTATTTCAGTTATATTATGCTTGTGTTAAGGTTAGATAATTTGTATTTTCATCTGGGTACTTATTTGATAAAATGACTAAGGGTGCTAAACAAGCAATTGGATAATTAAACTAGACATGATTACTTTCATTAAATGAAATGCTAAAAATAAGAACAAGAAATTAGGTGACGACAATGGATTTTCAGTTAGTACTCGCATTTTTAGTGTCATTCATCACCGTCCTCGTTATTACGCCATTGGTTATAAAATTTGCACACTTTATTGGTGCAACAGATAAACCGAACATTCGGAAGGTTCACCAAAAGATTATGCCTCGATTAGGCGGACTCGCCATTTTCATCGGTGTGGTTGTAGGTTATATCTTTGTTGGACTTTATGATCAACGAATCACCGGGATTACCATTGGGGCACTTATCATCGTCCTAATCGGTATTTTTGATGATAAATATGAATTAAAAGCAAGAACAAAGCTTTTCGGACAAATAGCAGCAGCAGGTATTATCGTTTATACAGGCCTTAAAATTGATTTCATCACGATTCCATTTATTGTGGAACGAATTGACTTAGGCTACCTTTCCATCCCAATCACCATTCTTTGGATTGTTGGCATCACCAATGCCATTAACTTGATTGATGGCCTTGATGGGTTGGCAGCTGGAATCTCTACCATCGCGATTGGAACAATTGCTGTCATTGCAGGTATGGGCGGAAAAGAACTTATCTTAACCCTTTCCATCATCATTTTAGGTAGTACGATTGGTTTTCTTTTCTACAACTTCCATCCAGCGAAGATCTTTATGGGAGATACTGGTGCATTGTTTTTAGGATATTGTATCTCTGTGCTTTCCCTATTAGGATTGTACAAAAGTGTAACGTTATTCAGTTTTGTCATTCCGATTATCATCCTAGGTGTTCCAGTTTTTGACACAGCTTTTGCGATCATTCGCAGGGTTTTAAACAAACAGCCGATTTCCGCACCAGATAAAAGCCACTTGCACCACAGGCTTTTAGCATCAGGATTGTCTCACAAAAACACGGTTTTAGTGATATATGGATTTGGTATTATCTTTGCAGCATGTGCAATTTTCTTAACCTCAGCTACCATTTGGGGTACGATTCTAATCACCTTGTTGCTCATCATCCTGATTCAATTCATTGCAGAGCTTGTAGGAATATTTAAGGAAAACAAACCGTTTATGAAATTTTACCGAAAAGTATTTGGCCGTCAATAACTCATTAAAACGACATTCCTTTCTCAGGAAAAATTAATAGTTTAATAGAAAGCACTTACCCATTCATGTGGTAAGTGCTTTTTTAATACATGAAAAAAAGACTTTGGGTTCCGTTTAGGTCCCAAAGTCTTGTAAGTTATTCTGCTGTAGTAGTGTCTTCAATTTCTAAGTGTTCTTGCAGTTTAGCTCTAACTTCCAGTATGCTCTCTTCATAAGGAATGAAATAGTAAACACCTGTGCTATTGTCGTCGGCACCTTCAAGTGTTAAATTCTCCATATTAGATGAATTAAATCCTGCATACAATCTGCTTAGCCCAATACCTTCTGACACTTTAATGTTAGTTTGAACATTGTCGCCCATTTCTTTCGCGATATCATCTACCTTCAACAGGTTGCCTGGAGATAATACCTCACTTACAGCTGCTTGAATGATTTGCTTTTGACGATCTCCTCGGCCAAAGTCACCACGAGGATCTTGTTTTCTCATACGTGCATAAGCTAAAGCTTCTTCACCGCTTAACTTCATTTTTCCTTCTGTAAAATAGATGGTCGAGTTGTCGACATCTGATTTCTCCGTAAAGTCAAATGGCACTTCTACTTCTACGCCGCCAACGATATCGACCACGTTTTTAAATCCTTCAAAATTTACGGTTGAATAATAGTCAATGGGAACCTCTAAAAGCTCCTCGACTTTTTCAATGGTCATTTCTTTACCGCCATATGCATGGGCGTGATTTATTTTCGAATTATAACCAAGATGTTCATAATACACTTGTGTATCACGTGGAATGCTTAATAATTTCATGGTCTTTTCTTTCGGGTTTAGCGTTGCGACAATCAATGTATCTGTTCTACCGTTTTCCCCGCCTGTTGAGTAATCTTCAATACCCATGATTAGCACGGAAAAAGGATCTTTATTGATTTTAACTTCCTTCTCGCGATATTTTGATTTTTCCCTGTCCAATTCAGTGTAAGCTTGATTTGCTGCTTGAAATGTTTCATAAAAAAGGTATCCACCATAAGCTACAACTACTAAGAAAAGAATAAGAAAAGTATATAGAATACGTTTTAGTCGTTTTCTTTTCCTGTTCTTTTTTTCATATCTTGAATTAACCAATGTTTTGTCTCCTCTTTCAAAAATTTACCTATCCTGTTCCAAGTAAACGGATTCTCCTGTTGTGAATTGCGCTTTTCCGTTTGTAAGATCAGTAATCCAATCTTGGTACTCCGTGATGCTCTTTTCCTCCACGTAAACCTCAAAAGTTACATCTTCCAAGTATTGTATATTTTTAATCATATATACGGAAGCTCTTAGTTCATTCTCTATTTTCCCGAGCAAAGTATATTCAACGGTTGTATGCATAATTTGCACTAATTTACGTTCAACCATTCCTATTGCATTAATTCCTTCTGAAGTTGATTTTCCATATGCGCGAATTAGGCCGCCGGCACCAAGTTTAATTCCTCCAAAGTAGCGGGTAATGACAACTACTGTGTCCTTTAAATGTTTTTTCTTTAGGACTTCTAGGATAGGAACACCCGCAGTGCCACTTGGTTCCCCATCGTCATTCGCTTTTTGGATTTGATCACGGTCGCCAATCAAGTAAGCTGAGCAATTGTGTGTCGCATCCCAATGCTTCTTTTTTATTTGTTGGATGAAGCTTTGGGCTTCTTCTTCCTTTGTTGCTCTAGCAATGTGGGCAATGAAACGTGATTTTTGAATGGTTATTTCATGCTCTCCTTGCCCTTTTACGGTATAGTAATGAGGTAGCACTCTGACAACTCTCCTTTATAGGCTGGCGACAATTGTATAGGCATTAAAAAGCCATACTCTTTCTATTATAAAACCTCAGGGGAAGTACATCAATTAAAAACTAGTGCATTCCTCCTCTTTCTGCAAAAAACGACAAAGTTTAATGCGATTGTAATGCCTATGTTATACAAGTAAAACTTTCGTCCGATATAATCAAAGGGCGAACATTTTTCGACAAGTACCCCCAAAAACGATTGGAATATTTTGAATGATATAACATATAGTCTCTTTTGTGTTTTTGGGTATAATGCACTATATAGATAAAGAAGTATTCCTGTTATTCTTTTAAGAATACCGGGTCTTTTGGGGGATGTCCTATGTCTCGGAAAGTTATAAACTCTAAACAATTAGACATGATTATTGAACAAATGGTAAATGCAGTTGAAGCGAGTAAGGACGAAATTTTTGAAATAGGGGAAAATTCCCGTAAAGAATTTGAAAGCCTTGGCAGAGAGCTGAATGAGGTGAAGCTGGAAGTAACCCAGCAAATCCAAAAGCAGGATATGCTAGAAGGCCAAGTCCGTAAAGCAAGAAACCGTTTGTCGGAAGTAAGCAGGCAGTTTAAAAACTACACAGAAGAGCAAATACGACAGGCTTACGACCATGCTCATGAATTGCAATTAGAGTTGCACACCACTTCACAAAAAGAAATGCAACTTAGAAACCGTAGAAATGAAATTGAACGCCGCCTTTTAAATTTGGAAGAAACGATCTCAAAGGCAGATCGGTTAGTTAGCCAGGTCTCTGTCGTTTTAAATTATGTGACAAGTGACTTGCAGCATGTGGGACAAATGATTGCCGATGCCTCTGAAAAACGAGAATTTGGCTTTAAAATCATGGAAGCTCAAGAAGAGGAGCGAAGACGTCTTTCACGAGAGATTCATGATGGGCCAGCACAAATGCTAGCCAATGTCATGATGCGTTCTGACCTCATCGATCGTACATACCGGGAGAGAGGACCAGGGGAAGCATTATCGGAAATTCGTGCGCTAAAAGTAATGGTTCGCTCCGCATTATATGAAGTAAGAAGAATCATTTATGATCTTCGCCCTATGGCACTTGATGACTTAGGTCTTGTGCCAACCTTAAAAAAATATATTTCGACTATCGAGGATTATCATAAAGGATATCCTCGGATAGAATTTTTTAACCTTGGAGTGGAGCACCGGCTGTCCGCCAACTTAGAGGTAGCAGTGTTCCGCCTAGTGCAGGAATCCCTGACAAATGCAATCAAGCATGCGCAGGCGAGCTCCATCCAGGTAAAATTGGAAATTAAGCCTACCCATATTACTGTCATCGTAAAGGATGATGGCGTAGGATTTGACACGACAGAAAAAAAAGAAAAGTCGTTTGGCTTGATAGGTATGAGAGAAAGAGTACAGTTAATCAGTGGGGAGCTTGAAATACAATCCCAGCCTGATAAAGGTACCACTGTTTTCATCAAAATACCGCTAAGCTGAAGATGTATTTGGGAGGATGAGAGGAATGGATACGACAAAAATCGTAATTATTGATGATCATCAGCTTTTCCGTGAAGGTGTAAAACGCATTTTGGACTTTGAATCCAACTTTCACGTAGTAGCGGAAGGGGACGACGGCGATGAGGCCATGGACTTAATGGCCCAGCATGATCCGGACGTCTTTATCATGGATATCAATATGCCGAAAGTAAATGGAGTCGAAGCTACTCGAAGATTGGTCGATGCCAATCCGGAAGCGAAGGTCATTGTTCTGTCCATTCATGATGATGAAAACTACGTCACGCACGCGCTGCAAACTGGTGCACGCGGGTACTTGTTAAAAGAAATGGATGCTGACGCATTGGTGGACGCTGTGAAGGTAGTTGCTGACGGTGGATCCTATCTTCACCCGAAAGTAACCCACAACCTTGTGCGCGAATACCGCCGCTTGTCAGAAAATGGTGCCGGAAGCATGCGTAATGGTAACGGTAGTGGCGGCTCTGCTTCTGCAACCTATCAGCAGGTCGAAATTCGTCGCCCACTTCATTTGTTAACACGCCGAGAGTGTGAGGTGCTTCAACTGTTGGCTGACGGAAAAAGTAATAAGGCAATCGGCGAGGCATTGTTCATCAGTGAGAAAACCGTGAAAAACCATGTGAGTAACATCCTTCAAAAAATGAATGTAAATGACCGTACCCAGGCGGTAGTTGTTGCGATTAAGAATGGCTGGGTAGAGGTAAGATAGCCTTGGAGATTTTTCTCCGGGGTTTTTTTTGTGGGGGAGGTGGAGGGTGGAGAGTAGGGCAAGCCGGGGAGCCTGGGGTATAGCAGGGAGTGGGGGGCGAAATTTGTCACTGGGTGTCGAATGGCCTTTATCTTGCTTCAAATGGACAATAAAAAGTAAAAGTGGACAAATTATTGCTTCAAATGGACAAAAAAATGAAAAAGTGGACAAAATATTGCTCGAAGCGGACAAAATAAATGTTCACACCCAATCATCTGGCACCTTGCCCCCAAAAATCTCCCCCAAAACACCTTCAATATCTACTTTCAGCAAGACCAGCTCCAATTTCACCTGCTTTCATCACTTGAAATGCTCAAAAAAGTTATCTAAAAAGCAAAACAACCGCCCATCCGACGAAAATCTAAACAAATGATGAAACTTCCAACAGATTCATGTACAATCTAAGGTAGACGGTTTTTCGAGTCCCGGCGTCCGGGTGCTGACGGAAATCCATGCGAATGCCCAATGGACAAAAGAAATTATGTATAAGGAAGGTCTACACGATATGAAAACGGCGATTGTTACAGATAGTACAGCCTATATCTCTAAAGAGCTACGCGAAAAGCATAACATACATATGATTCCACTTAACGTGATTTTCGGAAATGAATCCTACCAAGAGGAAGTAGAAATAAAAGTCGAGCAATTTTACCAGGAAGTAAAGAACAATCGCGAGCTGCCTTCCACCTCGCAACCAGCAATTGGGGAGTTCGTGGCGCTTTATGAAAAGCTTGGAAAGGAATACGACGCTATTGTCAGTATTCACCTATCAAGTGGTATTAGTGGCACCTACCAAGGAGCTGTCGCTGCAGGGGAGATGGTGGACGATGTAAATGTTCATGTATTCGACTCTGAAATCAGCTGTATGATTCAAGGGTTCTTTGTGTTAGAGGCTGCGGAACTGGCGGCAGAAGGCAAGAATCCGGAAGAAATTTTAGAAAGACTTAACAAGATGAAGGAAACCGATCGCGCGTATTTTATGGTAGATGATTTATCTCATCTTCAGCGCGGAGGTCGTTTAAGTAGCGCACAAGCCATTGTTGGCAGCCTGCTGCAGGTAAAGCCTGTTCTCCATTTTGTGGACACGAAAATTGTTCCTTTTGAAAAAATCAGGACACGTAAAAAGGCGGTAAAACGCGTGCTTGAGCTCTTTGATGAAGATGCTTCCGAGCAAGTGCCAATGCGCGCTGTGGTTATTCATGCCAACCGTGAGGCTGAAGCTGAGGAGTTGAAAGCAGAGCTAACACAAAAATATCCGCATGTAGAATTCTTTCTAAGTTATTTTGGTCCAGTTATTGGTACTCACCTTGGAGAAGGTGCGTTGGGACTAGGCTGGTACAAACGTTAATCACACCCATTAAACCCACACCACGAGCAGAAGAACGTTGCTTGTGGTGTTTTTTATAAGGAGGAAATCAATGCTCTTTACGTTGAAAAATAATATTCTCTATCTCAGTGAACAGCCTGATGGTAAGCGAATCAGTGACTTCGCTATCTTGCCTCACCCGTCCCAATCTTCAGATTACCCACTGAACACCGACCTTCAACATTACCTCTCCGGTAAACGACTTCTTTTAGATGAACTTCCTTTTCCACCAGAAACCATTCACGAACATTATCAAAAAGGATATATAACTCTCCAACATGGTGTCACTAATTCAAACAAAGGCTATCGATGCACAAGGTGTGCAAATAAGGATCAGGGACTATTTTATTCGTATGCTTGTGCCCGTTGTCAGAAGAAGTGTGCGTATTGCAGAAAGTGCATTATGATGGGGCGGGTAAGTGAATGTACACCCCTTTTTAGCTGGAGTGGAAAGCACACGGTGCAGCAGTCATCACATGCATCAGAACTTACTTGGAACGGCATCCTTTCTAAAGGCCAAGCTCTTGCTTCTGAAAAGGTGGTCCAGGCTGTTCAAGAGAAATCCAATTTACTTGTTTGGGCCGTTTGTGGAGCTGGGAAAACCGAGGTGCTTTTTGCAGGGATCCAAAAGGCGCTCACCCTAGGGCAGCGTGTGTGTATTGCTACACCAAGAACGGATGTTGTCCTCGAGCTTGCCCCACGCCTGCAGGAAGTGTTTCCTAACATGGAGGTGGCTACGCTTTACGGAGGCAGTGAGGATCGTAGCAAAAATGCACCGCTTACGATTGCGACAACACATCAGTTACTACGGTACTATCAGGCGTTTGACCTGCTGATTATCGATGAAGTGGATGCATTTCCTTATTCTATTGATGCCACCCTTGAATATGCAGCAAATCAGGCTTTGAAACGCATTCATACGTTGGTGTATTTGAGTGCTACTCCATCTAAAAAAATGCAGGTTTCAGTCAAATTGAACAGGTTACAGGCTGTGATGATACCTGCCAGGTACCATCGGCAGAAGCTTCCTGTGCCAATTTTTGAATGGTGTGGGCGCTGGGAGAAAAAAGTGAGTAAGGGGAAGCTTCCAGCGAATGTTTTGTATTGGGTGAAAAGGCATGTTCAACAAGGGCGGCCACTTTTTTTATTTGTACCGGATATCAAGCTGCTCGAAAAAATCACGGCAATTTTACAAAAAGAGTTTGGGGAGCTTGTGGCTGGAGTGCATTCGAAGGATACGAAACGGAAGGAAAAGGTGGCAGAATTTCGAAGAGGGGACATAAGGGTGCTTGTGACTACAACGATATTAGAGCGTGGCGTAACCGTTGAAAATGTACAGGTGGGAGTTCTAGGAGCGGAGGATGACGTGTTTACAGAGAGTGCGTTGGTGCAAATAAGCGGAAGAGCGGGACGAAGCAAAGATTTTGCAAATGGGGATGTTCGCTTTTTTCATTTTGGAAAAACAATGGAAATGGTGGCGGCAAGGAAGCAAATTGTCCGGATGAATGTTCTAGCGCGAAAGGAAGGATTGTTGGATGAGTAGTTGCTTTGTCTGTCAGGAGGAAATCGTGGTGAGCATTGGTTGGGGAGAATTTCTTGGAATCGCTGCAAAGAAAGTCCCCTTGTGTGAGGAGTGTGACCAAGCTTTTGAAAAGATAGATGGCGAAGTGTGCAAAGGATGTGGGCGGCTTTGGAAGGATGTGCTACCTGCGCACCGCCGTGAGGAGCATTGTTTGGATTGCTTTAAATGGGAGGGAAAACCAGAAACGAAGGGGCTGCTCGTGATGAGCCGTTCCGTTTATACATATAATGAGCCGATGAAGAACGTGTTGGCTGCGTTTAAGTATCGGGGTGATGCTGCGCTAGCAGAGATTTTTGAGAAGTCGCTTTGTGAGGTCTATCAAAAATATTATAAAAAGGACTTTCCGGTGGTGGTACCCGTTCCCCTTGCAACAGACCGACTTTATACCCGTGGATTTAATCAGGCGCTTTTACTGGCAGAACTGCTAAATATGAAAACAGAGGAGGTGCTGGGGCGAACGGAATCCACAAAGCAATCAAAAAAAGGACGTTATGAACGCTTGCATCAGGAGAACCCCTTTTTTGTCACTAAATCTGTAGAAAAAAACATTCTTTTAGTAGATGATTTGTACACAACCGGTACGACATTGCGGTTAGCGGCGGAAGTTTTGCGGGAGGCTGGTGCCGAGAGAGTAGCTTCTTTAACATTAATTCGCAGTTAACATTTCTCCCATTCTTACGATATAAAGGATAGAAACTTATTGTTCGAAAGGGAGTTGCGTTATGTCTCAACTAGATAATTGCCCAAACTGCGGGGAGATTTACGTGCAAAATGCGTTTAGGGATGTATGCGAAGCGTGCTATCGAGAGGAAGAAGGAAAATTTCAGAGTGTATATGCATTTTTAAGACAGCGAGCAAATCGAATGGCTACGATGGAACAGGTCGTGAGCGGGACTGATGTTTCAGAGAGTTTGATTACGAAATTTATCCGAAAGGGAAGAATTCAGCTTTCCCAGCTTCCGAATTTAGGGTATCCGTGTGACAGATGTGGTACGATTATAAGAGAAGATCGGTTATGTTTACCTTGTAAAAAAGACATTAAAGGACAGCTTTCCGAGCTTGATCGGGAAGAGGAACGGAAAAAAATGAAAAACCAAGTAAAAACCTACCATTCAGTTTACAAGAAGTTTTAATTAACATTTTTAATATTTTGCCGATAAGAAGGATAGAAACTTGAACGGAAAGGAAGAGATGGCAATGAAGATTAATAACATTGGTTCTTCAAAGGTGAATCCATATTTGAATCAGATGAAGCAGCAGCAGATTCAATCACAGCACCAGCCAAAAGCAGATCAGCTGGAAATTTCCAGTAAAGCAAAAGAGATGCAAGAGCAATCCCAATTTGCCGCAGCTCGTCAGGAAAAAGTTGCCAGTTTGAAAATTTCAGTGGAAAACGGAACGTACAAGGTAGATACGAAAGCAGTAGCTACCAAGATGATGGATCACTATTTCAATAATTAAGCTAAGGAGCGGCTATGTCTCACTCAACACTTATATCTGTACTTGAAAAGATGGTTACCTTGCATTCCTATCTCTATGAATTGACGACCAGGAAAGAAGAGATTGTGAAGGCAAACAAGATGGATGAGCTTCAGGAAGTTACACGCGAAGAAAAGCAATATACAAGGGCGATTGTGCAGCTTGAGCAGCAACGGAAACAGTTGTCTGGAGAAAAGACGATTTCAGAGCTTGCAAACAACAGCAATGCAGAGGAAAAAGAGCGCCTTCTTTCTTTGAAAGAGCAGTTGACCGATATTATTTCAAACATTAAAAAGCAAAATGAGCTCAATCAGCTTTTATTAGAGCAATCCCTTCAATATGTCACCATGACCATTAATACGTTAAACCCTCAGCCGGCTGCAGTAAATTACGAAAAGCCTGCAAACACAAAGAAAGCAACAGGTGCCCCTGCGCGCTCCATGTTCGACTCAAAAGCTTAGGAGGAAGACAACATGCGTTCAACATTTCATAGTCTAGAGGTAGCAAGGCGAGGTCTTGTAGCCCAGCAAACAGCTCTTCAAACAGTTGGTCACAATATCGCCAATGCCAATACCCCAGGCTATACGAGGCAGCGAGTTAACTTTGTGCAAACCGAGCCATTTCCAGCTCCATCGTTAAACCGTCCGCAAATACCCGGACAGATTGGAACGGGTGTGGAAGCTGGAAGCATTCAGCGAGTTCGAGAAAGCTTTCTTGATGTGCAGTACCGAGGGGAAAACAACAAGCTTGGTTATTGGGAAACACGTGCCGATGCGCTGCAAAAAATGGAAGAGATCATGAATGAACCATCTGAAACAGGCCTATCGACAACCCTTGATCGCTTTTGGCAGGCGTTTCAGGATCTTGCAGTTAATCCGACCAATGCTGGTGCCAGATCGGTAGTAAGACAGCGTGGATTAGCGGTAGCGGAAACGTTTCGGTATTTATCTGATTCCCTTTCATCTGTTCAGGGCGACATAAAAAATGAAATGGATGTCACGCTAAAACAGGTGAACGCCCTCACACAGCAAATTAATAACGTGAATAAACAAATTGGTGAGCTTGAGCCGCACGGATATTTGGCCAATGACCTTTATGATGAGCGAGATCGTTTAGTGGACGAGCTGTCACAGCTTGTGAACATTAAAACATCTCGAGTTGGAACTGGTGGGAGCCCAAGCAGTTTGGCAGAGGGCAAGCTAACCATTGAGATGGTGGACGATACTGGCCGCAGAATTGGCACGCTTGTGGATGGTAGCGGGTTAAGGGTGAATAACATTTCCTTAGAGTACCGTCATGACACTGGCTTAGTGGATGGTTTCAGATTAGGTGATACGAGCTATGGCGTAGAGAGCCTGCAAGCATCAGGCAAGCTGCGAGGCCTTATCGATTCTTATGGTTTTATGGACGGAGACAAGGAAAAAGGCCTTTATCCCGATATGCTTAACCACTTGGATACAGTTGCCTTTGAATTTGCCGAGGAGATTAACCGCGTTCATGAGTCCGGTTGGAGTATATCCAGCATGAAAACTGGGGAACACACAGCCTTTAAATTCTTTGAATTCCAAAATACTGCTATCGCAGCAGACAACAAGAAAAATGCTGCGAAGTTATTTACGGTCGCCGGCGACATTATGCAATCCTTAGATAATATCGCAGCTTCCGGATACAACCAAGGGGTTGTGGCTACTGGTGATTTTTATGGCTATAACGGAGTGGAAAACATTGCGGTGACGGTACAATCTACCGTCGATGCTGCAGGTGTACAGCAATTTACGTACAGTATCCATGATGCGTCTGTAACGCCGAAACAGGAGCTAATGACATCTGGTAATTTTATTAGCCTAGAAGAATTAAGTTCAGCCTTATCAGAGGAATTCACAGATGAAAACGGGGATCCTTCGGTGAACTTTAATATGGAAAATGTTCGGTTAGAGGATGTGTCCAAAGGAAATTTCATCACCATTTCTATCCCACAAACCGGCGAAGTAGCAGGGAGAGTGGGAGATGGTAGTAACGCAGTAGCCCTTGCGGAAGTTAAATCACGCTCTTTGCAGCTGAACGGGGTATCGACAACGTTCCAGAACTATTACGAAAGTGTGATTGGTGGTCTAGCGGTAGATGCACAGGAAGCAAACCGACTTTCCTATAACAGTGAAACGCTTAGGTTGTCTGTGGATCAGCGCCGACAATCGGTAAGTGGCGTATCCTTAGATGAAGAAATGACACAAATGATCCAATTTCAACATGCATACAATGCGTCCGCACGAATGATTACGTTAACGGATGAGCTTTTAGATAAAATAATTAACGGCATGGGCCTAGGTGGAAGGTAGGTGTAAAAAATGCGCGTCACACAAAGCATGCTAACGCAGAACTCCTTGCGTCAGCTTAGCACAAGCTATAGCAAAATGGGGAAGCTCATGGAGCAGCTTTCCACCGGTAAAAAAATCTCCAAACCATCCGATGATCCAGTCGTTGCGATGAAAGGGATGTACTACCGCACCAACTTAACAGAGCTTGAGCAATACAAACGAAATCTTAGTGAATCTTACGCTTGGATGGAGAATTCCGAAGCGGCTCTAGACCATGTACAAAGTGTTATGCACAGAGCGCGTGAGCTGGTTGTTCAGGGTTCAAATGAAACGTACTCACCGGAAGATCTGCAGGCAATTGGGAAAGAGATTGAGCAGCTTAAACACGATTTTGTACAGGTAGCCAATACGCAGGTGGCAGGGAAGTACATTTTTAATGGAACGGCAGTAGATAAGCCAAGAATAGTGGACGCTAATAACCCTACCTCGGTGAGTAATGAGAATTCTCCTTTTGAGGTGGAGGTATCTCGTGGAATTAAGCTGCAGTCGAATATCAATTCGGACAATGTTTTCAGTGAAGAGATGCTTGGAGTATGGAACGAACTACAGGCAGCTTTTGAGAATGGCGATACGGATGCATTGGGAGATTTGATGGGTAGGCTGGACGCTGGTGCGGATTTAATTTCTGCAGAACGTTCTGAGCTCGGTGCCCGCTATAATCGCTTAGAGATGATTGATAACCGCATTGGCTATCAGGAGGTTGTAGCAACACGAATTCTTTCGGATAACGAGGATGCTGATATTGAAAAAGTTATTACGGATTTGACTTCACAGGAAAGTGTCCACCGTGCATCTCTTGGCGTTGGCGCTCGAGTGATTCAACCATCATTATTAGATTTTTTACGATAGGATAAAGGAACTGTCTTAGAGGAGACTGTCTAGCTGGCAGTCCTTTGGGGCGGTTTTTTTTGTATATAAGCTCATTAGACGCCGCTGTTGATTTCCGCAAAAGACTAAGCTTTCCGCGGGGCGACCTTGAGCCTCCTCGGATACGCCTGTGGGGTCTCAAGATTGTCGCTTTATTCCCGCAGGAGTCTACGTCTTTTGCTACAATCATCAGCTAGAAACTGCTCATCAACACTCTTCTATATAATATCCTAGAGTAATGAAAGGGGTGTCCGCCATGCTTTTTCCACAAATACGATTGCAATCGACTTCTGCCCAAACACAGCTTCATATTCAAAAACCAACACAGGAAATTCAGCAGCCCAAAGCCGAGCTAAGTATTGAGCAACCTAAGCCAGAGCTAACGATAAATCGGACTCCTTCCAAATTAACCATCGACCAAACACAAGCGCGTGAGGATATGGATTTAAAAAGTGTCGGACGAAGAATAGAAGAAGCCGCCCAGTTCGGTTATCAAGATTGGCTGGAGGGACTTTCGCGTGTGGCACAAGACGGAAATGAATTAATGCGGATTGAAAACGGCGGTGGTGCGATTGTTCGCCAAGCAAAGCGAAATAGCGAGGGGCCAGAGAAGCAATTTAATATTGGCTGGATTCCTTCACATTTTAGTGTGAAAATAAACTATGAGCCGAGTTCAGTGGATATTCAGTGGCAGGAACGCAGACCGATTATTGATGCGCAAATTAATAAACCAACACACCACTATACTCCTGGCTCAACTGAAGTGAAGCTAGCAAACTATGCCTCACTCGACATTGATTTTGAGAATTTACGTTACGTCGGAACAGGCGGCTATGAACAAAAAATTTAAGGTTGTGATGAGATGAAAATAGAAACAAAATATCATGGGTTAGTAGAATGTAACGCTGAAGAGTTTGTACAATTTCCTAGTGGACTTCCTGGGTTTCAGGAGGAAAAAAAGTTCTTAATTCTGCCTTTTTCAGATGACGGTACCTTTTTTATTTTACAATCTGTTTCGACACCTGGGTTGGGGTTTGTGTTAACAAATCCATTTCCCTTTTACCCAGAATACGACTTTAAGCTTGATGAGCAAACTGTCGAAGCGCTAAAGCTGGAATCGGAGAAGGATGTTGTCGTTTACACAGTACTTACTATGGCCGATCCATTCCATTTAACCACAGCAAATTTGCAAGCACCAATTGTCGTGAATACGAAAAAGAAAATTGGAAAACAGGTTATCTTAACAGGTACAAGCTACCAAACTAAGCACAAGTTATTTGTAGAAAAGCTAGCAAAATAGAGAGGAGGAGAAAGCATGCTCGTATTAACTCGTAAAACAGATGAAGCCATCAAAATTGGAGATGATATTGAAATTACGGTGCTAGGAATTAGCGGTGACCAAATTAAACTCGGAATTTCGGCCCCAAAGCAAATTGAGATACATAGAAAAGAAGTCTACCTTTCCATCCAAGAAGAAAACAATGCCGCAGCCCACTCCTCTCTGGATATGTTAAAGGCCTTATCAGACCAACTAAAAAAATAATTTGTAACTTTTTCTCCAATCCTCTATAAACACTTGTCGAGAGAGGTCGATATAAAACATGTAAGCAGCTAGAATCGAAAGGCGGCCGACTTTTGAACTAACTGCAAATCTAACACCGATTACACAAGGATGTGAAATCGGCGACCATTCAAGGAGGAAAAGTGAAATGAGAATTAATCACAATATCGCTGCGTTGAACACGCACCGTCAACTTGGTTCTGCTAACAATGCGCAAATGAAGTCTATGGAGAAATTATCTTCTGGGTTACGTATTAATAAAGCTGGGGACGATGCAGCTGGACTAGCTATTTCTGAGAAAATGAGAGGGCAAATCCGTGGGTTAGATATGGCTGCAAAGAATGCACAAGATGGTGTGAGTTTACTACAATCTGCCGAGGGTGCTTTGAACGAAACACATTCTATTCTTCAACGTATGCGTGAACTTTCTGTTCAAGCAAATAATGATACTAATACTAATGATGACCTTGGAGAATTACAAAAAGAATTTAATCAATTAAAAGATGAAGTTACTCGTATTGGTGAAAAAACAGAATTCAACACTAAACCATTACTAACAGGTAGTCTTGGGGTACAAGCAGCTGCTGGTGATGGAAGTAACAATACATTTACAGGTGCTGGTATTTCTATTGATGTATCAGGAGTTGCATCAGGAGAAACTTTAACATTTGCTGTTGATGAAACTGCTAATGAAATAACTGTTACTGGTACAAATAGTGGTGTTTCTCAAACGTTGTCTGTAACTGAAGTAAATACGATGAGTGCAGGTCAGACATTAAATTTTGATTCATTAGGGCTAAAATTAAACTTCTCTGCTAATACGGATTTTAGTAATGCAACTTTTGACACAGAAACAATTGTGACATCTGGTAATCAATTAAGTTTTCAAATTGGTGCTAACGGTGGTACTACTCTTGATATAAGTATTGCGGATATGAGATCAACTGCATTAGGAACTGGAACTTCTGTATCTGGAACCGTTGCTAGTATAAACGATGTTAATTTAACGTCTGCTGGCGCAGGATTTGATTCGAATATAGAAGTTATTGATAAAGCAATAACTCAAGTATCTGCAGAGCGTTCAAAACTTGGTGCATACCAAAATCGCTTAGAACATACAATCAATAACTTAGGAACTTCATCTGAAAATCTTACTGCTGCGGAATCTCGTATCCGTGACGTTGATTATGCTTTAGCTGCCTAAGCAGCAATGAGCACAGTCGTCCTAACTGGTAACGGTTAGTGATAATTATCGGGTGAATTGCTGGAAACCCATAAGAGCTTTTCTTGCCACAACGTAGTTGGAAACGACAGGCGTGAAGGTCCAAAAAAAGAAAAGATTTGGCAATCAGCAGCCAAGCTCCTGTTCCGAAAGGATGGAGAAGGTTCAACGACTAGGATAAACCATCTAAGGCAAATGCTATGATGATGAAATCCGTAGGTGAAACAATGTACATCAGCATTGTGAATCCGAAGTGCCCGACCCCTACATTAGAGGGTGAAGATATAGTCTGGTCATTTGTGAAAGCAAATGTTCGCACGATGGCGAAAGAAATGATGAATCAAACTAAAAACTCTATTCTTTCTCAAGCTGCTCAAGCTATGTTAGCTCAAGCGAATCAGCAGCCACAGGGAGTATTACAACTTCTTCGTTAAAATCAGCTTTAAAAGAGACTCTAGATTTACTAGGGTCTCTTTTGCATATGATTTGGAAAGGATTTAGAAAAAAGTATCTTTCTAAATTAAGTGAGGAATTATATGGTCGCTATGATGCATATGTTATTGAGCCAAAGTATGGATTCAGCACCATTTCTTTTATAGAAGTTAGTGGTTAATGCTGAACAGCAAAGGAATGTTGTAAAAAATCTTTTTACTTCTTGCAGTATCACTCCGCAACATACAAATCCTTGTTTGGGAAAGAGTATTGATATGAAAACATAATGACACTTTTTTAATTGAAGACCCTCTAAGTTTAAGAGGGTCTTTATATTTATTTTCAAAATAAACACTTCAACTAGAACGTGTGTTCGTTTTGTGTTACAATATTTGAGAGGTGATTTTATGGATGAATTAGATAAATACCGTAATATAAAGACGAACTTGTTAAGCGAGCAAAAAATAGTTTTAGTCTTTTTAGAAGTATTATCTGGAAGAAAAAAATCATTCCCGTCAGGTACATGGTTAAAAAAAATGAATATAATCATTGTTGTTCGATTTTTAGTGGAACAAAAGCTAAAGTTAAATAAGAAAGAGATTCCTAAAGTTTCTAGACAAGTATTATGTGACAACAAATTATTAGGAATTCTGAACCGTTTTTCATCTATACGTATGTTAATAATGTTTGTGTATAAAGATTGTTATAATGAAACAGATTTTGGTAGAGTTTCTAAGGGCTATTGGTCAATAAATGAAAACATCAAGAAACACTTTGAAAAATGCATGCAACGATATGGCTATACAAAGGAAAATGTTATCAAAAACATAACAATGGAATTAATATTAGAATGGGGTATGTCAAACGCACTTAAAAGAAATGGAAATTCACTTTTTAAATTAATTAATGCCATTTATCCAGGTGAATACACAGTCTTCGATTTTAAGAGTGTTCCTCAAGGTTTTTGGGACAATGCAGAAAATGCAAGAAAGAGAATTTTTGAAATGATAGAGACTGAAGATATTAGTTTTCATGAGATACCTACTAAGGTAACCCAAGAACTGTTAATTCGTTACCATTTTGGTACCCTTTTAAAAAGACACAAAGGCTCCTCATCTCAATTAATCTGTTCCTTATTCCCCGCTGATTTTAGCAAAGCACAATTCCGTAAAACTAATAGATATTGGAAAGATATCCAAAATGTAAGAACCACTATCAACTCTCTTCTAAAAGACCACAACATCCCTCATCAAGACATTCCAAAATATTTCACTAAGGCATTTTTCCAAGAACAAGGTCTATACGGTCTTATTCAAGAGTTTAATGCATCTCCCATTGAACTGGTTAACAAACTGTACCCAGGGCAATTTGAGGTGACAGAGTTCCAAAGAGTTCCTAATAGATATTGGTATAGCAAAGAAAATAGGATTCAAGCATTACGAACTTTTTGTGTCAAAAGAAATATCTACAGGGAGAACATTCCCAACTTAACACGTTCATATTTTCGTAAGGTTTTTCCTAGATTCATCAGTTTGGTTGATCGGCATTATGATAGTAAATTTCACCTGTGGATTATTGAATCGTTTCCGGAATATTCGTTTTCTCCTGAAGAATTTAGATTACATGTGGGAGTAGATGGTCAACTATGCGATTCAATGGAAGAGTTACAGATACACAATTTTCTATTGGAATGGTTAAAGGATGCGGAAGTTACAAGAGAAAAAACTAAATTCATAAATTCTGTAAGTGGTGAAGGATATTATCCTGATTGGATTATAGAGTTACAAGAGCAATCTATTATCGTTGAATATTTCGGCCTATTTCATAGTGATAAATACAAGGGGTATAAAGAAAAGTCTGAAAGAAAAATGCAATACTTTCAAAATTTAAAGGGGTATAAATTCCTTCCCATTTTTCCTGAAGACATCAAGAATATTGGGTATGAAAGTATAAAGAATAAATTTAAATCTTTACTTTAACTTTCAATAGTTCTTCCGATATTACTACTAGAGTAAACATTTCACGGAGGGGACCCGTATGCACATTTCGCCAATAGGTAGCATCTTAGATCCCGCATTCAAGGTACAAGTTAAGCAAGAAACGGTTTCAACAAAGATTGTAGATTCAATTACGGAAACGAAAAAGACTCATCCAGAGCAAAGTAAGCAACAGATGGAAACGATTGTGGATGGCATGAACGAGTTTATGAAGCCAATGAATGTTTCGGTTCGTTTTCAGCTTCATGATGAGTTGGAGGAATACTATGTGACAGTGGTGGATATTGCCACCGATGAAGTCATACGCGAGATTCCTTCGAAGAAATTTTTAGATATGTATGCAGCGATGACAGAATATATGGGGTTATTTGTAGATAAAAAGATTTAGGTGGTGAAATATATGCGTTTAACTGGATTTCAGAGTGGGTTAGATATTAATCAAATGGTAACGGACTTGATGAAGGCCCAGCGCATGCCAATGAACAAACTGACTCAGCAAAAGCAGTTGCTAGAGTGGAAACGAGACGAGTATCGCGAGGTAAATAGGCTCCTGAATGAGTTTAGCAATCAATCCTTTGATATGACTCTTCAGCGTACTTACTCTCAAAAGCAAGTCACATCAACGAATGATAAGGTGTCAGCAACAGCGGTTTCTAGTGCATCCAATGTTTCCTATACCCTTTCGAATGTTCAGGTTGCAACGGTCGCCACCAATGCATCAGCTTCATCTATGATGAGTGGAGCGGAAAAGCTTGATACTTCGAAAAGCTTATGGGAGCAGCGTGGAAATATTGCTAACTATAATACGCTTTCTCCAACCCTTCCACCAACTACTTTGGCAGCAGCAACAGACCGGATTCAAGTTGGAACAGGACTAGACCCTGCGGATATGTCATTAGTGAAAGTGAAAAATGTTGCAGGGGAAACCTTAACCTATACGATGGTCGATAGTATGGACAAGTTTGAGGCTGGAAAAAACCAAGCATTTTATGATGAAGCGACAGGTGACATCATTTTCAATAACACAATAGATGCTGGAACGGAAGTAGAAGTACCTGCAAACTATCGCTTCACGATTACCACCTATAATCAGGCTGGAGAGGCGGTTGATAACGAATTTAATTTCCATGCAGATACCACAATGGACGAAATCGTTTCAAAAATTAATGCTTCTCCTCTAGGATTAACTGCATTTTATGATGAGCATAATGGTGGATTAGTGTTAAGTAAGGGAGAAGCTGGCGATTTTAATAGCTCAGGGAATGAAATAGCGTTTCAAGGGGTATTTTTGACTGGTGTAATGAATCTCGATGAAACGAGAGAAAACGGCGGAACCGCTGCAAGTGTTACCATCAACGGAGTCACTACAAAGCGTAACTCTAATACCTTCACGATCAATGGTGTTACATTTAACTTAAAAGAAAACACGGCTGCTGGTGAGTCTGCTGTCATTAATGTAGCAAACGACACCGATCATACCTTCAACGCTGTGAAGGACTATTTAACAAAATACAATGAACTTATTGAAAAAATTAATGGTAAAATTGGTGAACCGGTTTACCGCGATTATAAACCTCTTTCTGATGAAGAGCAGGAATCTCTTTCAGAAAAACAGATCGAACAGTGGGAAGAAAAAGCAAAGAGTGGGATGCTGCGCAATGACTCTATCCTTTCTTCTGGGCTCGGGAAAATGCGGAATTCTCTCTATGAATCTGTTTCAGGGTTAAATGGGGCATTCAGTCAGCTTGCACAAATCGGTATTACGACAAGTGCAAACTATCTTGAAAAAGGCAAGCTTGTTATCGATGAAGACAAGCTTCGTACGGCAATTGCCGAAGACCCAAATTCAGTAATGCAGCTATTTACATCGAATGGGGAAAATGGCTCTGACCTAGGGATTGCTAGAAAGATGCGTGACGCGGCACGATCTACCATCAGTAGTGTTGAAGCGCGTGCAGGAAATGCCACCAGAACACAACAACAGTTTACCATTGGCCGCGAGCTCTTAAATGTCGACCAACGAATTTCCGCATTTGAACGTCGCATGCAAACAGTAGAGGACCGCTACTGGCGCCAATTCACTGCAATGGAAAAAGCCATCGGACAAGCAAATCAACAATCCACACAATTAATGAGTCAATTTTTCAGTGGCTGAACATAAGGAGTGAACAACAATGGCAATGAAAAATCCATATCAAGCCTACCAACAGAATTCAGTTAACACCGCTTCCCCTGGGGAGCTGACATTAATGCTATATAACGGCGCCTTAAAATTCATGAAGATGGCAAAAAAAGGGATAGAAGAAAAAAACATCGAGATGAAAAACACCAACTTAATTAAAGCGCAAAAAATTATTCAGGAGCTTATGGTGACGTTGGACACCTCCCAAGAGGTTGGTAAATCAATGATGATTATGTATGAATACATGCTCCGACGGTTAATTGATGCAAATGTTAAAAATGACGTCAAGGTTGTTGAAGAAGTCGAGAGTCATATGACCGATTTCCGTGACGCTTGGAAACAGGTAATTCAGACTTCCCGTCAGCAAGCTTTTGCGCAAGGTGGCCAAGCCTAATGGGCGTGGTAAAAAATTTAGAAAAAGTAACAATACATCTTTTAACTCTTTTAGAACGTCCGTTACCAAGTGAGGATGAAAAACGAGAATCCTTTATTGAAGAAATAGACAAAGTGTTGGAGCTTAGAGACCAACTCATTTCTACACTTTCTCCTCCTTTTTCTGAGGAAGAAATGATGATCGGTAAAAAGATTGCCTTAGCTAGTCAATCTATCCCCTCAAAATTGGAAGCATACCAAAAGCAGCTAAAAAAAGAATGGGGACAGGTCCAACAGTCTCGAAAATCAGTTCGTGCCTATGGGAAACCCTACAATGCTCCGACTGCTGATGGAATGTACTATGATAAACGGAACTAAAACCCTTAAAATTTTTTGAGGGTTTTTTCTTTTTAATCAAGAAAGTTTTACCAATGTCCTGCATATATTTGTTTCACCCCATCAGAATAGGCTTTTGACGGGTTCTTAAAATCTTCACATAAATTTTACGTTTAGGCAGGAATTCTGTTGGGTATTGTAGAAATATGTTTACATAGCTTTTAAATAAGCTTAACCTTCCGTTAACATTGGAAGGAATTTGTAGGCTGAATGTTTGGCGAGTTTATTGTCCAGACAGGAACAAAAGGAGGAGTTCGATTTATGAAGTACAACGTTCGCGGCGAAAACATTGAGGTAACTCCAGCAATCCGGGATTATGTAGAAAATAAGATCGGAAAGATTGAACGCTATTTTGATTCCACTGACAATGCAGAAAGTAAAGTAAACTTGAAAGTTTACAACAACCAACAAAAAATTGAAGTAACCATTCCTATGACAGGCCTTGTCTTACGAGCAGAAGAAAGTCACGAAGATTTATACGCAGCGATTGACCTTGTCGTAGATAAATTAGAAAGACAAATCCGAAAACATAAAACCAAGGTGAACCGTAAGCTGAGAGATACGGGATCGCCTAAATACTTGTTTAACGAAGTTATTGATAACGGTGCTCCAGCGAGTGTAGCGGTGGCGGATGAAGAAGACGAAGCAGATTTAGTTCGTACGAAGCGCTACAACTTGAAGCCAATGGATAGCGAGGAAGCCATCCTACAAATGAACTTACTTGGTCACAACTTCTTCGTATTCCTGAATGCGGAAACGAACGAAACAAATGTGGTGTACAAACGAAATGACGGAAAATATGGTTTAATTGAATCCTACTAATAAACAAGGGACCCTAACTATGGGTCCCTTTTAATATGGCCCTTGCTATGGTCCTTGCAAAATTTGCCTATGAATCATTTGTCTAAATTTCTTAGGAAATAATGTCGAAATAAAAAACTCTGCCACCTAAATAGGAAGCAGAGTTTTTTCAAAAATTATCTTAAAAGTTGCTCAACCACAAACTCAGGTACAGAAGCTTCTCCACCAAGAATCGTAAAGTTGTTGATATTGTAAGCTTCTACTACATCCATAGTAGCTTCAGGAGCTTCGTCAGGATTTACCAATAGTAAAGGAGATTCAAACATGCCTGCAAGTACAGATCCTGTTAATGCATCGGCAAATCCACGACCGTTCGCTACGTAAACGTAAGTTGGGTCCATTTCTAATTCTTCCATAACTAGCGCAGCAGTTTCATAGCGGTTTGCACCAGAAATACGATATGGATTTTTGAATTGTTTTTCTAGGCTTTTACCAACAGCTGCGTAACCACCAATTACAAGTGTGTTAGATGCATTTTTTAAAACTGTTTTTGTTGAAGCAGGAACCTTATCAGGAGCAACCAACAAAATTGGTAGATTATTCATTGCTGCATAAGGTGCAATGGAAAGAGCATCAGGGAAGTTTCTGCCACTTACGACTACTACTTCCTCATGTTTTGTGCCCATTTCATCTGCAATTTTCTTTGCAGTTTCATAGCGGTCAGCACCGGCAATACGTTTAACAGACATGTTTTTGCTTAATGCTTTTAGTTGATTTTCAACTTTTTTAGAAATTGCTGCCTCGCCACCAAGGATGACTACATTTTTTGCACCTAGACGTAGAATCTCGTCCTTTGTTGCAGCGTGCAAAGAATCTGGGCGAGTTAATAAGATTGGTGCATTTAGAGAGTAAGCAAGTGGTCCACCTGCAAGAGCATCAGGAAAGTTTAAACCGTTTGCAATGACAACTGTATCAGCTTCAAACCAAATAGATTCTGAAATAGCAACTGCTGTTTCAAATCTAGATTTACCTGAAAGGCGGTCAACGAATTTAGAACCATCATGGAAAATGGTTAAACCATCCTGATTCTCAAGTTCCTTAATAAGTGCAAGTGACGCTTCATTCAATGGATTTTCTGAAATATCAATGAAACCTTCTTTTACATCTTTCAATGGAGAAAGGTCTGTTATGTTGTTTCCGGAAAGGTCAAGTAAAACAGATTTTTTCCCTTTAAAAGCTGATAAATCTGAAATGTTGTTGTATGACAAGAAAAGGAATGTTTCAGAAAGACCAACCAATGGTTTAATGTTCTCGATAGCATTAAAGGAAAGGTCTAAAAATCCAATATTTGTTAGTTTTTGAAGAGGTGAAACATCTTTAATTTTGTTATTATCTAATGATACATACTCAAGGTTTGTCCCACGAGTCTCTAAACCTTGTAAACTAGTAATTCCATAATCCGTTGCATTTAGCTCGAAAAACTCAGCAAAGCTTTCCTCCGTTAGTGTGTCCACATCAAGGCTGTCTTTTACAGCAGTTTCGAGGTTCGCATCAGCAAAGTAAGAGCTGCTTGCATGGGTATAAGTTGCCCCCAAAGATGATAAAGCAAAAACAAAGGCTAGAACAACGACAAAAAATTTGCTTTTCAACACGTTTTGGTTCCTCCGATTTTGTCTAGTATTTTTTATGACAGATTGATTATAAAGGGAGTTTACTAAAAAAGGAATACAGAAAATTTTCTATCATTCGACAAAAATCTTCTTGACAAGTTCTAATTACAATGAAATATAGGACTTTGTGGGGCTTAGACTTGGCAATATGTTGTACCTCCCCCTAATAAGTGTTAAAATTTATATATTAAATTGGCTATACGACTATAGTTACAGAGGAGCGTTTGTATGCTTGGTTTACTGAATAAAGTATTTGATATGAATAAGCGTCAATTAAAGCGTTTGGATAAGATGGCAGATCAGATTGATTCCCTTAGTGGTGATGTAGCAAAATTAAGCGATGAGCAGCTACGTGAAAAAACGGCTGAATTTAAAGGTCGCTATGAAAAAGGGGAAAGTCTTGATGATTTGCTTGTGGAGGTTTTTGCGGTAGTCCGTGAAGCGTCTAAGCGTGTGTTGGGGCTTTATCCTTATAAAGTTCAGTTAATGGGGGGCGTTGCCTTACATGAAGGGAACATCTCCGAAATGAAAACTGGGGAAGGTAAAACGCTAACGGCGACCATGCCTGTTTACTTAAATGCAATCACTGGAAAAGGCGTCCATGTTGTTACGGTCAACGAATACTTGGCAAGCCGTGATGCGACGGAAATGGGACAGCTTTATGAATTCCTTGGTTTAACAGTTGGTCTTAACCTAAATGGTCTTTCCCGTGATGAAAAAATTGAAGCCTACAAGGCAGACATAACTTATGGAACAAATAACGAATTTGGCTTTGACTATCTTCGTGACAATATGGTGCTGTACAAGGAACAAATGGTACAACGCCCGCTTCACTATGCCATCATAGATGAGGTGGACTCCATTTTGATTGATGAAGCACGTACGCCATTGATTATTTCAGGTAGTGCTCAAAAATCAGCCAAGCTCTATCTGCAGGCAAATGCGTTTGCTCGCACGCTCGGGCAGGATGTGGACTACACGTATGATGTAAAAACAAAGGGAGTACAGCTAACAGAGGACGGTATTACGAAGGCGGAAAAAGCATTTGGTATTGAAAACCTTTATGATATTTCGAATGTTTCCATCAACCATCATATCAATCAAGCATTAAAAGCGCATGTCACGATGCAAAACGATGTGGATTATGTTGTTCAGGAAGGCGAGGTTGTCATTGTTGACCAGTTTACCGGTCGTTTAATGAAGGGACGTCGTTATTCTGATGGTCTGCACCAAGCAATTGAAGCTAAAGAAGGCTTAGATATCCAGAACGAAAGCATGACTCTTGCAACGATCACGTTCCAAAACTACTTCCGTATGTACGAAAAGCTTTCAGGGATGACTGGTACAGCGAAAACAGAGGAAGAAGAGTTCCGTAATATTTACAATATGAGCGTTGTTGCCATTCCTACAAATCAGGAAATCATTCGTGATGACCGTGCAGACCTTATCTTCAAAACAATTGAAGGTAAATTTAATGCCGTTGCCGATGATATTGCTGAGCGTAACAAAAATGGTCAGCCAGTACTAGTTGGTACCGTAGCGATTGAAACGTCGGAAGTGATTTCAAAATTACTTACGAAACGCGGCATTAAGCATAATGTTCTAAACGCAAAAAACCACGCACGTGAAGCGGATATTATTTTAGATGCAGGGCAAAAAGGTGCGGTCACCATCGCGACCAACATGGCCGGACGTGGTACCGATATTAAGCTTGGCGAAGGTGTGAAGGAAGTAGGCGGTCTTGCAGTTGTAGGTACTGAGCGTCATGAGTCCCGCCGTATTGATAATCAGCTTCGTGGTCGTTCTGGTCGTCAGGGAGACCCTGGTGTTACGCAATTCTACCTTTCAATGGAAGATGAGCTGATGCGTCGCTTTGGCTCTGACAACATGAAAACGATGATGGAACGTTTAGGGATGGATGATACCCAGCCTATCCAGAGTAAGATGGTGTCTCGTGCGGTAGAATCTGCTCAAAAACGTGTGGAAGGAAATAACTTTGATGCACGTAAGCAGCTTCTGCAATACGACGATGTTCTGCGTCAACAACGTGAAGTAATTTACAAGCAGCGTTTTGAAGTACTCGATTCTGAAAACCTTCGTGAAGTGGTGGAAAGAATGCTTGTTTCTGCTATTGAGCGTCAAGTGGGTCTTTACACGCCGAAAGATGAGGTGCCAGAGGATTGGAACCTGCAAGGAATCATCGATTATGTGGATGCAAACCTTCTTGAAGAGGGCGATGTTACACTAAACAATATTCGTGGTAAAGAGCCAGAGGAAATTTCAGAAATTATTATTGAAAAAGTTAAGATGCGCTACAGTGAAAAAGAGCTTGAGCTTTCTCCTGAGCAAATGCGCGAATTTGAGAAAGTTGTTGTCTTGCGTGCAGTGGATAGCAAGTGGATGGATCATATCGATGCGATGGATCAGCTTCGTCAAGGTATTCACCTGCGTGCATACGGACAAATCGACCCGCTCCGTGAATATCAATTTGAAGGCTTTGCAATGTTTGAAGCCATGATTGCAGCGATAGAGGAAGATGTGGCGAAGTATGTGATGAAAGCGCAAATCCGCAACAACCTAAAGCGTGAAGAAGTGGCGAAAGGCCAAGCGGTGCAACCGAAAGAAGGCGGCGGAGAGCCTCCTAAGAAAAAGCCAATGAAGAAAGCAATGGATGTTGGCCGTAATGACGCATGCATTTGTGGAAGTGGCAAAAAATATAAAAACTGCTGCGGCAAATAACCAAAGCAGCTAAGAAAAGTGGGGCTAATTAAGCTCTGCTTTTCTTTTTCCTAGGTACTTTTTTATTTCATTTAAATACGATATGATAAGGTATTAGTTGCCCTGTCAGAAAACACAGGAAAGAAATTATGAGGTGAAGGAAATGGAATTAGTAGAAATTCGGCACGAGTTAGAAAAAATGGCTAAGCGATTAGTTGAATTTAGGGGGTCCCTTTGACTTAGAGGCAAAGGAACGCCGTATTGCAGAGTTAGATAATGAAATGTCCAATCCGGAATTTTGGAACAATCAAAATGAGGCTCAAGCGATAATTAATGAAGCAAATGCAATGAAAGAACCAGTAGCGCAGTTTCATGAATTAAGCGAGAACTATGAAAACCTGCAGTTAACATATGAGCTTGTAAAAGAAGAGCCAGATGCTGACCTTCAAGCAGAACTGGCAAGTGAGATAAAAACGGTAGCTGAAGATTTTAATAAATTTGAGCTTCAATTATTACTAAGTGGCGAGCATGATAAAAACAATGCCATTTTAGAACTGCACCCAGGAGCAGGTGGTACGGAATCGCAGGACTGGGGCTCCTTGCTCCTTCGCATGTACACGCGCTGGGCAGAGCGTAAAGGCTTTAAAGTCGAAACACTCGATTACCTTCCAGGTGATGAAGCTGGTATCAAGAGTGTTACCTTGTTAATCAAAGGGCATAACGCCTATGGATATTTAAAAGCAGAAAAAGGTGTACACCGCCTTGTGCGCATCTCGCCGTTTGACTCCTCCGGGCGCCGTCATACTTCCTTTGTCTCCTGTGAAGTAATGCCGGAATTTGATGACAATATTGAAATTGATATTCGCACAGAAGACTTGAAAATTGATACGTATCGCGCAAGTGGTGCGGGTGGACAGCACATCAACACCACCGACTCTGCTGTTCGTATCACTCACACGCCAACAGGAGTAGTCGTAACCTGCCAAACGGAACGTTCGCAAATTAAGAACCGTGAGCGTGCGATGAAAATGTTGCAGGCTAAACTTTATCAAAAGAAGCTGGATGAGCAACAAGCGGAGCTCGATGAAATTCGTGGCGAACAAAAAGATATCGGCTGGGGCTCGCAAATCCGTTCTTACGTGTTCCATCCATATTCTATGGTAAAAGATCATCGAACAAGTTTCGAGGTCGGTAATACGCAAGCAGTGATGGACGGCGATTTAGATCCATTCATTGATGCATATTTGCGTTCAAAATTGTAATAGGAGATATAACACCCTTTAGCATTTTGCTTAAGGGTGTTTTTTCTGTCTTCGCATATCCCCACTTCAATAGGAAAAACTAAGTACAAACCATCACAACCCTTATTATTTAACGCTTTACCACGTTATATCAATGCCATTTACACCCGCATGAACCCGTGCTATACTCTTGCTCGTTATGTGTTAAAAATGCTTCTTTGGAGGTTCATCAACGTGAGTCGTAAAAATAGAAATGGGTATACAGTAAATCCTCTATATCAGCGTGTAAAAGAATATACATATGTTATCCTCGGTTCTGCCATTGTGGCTTTGGCGTTTAACTTGTTCTTGCTACCTAACAGGGTTGCTTCTGGTGGAGTAAGTGGAATCAGTACCATACTCGATGCTGTCATTGGCTGGGAGCCAGGGATTGTGCAATTGTGCTTTAATATTCCTCTTTTCTTAGCAGGGGTATTTTTATTAGGAAAGCAGTTTGGACTAAAGACCTTAGTAGGAACCATTACTTTACCGCTCATCGTTCTTTGGACAAGTGGAATGGACCCTGCTACAAAGGACCCGCTACTCGGTAGTTTATTTGGTGGAATCGGGGTCGGACTCGGTTTAGGTCTTGTTTTTCGTGGGCGTGCATCCACTGGGGGAACAGACCTTGCTGCGCAAATCATTCACAAGTATACAGGCTTGACGCTTGGTGCATGTGTGGCAATTATTGATGGCCTTATCGTCATTTCATCTGCATTTGTGTTTAATTTAGAGCTTGGAATGTATGCATTGATTGGTCTCTTTGTGACAAGTAAAACGATTGATTTTGTTCAGGTAGGTCTTGGTTATTCGAAAATGGCAATCATCATTACCAAGCAAGAAGCAGAAGTAAAAGCTGCAATTCTTACGAAAATTGACAGAGGAGTTACGAAGCTCTCTGCATATGGCGGTTATACAGAAACGGAACTTCCTGTTTTAATGTGTGTGGTGGACCAAACAGAATTCACAAAATTGAAACAAGTGGTGCGCACCATTGACCCGTCTGCCTTTGTCGTTGTAACGAACGCTTCTGAGGTACTTGGAGAGGGTTTTAAAAGAGAGTAATTAGGTTATAATATAACCATTCTTGGTAATAATTACATCTCTGAATGGGGGACTTATCTTTGAAAAAGTACTTTATGGCATTTGTTTTAGGCACATCCTTAATTACTTTAGCTGCTTGTGGTGGCGGTGGAAATGAAGGCAAGGAAACATCAGGTGACGGCGAGTTCGCGATGGTAGAAAATGCTGAAGCAGAAGAGCTGTTTAATCAAAGCTGTATTGGCTGTCACGGCGGAAACATGGAGGGTGGTAGCGGACCAAGCCTTCAAAAAGTCGGCAGTAAATATAGTGAGGAAGAAATTAAAAACATCATTTTAAATGGTAAAGGATCTATGCCGGTAGTAATTAATGATGAAAATGAAGCGGCAACACTTGCAGGCTGGTTAGCAGAGCATAAATAAGCGAAAAGAATGGACTTTCCGACAAAACGGAAGGTCCTAATTTTTTTGCTTCGCTTTTTTCTAAAAGCTTGTTGCTATTAAACTAGGAAAAAATCCGCTTTTAGACTTTTTCCAGTTATTATTAGAAGAAAAGTTGCCACATAATTAAAACTTCCTCTACGAAAAGAGCACGACAGCAATGTCGATTACGTGTTGCTTAACTTTACGCAGTAGCAACAAAGTTTACGAAAACAGCCTTTTGCTTGAATGAAACTCTCTCTCTTTTTCCGTTGAAAACCGACATTATATTTCGACACCTTTCCTAAAAACAGGAAACAACCCCCTCTATTTCCAATGTTATATCAGAAATGAAAAGAAACTGTAATAATAAATACTCTTATTTTGTCGAAATAGATGCTATAATAATAGAGTGAATTTATGCGGAAATTTTAGTTTTAATATACATACGCAATGACGAAATGCGGTATATGGAGATTTCCCTTATTGCTTTTACATACATCCCAAGGAGAAAAATGTCGAAACGCTGGGATTTGCAATGAGATTCAAATTTTTACCCAAAAGGTGATTAAATGATTGAAATGCAAGATGTTTTTAAAAAATACCCAAACGGCGTACAAGCTGTGGATGGTATCAATATAAAAATTAAACCAGGCGAGTTTGTTTATGTAGTGGGACCGAGTGGAGCAGGAAAGTCCACCTTCATCAAAATGATGTACCGTGAAGAAAAACCAACTAGCGGAAGCATTATTATAGATGGAGTAAATCTTTCAAAGCTTAAAGAAAAGCGAGTTCCAATTTTAAGAAGAAACATCGGAGTTGTCTTTCAGGACTTCAAGCTTTTACCGCAGCTAACGGTTTATGAAAATGTAGCTTTTGCGCTTGAGGTAATTGAAGAAAGCCCGAAAAATATTAAGAAGCGTGTAATGGAAGTGTTAGACCTTGTAAAGCTCAAGCACAAGGCCCGTCATCTTCCAAATGAGCTTTCAGGTGGAGAACAGCAACGTATCTCTATCGCACGTTCCATTGTAAATAACCCAAAAGTGATGATTGCCGATGAGCCAACAGGGAACCTTGATCCTGACACATCATGGGAAATTATGAGCATATTTGAAGAAATCAACAACAAAGGCACAACAATAGTAATGGCTACGCACAACAGAGAGATTGTTAACACCATCAAGAAGCGTGTAATTGCAATTGAAAATGGAAGGATCGCGCGTGACCAGGCAGAGGGGGACTATGGTTATGAAGCCTAGAACTCTGTCAAGGCACCTAAAGGAAAGCGGAAAAAGCTTGGCGCGTAATGGCTGGATGACCTTTGCATCCGTCAGTGCTGTAACGGTAACACTTTTGCTTGTTGGTGTATTTCTTGTCCTGATGATGAACTTGAATAATGTTGCATCTGAAATTGAAAATGATGTACAAATCAAAGTTCATATTGATCTAACGGCAGAAAAAGCTGATCAAGACAAATTGAGAGAGCAAATCACCAATTTATCCGAAGTAGAAACAGTAGATTTCTCTTCTAAAGAAAATGAGCTAAAAAGCTTAGTGGACAGCTTTGGTGAGGATGGCAGTGCGTTTGAACTGTTTGAACAGAATAACCCGCTGTACGATGTCTTTATCGTAAAAACCTCCACTCCTCAAGACACCATAAAGGTTGCAAAAAAAATTGACAGCTTTGACCATACCCATAAGGTCATTTATGGAGCGGAAACGGTAGAAAGACTTTTCAAAGTGTTTGAGATTGCAAGAAACATAGGACTTGCCCTCATTCTTGGCCTTGTTTTTACCGCGATGTTCTTAATATCCAACACCATTAAGATTACTATTTTTGCAAGAAGAAAAGAAATTGAAATTATGAAGCTTGTTGGAGCAACAAACGGATTTATCCGTTGGCCATTTTTCTTAGAAGGGTTGTGGCTGGGAGTTCTGGGATCTCTTGTTCCTATTGGACTTATCCTAACATCCTACTATTATTTAATAGATTTAATACAACCAAGAGTGCAAGGCACATTTATTCAATTACTTCCTTTCTACCCATTTGCATTCCAGGTCATTGCCATACTGGTGGCGATTGGAGCATTTATCGGTGTTTGGGGAAGTATGATGTCTGTTCGCAAATTCCTAAAGGTATAGATTTATCAAATAAAAAGAGATTCTTCAGGGGCGGGGTTGCTCCTGAAGAAGGGATTTAAGCTTAGGGGGAAGTAAGGGATGAGAAGAAAGTTTGGTATCGTTGCTATTGCCGCAGTTATTGGCTTTTCTGGATTTTTCTCTTCCGGTCTAACAGAAAAGGTATCTGCCAATGAAATGCAGGAACGACTGGAAGATGTAAAAAAGCAAAGATGGAACAATGATTCTACTAAATCGAAAAAACAAGAAGAGGTAAAAGAGCTTGAAGCTGAGAAAAAAGATCTCGAGCAAGAAATTAAGCGCTTAGACCTAGCTGTTTCTGAGACAAAAGGTAAAATCAGTGCCAAAAAAGAAGAAATCGACACAACTCGTAAGGAAATTGAAAAGTTAAAAGAAGAAATCAAGGTCCTTAAAGAAAGAATTGAAAAGAGAAATGAGCTTCTAGAAGATCGCGCTCGTTCCTTCCAAGAGGGTGGAGGAGCCGTAAACTATTTAGATGTTTTACTAGGTGCACAAAGCTTTGGTGATTTTATTGACCGTGTTGGAGCGGTAGCAACCATTGTACAAGCAGATCGTGATATTCTAAAAGCTCATCAAGATGACTTGAAGCTACTTGAAGAAAAAGAGCAAGAAGTCCGGGAACAATTATTGTCCCTTGAACAACAATTAGTCGATTTAGAAAATATGGAAGCTGAGCTGCAAAGCCAAATCAAAGAAAAAGATAAAGTAATGCACAAGCTTGTTATTAAAGTGGAAGAAACACAATCACAAATTTATGAATTAGAAAACGAAGCAGAAGTACTTGCTGCTCAAGAAAAAGCAATTCGTGCGGAAATTAAGGCAGCAGAAGAAAGAGCGAGAAGAGAAGCAGAAGAGCGCAGAAAAGCAGAAGAACGCAGAAAAGCGGAAGAAGCTGCAGCACGTGCCAAACAAGCAAACTCTGGTGGTTCTTCAAGTCCAGAAACAGTTTCTTCTCCACCACCAGCACCATCCAATAGTACGTGGATTCGTCCAGCTACAGGCAGAGTATCTGACTCATTTGGTACTCGTGGAGGAAATCACTTTGGAGTAGATATTAGTAAAAGAGGTCAACCAGGCGCTGTTCCTATTGTAGCTTCAGCTCCAGGAACGATCTTCCAATCCTATTATTCTGACTCCTATGGATATGTAGTATTCATCACGCATTACATCAATGGCCAAACGTGGACAACTGTGTATGCCCACTTGGAAGCTCAAGGCTTACCAGCTGGTACAAGCGTGTCACAGGGTCAAACAATTGGATATATGGGGAACACTGGTTTCTCCACAGGTCCTCACTTACACTTTGAGCTTCACAAAGGCTCTTGGAACGGATCAAAATCCAACGCAGTTAACCCTGCTCACTACATTAATTTCTAATATTGTGTTGCCAAAAGCACGATTAACAAAACACAACTTTGTCATACCGAGTGACAAAGTTGTGTTTTTTTTTGACTAACAGTGATGGAATTTTAAAGGAATAATTTGGCCTCTGATTTCCCCACCCAGATTTTGTTCCGTATGAACATTTACATACGTTTTCTTTTTTTCCATAGCTTTGATTAAATCTTTTACAGAATCGATTCCTTCATCGTTTGGTACAATGTCCTCATCTGTGATTATTCCGGTAACAACCCCTCGTCGTGTCGAAATGCCATTTTGTTCCGCAAGTGTAGCCAAATCAGCGCCAAAGAGGAATGCTAGGACAGGTCCA